>JBFGAX010000071.1:0-14611 GCA_041567895.1 Acidimicrobiia bacterium
ACAACGAAATGCGGAACCGCCTGGACCGGCCAGCCCGTTGTCTATGAACGTAGCGACGGAGTGACCGAAGTCATCTTCGGAGCATATGACCACAAGGTTCACTTCCTTGATGCTGCCTCAGGTCTCGAAACAAGGCCTCCGTTTGTCACGGGCGACGCCATCAAGGGCTCGGTCACGCTCGATCCGGACGGATACCCGCTGCTGTACTTCGGATCGCGAGACAACAAGATGAGGATCCTCGCTCTTGATCGCGAGGCACCAACCGAAGTCTGGGCACTCAACGCGGACGATTGGAACGGCATTTGGAACAACGATTGGGACGGCAACCCATCGGTGATCGATGATGTTCTCTACGAAGGTGGCGAGAACGGCATCTTCTACGCTGTGCTCCTCAACCGGGCCTATGCCGACGATGGCTCAGTGAGTGTCGATCCGCAGGTGCTCGCTACTGTCAATGGATGGACGACCGAACTGATCGACCTGGTTGGTCGAAATCTCTCGATTGAGAACTCGGTCGCCATCTATGAGGACACTGCGTATTTCGGGAACGGCGGCGGCCGGGTCGTGGGAGTCGACATCAGCAATGTTCGCCAGGGGGAAGCTCCGATCGTATTCGACTACTGGCTCGGAGACGATATCGACGCGTCGATTGTCATCGATGACGAAGGCATGCTGTACGTCCCCGTCGAGATGGAGCGCTTCAATGCACGGAGCAAGGAAGTCGGGCAACTCGTGAAGCTCGACCCGAGCCAGGAAGATCCTTTCGTGTGGGGAGTTCCGATTCCGCCGCGCGTGGACGGTGACGACGGAGGTCTGTGGGCGACGCCCGTTCTTGGTGACGAAGTTGTCTATGTCACCACCCACCCCGGCGAGTTGCTTGCGGTAGATGCCAAGACCGGAGAGGTTCTCTTCCGCGACGAAGTCGGGCATCACGCCTGGTCGTCGCCCCTGCTGGTCGATGACACTCTCGTCGTATCCATAAATTGCGAAGCAGGAGGCGGATTGCGCTTCTACGACGTCTCCGATCCAGGGAGCCCACAAACCATTTCTCAGTTTGATCTCGATTCGGGATGCATCGAATCGACCCCGACCGTGTGGAAGGGATCAATTTATGTCGGAGCCAGAGACGGCTATTTCTATGCATTCGGCTGAGCAGACACCCGGCCTTTCGACATGGATCTCAGCGAGCAGACCAGCAACGCTGTGGGCTGCTGCTGTACCGGTGTTGGTGGGAGGGGCCCTCGCCTTCAACGACGGTGTTTTTCGGTTCGATATATTCATCGTCACCCTGATAGCAGCAATCTCCATACAGATCGCCACCAACTTTGCAAACGATGCCTCCGACGCCAGACGGGGAGCCGATACGCCCGACCGGCTCGGCCCGGTTCGTGCAGTTTCTTCGGGCTTGCTCAGCAGCCGCCAGGCCTGGAGCGGCGTGTGGTTGATGTTCGCCATTGCAGCCATCGGTGGGTTGTATCTTGCAAGCCAGGCCGGCGTAGTGATCATCGCCGTTGGTGTGGTCTCTATCGCGGCCGGCCTCGGGTACACAGGAGGTCCCCGGCCCTACGGCTACGCCGGATTCGGAGAATTGTTCGTCTTTGTGTTCTTCGGACTGGTGGCGACTGTCGGCAGTCGATTCGTTCATGACGGAACGCTTCAATCAGACGCCGTTTGGCTCGCGGTCCCTATCGGTCTGCTTGCGACGGCCATTCTGGTAGCCAACAACATTCGCGACATACCGACCGATGAGGCCGCCGGCAAGCGAACCCTGGCGGTGAGGATGGGCCGGGGTACATCGGAAGTGCTGTACGCAATGCTGATGATGGGTGGCACCGTGCTGCCGACGATCGGAGCAGTCCTGGGAGTTGTTCCGGCGGGCGCGGCTGCCTCAATCGTGGCGACCGCTGGTGCATGGGGGCTGGTGGCGAGAGTTCGGGCGGGCGCCGCGGGTCGAGACTTGATTCCCGTGTTGACGGGTACGGCCCAGACACAACTGGCAGTCGGAGTTCTGATGACCGTGGGGATCATCGTCGCTGGTTTCTTCAGCTAGAAATCGTATGTTGCGGTCCGTAAACCGTGGATCGAAACCTGATGAGCCGGACGCGGTTGCGATGGGGTCCAGCAACACCATCGCAACGAGATCCGCAAGCTCCGCTCACTCTCTGCGTCCGACTCAACGCAGAATATAGCAACATAGCCCGATCCTGACCACCGGAAGTGGTCGACTATCGGAGTTTTCGACGGACTGCAGCAAGGGCAGACGGGTCCGAGGAACTCGAGTCGAGATACTGCCATGTGAACCGGAGGAATCCGACGGGGCCAGGAAATCGTCGCTCTGCCCGGGCTACTGCCGAGTACGTTGCCCACGATCTCATCAGAGCAGCGGACGTCGAATCAGGTTCAAGCCGCCCGAGGACACGACTTCTCATGATCTCGCCGCGAGCAGGCCGGGTTGATGCGAGGGCGTCAAAGATGCTCGTCGGCACGTCACAGCCGATTTCGCGCTCGACATACCGGAGGATCCCCCGCAGTGGCAATGTCATCGCGAACAACGAAACCAGGCTCGAGAGGCGTTCCGAATCGTCGGGCTCCCAGCTTCGGAGAATGAGAGCCACGTCAAGCCACCAGTGGCTCCCTGGCTTCCCATTGCGAAGGGCGTGAGCAACAACGTGTACGAGTTGTTCTGCCGAGCGCAACTGCGTTAGCGCCGAACCGCTGCCGCCTACCGACTCGGTGCCACGCCATAGAGCATCGTCAAACGGATCGGCAACATACCCTCCCAGCGCATGCCAGTGGAGGTCGATATCGACTCCGTCCGATCGCACAAACTGAGCACTGGCCCGTGTTCTCAAGACGGGGTTTGAGAGCTGGACGGCGGGACGAAAACCCTGCTCGACCAAAAGAGCTGCGGCCGCCATTGCCTGGCCGGGGCGCACCATGATGTCGACATCGAACATCGGACGTGTCCCCGGGGCGGGATACCGGCTCACGGCAAGAGCGGAACCCTTGAGCAGAACACTTTTGATTCCAACCCCTGCGAATTGTCGGACGACGTCTGCTGCGGCCGGCAGCAGTTTCTCATTTTTGGCGTTTGTGACTGAGAAGGCGGCAGCCGCGTCGGGAAGATCGAGTATCGATACTCCCAGGGACTTCAGATTGAAGAAGGCGAGAGGCAGCAGACTCCACATTGGGTATGTGCGGACCGCCTCGCCGACATCGACGGTCGCCCAGGCTGCAACTGCTCGATCATCTGAGAGAAGCGCCGCCTGTAGCAGTGCATGCTCCCCGGCCGTTGGCCAGAATGGCGGGACGTAGGCGTAATCCAGACCGGTCAGGTGGTGCATGCCGGCATCAGCCTATGCAAGGAACATCTCCGATTCCCTTTCGTACGCATCTCGGCCGGATACGCTGTTTTCATGTTGATTCGCCGTTGGCTGACTCGAGCCAGGATGTTCGTCACCGGTCTCGACCGACAGGATCGGAATCTCCTCGTCCGCGCCTGGTTGCTACTCCACCTCGTTCGTATCGGCTTTCGTGTCGTGGGATTTCAGCGAATCCGACAATTGCTGGTCAGGCAAACCGTAGAGGTTCCGGATCGAGACGAGATCTCCAACCTCGAAACTGCGCGAAGAGCAGCCGTCCTCGTAGCAGTTGCTGCAAAATATTCGATCGGAAGTCCGAACTGCCTCGCTCGATCATTGACTTCCGCCGTCTTGCTTTCGAACATGAACATATCGTCCGAGTTGCGACTCGGCGTGAAGAAGTCTCCGAACACTCCGGTGTTCCATGCATGGGTCGAGGTAGAGGGTCAGGTGATCAACGACGACCCGGAGGTAGCCTCTGAGTACACCGCGTTCGCAGGTGACGCAGACGGAAGAGTTTTTGACTGACGACACGAGGGATGGGTTTCATTGGACGAAAACAGGAAGGTCGTACTTGCGCCCGATGCCCTCTTGCAGGAGCTGTCCGACGGAGAAGCGGTCATACTGCACCTGGGTAGCGAGGTGTATTACTCGCTCAATGGGGTTGCCCTCGACATGTGGAAGGCCATCGGTGAGACAGACTCGTTGGCCGACGCCCATCAATATCTGGCGTCACGGTATGAAGTCGATGGAGAGACGCTTGCAAACGACATCCATGAGTTGGTTGATGACCTCGCGTCGAGGGGTCTGGTCCAGGTATCCGAGTAGCCGCCGTGCTCAGCTTCTAGGGATAGGCATCGAGAGCAGCGTTGACTGATCGAATGCAATTTTGACGTTTCCAGCACCATCGGTCAGCGTGGTAGTCCATCGCCAGCTGTAATCTCCGCCAAGCCCATCTGTTCTCAGGCCGCCGATTGACACTGCGAGCTCATCGCCCGGCTCGACCTGAATACTCTCGAGAAATGGATAGAAAGCTCGACGGTACGTGTTGGCCGTTCTGGTGGGTCCTCCCGGGCGGGGCGGGCCGCTGGAGAACGACGTGTCCTCCGAGAGGATCGCTTCAAACCACAAGCATAGCCCATCGGCCTCGAACGCATCCTCACCTCCCCATGAAACCGCTCCGGATACATGGACGTCTGAAATCGTTCGGTAGTCCAGCACCGCCCATCGCCGCGGTACGGCCATGACATCGCTCGGCTGAATGCGAGGAGCATTCCACACGTTGCGCGCGTACTTGGACCCGGCGGACATGTCGAGTCCATGAAACTCTGATGTCCACACTGAATAGGGCTCGAGTCCTGCCTGTGTTCTCACAGGAGCACACCACAACTCGTCTCGGAGGGGTATCAGAGTTCCACCGTCGGTGAGTAAACGATCGCGAGCATCTCTGATGGAATCAATGTGGCGACCGTAGAGAGGCATGATTCCTCTGAGATCCGAGATGATGACATCTACTCGTTCCGGGAGGTCAACATCTGTGCTCATCGCCTGGATGAACTCGATCTTCTCGGCTCGTCGGTTAGCTGCGGCGAGCTCGCTTGCCAACCCGATCGACGAATTGGGATCAATCGCATAGACCTTCGACGCCCCAAAATCGCACGCTTTGAGGGCGAAGAACCCGGTGCCGGTGCCAAGATCCAGCACAACCGAGCCCGGTCGCACCGCCTGCTGCAGCGCCTCCAGATAGGCGTCTACCCGACCGGGATCGGCAAGCATGTCGCCAAAGTGGTAGACGCTATATTCGCCCACGGATCCGTCTTTCAATAGCTTCGAGCAGAGGGACGATGCCATCCATTTGCGAAGGATATGAGAGGTTCGTGATGGAGACCTGGTCTACCAGCGCGGCGAGCTTCGGCAGCCGTTCCTGGTTCACGCCTAAACCACCAAGCACCAGGCCGGCGAACGAGGTCCGGAGCACATGCGTCATCGCCTCCCTGGATGCTGTCGGCTCGAATCTCACCTTCGTTATGTCGTCCCGCCGATCGAGGACGAATATCGAAGTGAGGTGAGCCGGTTCCTCCCGCATCACTCCAATGCCGCCCGTCCCGATCGGAACCCGAACCTTGTCGAACTCTCGATGCACCGAGGGATAGGACTTCGGATCAAGCCCAAAAACTCTTGCCGTTTCCGGCCACATTCGCATCTGCGGATACCCGGGGTATGCCTCGAAGCTCCCGGCCGTTTCTCGAACCGCCAGCACGTCATCGGTGAGTAGCGGATGTCCCCGAGCCATGAGTGAGGCAGCGAGTGTGCTCTTACCGGCTTGATTCAATCCGACGAACGCCACTGCCTGATCGTCGATGACGACCGATGAGGCATGGAGAGCGATGGTGCTGTTGAGTTCGAGCCAGCTGCTCATCACGATACCCAGAAAATAGATCTCGGTGAGGAAGGCCCACTCGGGGTCGAGAACTTCGAACAGGATTTCAGTTGGTGACAACTTGAATCGCGCGGCACCCGTGAACTCGAAAACGAATAGACGGTCCGGACCTTCGTATACATAGAGCTCGGCCTTGCCATCGTACAACGGTGGTTCGGTCTCAAACACGAGCTTGAATTCCGGGTCGGGTAGGAGCGGGTTCTGCGTCATGCCGAAGTACACATCGGGCTGTTCGACGCCCGGCAGCAGTCGATTCGCAAACGGGAAATCCGTGGCAACCGTGTATCCGTAGAGAAGATACCGTTTCATTGCGAGGGCCGATCGGTCCAATTCGTTTCCTGGTTGAGATGCTGAACCTAGTTTGATGGGATGGCAGGGATCGGCGGCATCGTAGACCTTCGAGGGAGGCGAATCGATAGCGCGCTGGTCGAACGAATGCTGCATGCCGCGATGGGTCCGAACGATGGAGCTGTGGCGCGTGGGGGCAATGAGACGATGCAGATCTATTCGGTGCCGATATCGGCTGAGCAGCCGTCCCTCACATGGTCCGGTGACGGCACAATTCTCGTGGTGGCTGACGCCAGATTGGACTCGGCACAGCCTGGCCAGACGGTAGGGGATGCGCTGCTGTCGGATTACGAGCGTAATGGCACCCTGACCAGGGCGTCGCTGCAAGGAGACTTCGCAGTCGCGCTCATCGATAGCAAGAAAAACATCGTCCTGGCCGCTCGCGACCCGATGTCCATGCGACCACTCATCTTCTACTACGCAGACGGACTCGTCCTGTTCGCCAGCGAACCCACACACGTGCTGGCTACCGGCCTGATGCCGAGGCGTATCCATGAGCGGGCCGTTGCCGGTCACCTGGCGGGCGGAGTCCTTGATCTCTCCTGGACGTTCTTTGACGGCGTCCGCCAGGTCGAGCCGTCACACATTGTGACAATGGATCGAGACGGTTTCGACTCGAATCAATTCTGGACCCTGGAGCCAGAACCCGACACGCCCTCCGATCGATTCGACGCAGCCACCGACCTTGCCGGGCTGCTGCAGAACTCGGTGAGAACTCGCCTTCCTGTCGAGAGGGCAGGGATCATGCTCAGCGGGGGACTTGACTCGGCAACGCTGGCTGCGGCATCCGCTAAAACTCGCGACCGGTATCGGATTCCCAACTCGATCAAAGCATGGAGCTTCGCATATACAGAGACGCCGGAAGTCGATGAACGGGCCGTGAGCGGTCGGCTGGCCGCCGCCCTCGGGATTCCGGTCGTCGATGTCGACGCAGAGAAGACGCCACCGCTGGCTGACTTTCCGTCAGGCCCCGATGAGAATGAACCGCTCTACGGACACTATCAGCCCCTGCTCGAGCGAACCATTTCCCTGGCGGCAGGCGAAAACATCGATTCGATGATGCTCGGAAACCGCGGCGACCTCGTGGTGGGTTCCGACATCCATGACCTGTGGTCAACGTTCACCCGGGGAGGCTGGTCGCACCTCATGCTCGAGTTCTCCCACTTGGGAAGGCGCTCGACTGCCTCGGCCCTGTGGCTCGACATGGTGCGCCCGGCTCTTGTTGACCGCATTCCCTCGCGTATCCGGCGAAGGGCAATCGCCTCACGATCGAGGCAATGGCAGCGCTGGGTCAATCCTGAGTTCGCCGAGGCCACGGCCATGTCGGTTCTCATGATCGACGCGATGCCACGACCTCCAAAACCAGGGCCAACCGGTCGTCGATTCCAGGCCATCCTCTCTCCGTTTCAGATGAGGGTTGCCACCTGGATGCAGCGGATGCACGTGCAGCAGGGAATTCGTTTTGTGGATCCCTGGAGCGACGATGCGATCATCCGATTCGTTCTTGGTCTGGCACCCGGGCTGGTGCAGTCTCCCGCCTCGCCCAAACAGATTTCACGACTCGCCCTCGAGACGATGGTTCCACGCGAACTCGTCGCTCCCCTATCGAAAACCGTTCCGTTGCCCTTCATCGACCAGCATCTACGAGGACCGTCGGCGGATAACGTACGTCATCTCTTGTCCGGCATGCGCGGCGAAGAGCTCGGCTTCGTCCGCGAGCAGAACATGCGAGCCCACTTCGAAGAATTCGAGAAAGGCAAGGTTCTCGACGGTAATTTCTGGGCCGCCCTCACCCTCGAAATGTGGCTACGAAACTTTTGGTGAACCCGATCTCCGTCTTGCGAACTACGCTGATACGGGTAAACTCAACTACTAAGAGCGCGAAAACCAAAGGGGCGTCTGTTGACGAACAAGAAGAAATACTCCAAGCCTGCGATCGAGCGGCTGGGCTCAATCGCAGAATTGACCCAGAACGGCACGACCAACCCGGGTGCTGATCCTTCCTTCGGGAGCAGCATGGGTAAAGGCGATCCGGGCGGCGGCAACTAGTTCGATAGTGGATCTCGTGAGATCCAATTAGTCACTGTAGGTTTACGGCGTGGTTGCTACCCACGCCCATGAAGTCTCATTCGAGCACCTTTTCCCAGGGGAAGGTGCTCGATTCTTGGCGCAGTTCGACGCGCTACCTGACTCGGATGCGGCTGCTGTCCGACAACTGTCTCTCGCCCTCCAGGCGAGCCCGGTCCTCAACACCATGAGCAAGGCCGCGATCGTCGTTCGAGAGTCTCCCAACCCCCGGATCGGGCTCATCGGTGCTTTTGATGACAGCGACAGGTCGCGGATCCGGGCGCTGCGGTGGCAGCTGGACAATGTCACTCCCCACACGACGTTCATCGATTTTCCCGAGCTGAAGGTCGCCTGCCAAACATTGGCCGAGCGACTCGAGGATTTGCTGGGTCCAGACCTTTCCACCTATCGGCTTGCGGCGGTTCCGCGTGGTGGGTGGTTCGTCCTCGGCATGATCTCATATCTACTGGACAATGTCGGGCAACCTGGACCGGGGCAAGGCCCGGTGATCGTCGTCGATGACGTTGCCTATTCCGGCGACCGGTTCGCAAGGTACCTGGCCGAGGTCGACAACGACCGGATCGTATTCGCTCCTCTTTTCTCCGCCGCCCAATTACGCGAATCCATTGTGAACGCTGAACCTCGTGTTGTAGCGGCGGTCAGCGCCCGCGATCTCGAGGATCATGCTCCGGATCGCCTCGGTGATGAATACGAGATGTGGCGCGAACGATGGTCGGCGCATGACAGGCGGTACTGGGACGGCCAACCCGACCACGTCGCCTTTCCGTGGAATGAACCCGATATTCGATTCTGGAACGACGATCTCGGCGAAAGCGAAACCGGCTGGCGCCTGATTCCACCAAGCCATTGCCTGAAGAACCGCGCTGGAGTCACTCCGATTCAACATGTGCCCGACTGGACCGGCGACGTTCGCCTGGCGGACGACACGGTCTACGGCAGCATCGACGAAGTGATCGTTGTCTCCGGGGGCGGCGACGTTTTTCGTTTGAAAGACTCTGCTGCCTCGATCTGGCGGCACCTTTCCGACCAGGAGACCGTGGCAGAAGCCGCACGTCTGTTGTCCGACGAGTACGGGCTCGACTTCGACACGGCCGCCCGCGACATCGACGAGTTCGTTGACCGGCTCGTGACAGACGGGGTCTTGCAAAAGAACTGAATCAGACGCAGCCCGGGATGTACGTACAATCGTCGGATGATCCATCCGACCTCGATCCAGGCCGCCATTGCAGCTTTGCGAGGCCCCTATCAGCCTTCCGACCTCGTCGGTGTCAACGAAACCGTTGTGAGAATTGCCAGACTCGAAGGTGAGTTTCCATGGCACCGCCATGAGGAAGACGAGCTGTTCCTCTGCTGGGATGGTGAGTTCCGGATCGAACTCGAAGACAACCGGTCGGTCGATATGCACAGGGGCGATCTCTACGTGATTCCGGCCGGCGTCGAGCACCGTCCCGTCGCCGACACCATCGCCCACTGTCTCCTCATCGAAAAACCCGAAACCGTCCAATACGGGAACACGGAAGACAACGGTGGCTGAGGAAACCTTCGTAGAGGCAGGAGACCGTGAGATCCGGATCTCATCCGGTTCCAAGATCATGTTCCCCGACCACGGGTGGACCAAAATGGACCTTGTCGACCACTATCTCATGTGCCTGGAAGGAGCACTCCGTGGTGTCCGTAACCGCCCCGTCCTCCTGAAGCGCTTCAACCAGGGAGTGGGGGAACAGCCGGTGTTTGTGAAGCGTGCCATCAAGGGGGCCCGCCAGATGGTTGATGTCAAATTCCCATCGGCGCGCCCAGGTCAGATGTTTCTGCCGCTCGACGGGGGCGACGTCATCTGGATGGCACAGCAAAACTGCGTCGATCTGAACCCCTGGAATGCTCGTGCCGACGACCTCGAACATCCGGACGAACTACGGCTCGATTTGGATCCAACGGACGGCTACGACTTCGACGCCTGCCGAAACGTTGCAGCAACGGTGCAACACGTGCTCGACACCGTCGGCCTGGTCGGCTGGCCGAAAACCTCGGGCAACCGGGGCATCCACATCTACGTGCGGCTTCGGCAGGAATGGGATTACTTCCAGGTCCGGCGGGCGGGCCTGGCCATCGCACGCGAAGTCGAACGGAGAAACGACCTCGCTACGACCGCGTGGTGGAAGGAAGAACGCGAAGGCGTGTTCATCGACTTCAACCAGAATGCATGGGACAAGACCATTGCGTCTGCGTACAGTGTGCGCCACACCGGGTACGTCTCAACCCCGTTCAGGTGGGACGAACTCGAAACCGTCGATACCCATCAGTTCGACCTCATGACATTCAAGAAGCGATGGGCGGACGTCGGTGACATCACCCATGGCATTGACGAGGCTGCGGGCGATCTGAAACCTGTGCTCGAAATGGTCACCGCCGACGAGGAGCGGGGACTCGGCGAGGCACCATGGCCACCTCACTACCCGAAGATGCCAGGCGAGCCGCCGAGAGTGCGACCGTCGGCGATAAACGAGGACAACTGGCAGGACGAAGCCGGAACATAGGCCCGCACAACGAGGAAAACATGGAACTCGGAATCACGAGCTTTGCCGAAACGATACCGGATCCACATTCGGGAATAACCATCAGCCACGGTGAGCGACTCCGCCAGGTTCTCGAAGAGATCGACGTAGCCGAGGCGGTCGGACTGGATGTCTACGGGCTCGGCGAGCACCACCGCCCGGATTTTGCCTCGTCCGCACCGGCCGTGGTTCTGGCCGCAGCCGCGGGTCGGACGTCGAAGATTCGCCTGTTTCCTGCGGTCTCGGTGCTCAGCACGGATGATCCCGTGCGAGTGTTTCAGCAGTACGCAACGCTTGACCTCGTATCGTCCGGGCGGGCCGAGTTGCTCGTAGGCCGGGGATCCTTCATCGAATCCTTCCCGCTTTTCGGCTACCACCTGGACGACTACGAGGAATTGTTCGCCGAAAAGCTCGACCTCCTGCTGTCCATTCGAGATGAGGAGCAGGTCTCGTGGTCGGGCAAATTCAGACCTCCGATCGACGGCCAGGGGGTGTATCCGAGAACGGAACGCCCGCTGCCTATCCGGGTTGCTGTTGGTGGAACCCCTCAATCGATTGTTCGGGCCGCAACGAGGGGCCTCCCCGTTGCCCTCGCGATCATCGGTGGCAGCCCCGAGCGATTCAAGGCTCTGGCCGACTTGCACCGGCGAACACTGAGGTCTTCCGGATTCGATCCGGACGAAGTCCCGCTCTCGGTTCACGGCCATGGTTATGTCGCAGAATCCTCCGACCAGGCCGCGGACGAGTTCTACGACTCTTATGCCATCGCCATGACCCGCATCGGCCGTGAGCGAGGATGGGGACCCATGACTCGTCAACAATACGAGATGATGCGGAGGCCCGACGGATCACTCGTTCTTGGAGATCCCGCAACCGTTGCTGCCAAGATCGAGCGCTGGCAGGAAATCCTTGGTATCAACCGATTCGAGCTGCATGTGAGCGTTGGCACGCTTCCGCACGAAAAGGTGCTGCGCAGTATCGAGTTGCTCGGACGCGAGGTCCGCCCGCTCCTCGGCGCCTAGACGGCGCTGTCGACGGCAATACGCGATCCGGGCGCAATCACAATTTCAATCTGTACAATGAAGCGAGCCGAACCCGACCAGATGTCGGGACGGGGGACCCAACATATTGGGGCGAATCCGCGCACCTGAACACATGCAACCGGCAGCAGCAACAGCAGCGCTGGGAAGCTGTTCAGGAACCGGTAGGGCGTCTTCCCGCCCGAGCCCGTCAGCTAACCCCGTAGGCGGCCAGGAAGACGCCACACCGGCATCTTCGGAACCAAAGGCCACGCGCGTGGCCCGACCGAAGGAGGCGGCCCCATGCCGTCGTTGAATTTCCCGTCCCAGGCCGACAGGCCCATGGCGCCGCTGATATGGGTGGAAGATCGCAACGGTACCGGATTGCCGTATTCGAAGGGCCTCATGGCTTCTTCGATAATGGCCACGGGCCTCCCACCGCAACGGGCGTACGAATTGGCCTCGAGTATCGAGCTTGCGCTACGCGCCCAAGGCAGCCTGACCGTGTGTGCGGAGACCCTCCGATCGACTGCCGTAGATGTGCTGCGAACGTCAGAAGGCTTATCGATAGCAGATCGGTATGAGGCGTGGCGACGGGCGAAACGCTCCCCGAGGCCAATTGTCCTGCTCGTCGGAGGGGCCACCGGCGTCGGAAAGTCGACGGCCGCCAGTCGGTTGGCGGCACGACTCGATCTCGCGGGAGTTGTCCAGACGGATGCCGTGCGAGAAGTCATGCGTTCTCTGGTGAGCTTTGCCGATACGCCATCGATTCATCGCTCCTCGTTCGAGAGCGGGGGAGACATCGTTGCCGGCTTCCTGGAACAATCGCGTATTGTTGCCGGATCTGTTGCAAGCCTCGTACATCGGACAGTCGTGGAGCGAAGGGACCTCATCGTCGAAGGCGTGCACGTCATCCCCGGCATGCTCAACGAACCCGTCCTTGCTGCGGCACGCGACAAGGCGGTTCTGGTGCAAGTCTTGTTGACACTGCAGGACCGGAGCGTCCACCAATCCCATTTCCTCAATCGACTCGAGAACGAGCATGGTCGAAACCCGAGCCGCTACCTCGACCATCTCGAAGATATTCGCAAAGTCGATCGTCATCTGGTCGAGATGGCCCACAATCACGAGGTTCCGGTCATTGAAGCATCGAGTCTCGACGAGACGGTTCAGCGCGTCATCGAGGTTGTAGTCGGAGAGGTCATCTCAGCCGAAAGCGCTCCTTTGATCGCGTGATGCCGGCAGGCGACCTCATCTGCGGCACCAACTTCCCGCCCCAAACGTTGGCGAACGCCGGCGACAGTGATGCGCCACGAATTGGCAGGCTCCGCCAACATCTGGACCAGCAGAATGAGTCGACGACCACCTTCGCTACCTACAGCAAGGAGACGAAACACATGACTGTCGAGGAATTCTCAGGTCCGCGGCTGCTCGGTCCCGAAGATGGCGAAATTCTGGGTGGACCGAACGCTGACCGTTTCATGATCAGTGGGTCAGACACCGGAGGACGGTTCGCGATGGTCGAGCACAGGCTGGCACCACATGCGCTCGCCGCGCCGATGCACCTGCACACGCGCGAGGACGAGTACAGCTACATTCTCGAAGGCAGTGTGGGAGCAGTATTGGCAGGGATTGAGGCCATCGCTCATGCGGGGGATCTTCTCTTCAAGCCACGCGGCGAATGGCACACATTTTGGAATGCCGGTGACACTCCGGCTCGCATTCTCGAAATCATCTCGCCTGCCGGCCTGGAGGATCTCTTTCGTCTCATCGATACCAGCCCCGGGCTTCTCGAGTCTGAGGACTTTGCCGAAGTCGCCGCCCGCTACGGAGCCGAAATCGACCTCGATGGCACAATCCCGATCGTGGAGCGCCACTCGCTCGTTTTCTGACCGAACTAGCAACCCGGTGAACGACAGCGGGTGATGGGACACGAAAGCTTCACATCGATCGCTGCGCCGCCGAAAAAAGACCATGGAACAGAATCCAGGTCAGGGGCAGCGAGGCCCGGCGCCGCAGAATCGTAGGGTATCAGACATGCCTGGCCTGCATACCGACCCATCGACGACGCGTCGAGGTTCACGCATCCTTGGGGTGTTCGTCGGAATCCTGGTCGTTTGGCAGTTGATGTTCATGCTGATGAGCACGCTTGATTCGGTGCTGATTGGTTCGCAGTCACCATGGGAGGAGGTCGAGACCATATCGGTTGAAGCGTCGTCCGCCGAAGCATTGTTTCTGCCATCAAGGCAATGGGCGAGGCTGACGCTCCAAACCCAAACCTGGGGTCTCTTCAGCAAAGTAGTCCCTCGCTCTACATTTCCCGTAGTCACCCTCTTCTGGACAAACCCGGATGGGACAGAACAGCGTGGCGTAACGCTACGAAGCGACTTCCAACCCGGTCCTGGAGAGATTCCATATCTCGAGAACCTGGTGCTGGTACGTCCCTTCCACTACGAAGGATTCTTCACAGCAACCCATATCCACTGGGATGATGCAACAGTTGACCAACAAACAAGCAAATATCAATCGTCTCGCATCGCAAAAGTCAGGGCACGCTGGCAGCCCTCGTTTGAGTTCATGACTCATCGCATGAACGAATTCCTGGCAACCCACCCGCAGTCGACCCCGCCGACCGAAGTGATCCTGTCCTTCGACGTGATCCCGACCAACCCGCCGTCGGAAGCACCGGCGAATCCGCTACAACCCGTGAATCGACCATTCATTCGTTGGCGCCCTGGCGAATCGGCCACACCCGGAATGCTGCCGGTCGAGGCGTACGACCCGCAAGCCCGCGAGTTCAAA
>JBFGAX010000072.1:0-14529 GCA_041567895.1 Acidimicrobiia bacterium
AGGTGTCGCGAGTACGACGAGTAGCCAACAACGATCATCTTGGGACGATGCTCTTTTGCGAGGAGCTCGACTTGATCCATGTCGATGCGTTCAGTGTCCGGGTCGAGTGAATACCCAACGAAGTCGTAGTCGATACCCGAGAAATTGACATGCGACCCGTGTGTGAGGTGACCACCGTGATCCAGTGCCATCCCGAGAACGGTGTCGCCGTGATCGAGCAAAGCGGTATAGACACCCATATTGGCCGTGGATCCCGAATGAGGTTGCACATTGGCCCATTCGACGTCGAAAAGACGCTTCGCCCTGTCGATGGCAAGCTGCTCCAGCTGGTCGGTGGTTTCGCATCCTTCGTAATAACGCTTGAACGGGTATCCCTCGGCGTACTTGTTGGTGAACACCGATCCGGAGGCCTCCATGACCGAGATGGGTGCATAATTCTCGGAGGCGATCAACTGAATGCCCCGGCTCTGGCGCCCGTTTTCTGCGGCGATCAGGTCGGCGACCTCGGGGTCGGCGACCTCGATCGGATCAGACATCTGCACAGGAACCTCCGCCGGAACGTCGAAAATTGCAGCCGGAGTGTAACTAGATATTGACCGGTCCTGCCCTGAGAATCACAGGTTCGGTACCACTGAGATCTACAACCGTCGAGGACTCTCCTGCGCCTGCGGCTCCTGGCAAGTAGAAAGCAACCTCTTCACCGAACATTTCCTCAGCGGCGATACTGTCGACGGCCGGAGCCTGTCCGCTCCGGTTGGCCGATGAAACCAGCAATGGACCGCCATCGGCAAGCAGCTGAAGCGCCACCTGATGCTTTGGCATGCGTACTCCCACAGTCCGATTGGCCGGATTGCCGATGTGGTCAGGAACACCGGAAACTTTCCTCAGGACGAGGGTGAGCGGTCCTGGCCAATAGCGTTCTGCGAGTTCTCTTGCTCTCGGGTTGAACTCGACCATCTTTTGCGCCTGCTCGATGCCGGACACCAGCACCGCTATCGGCCTGTCCGCCGGTCGGCCCTTCACCTCGAACAGGCGGTCGAGCGCGGATTCCGAATAAGCGTTCACTGCCAGACCGTAAACGGTGTCTGTCGGAACACCGACGACGAGATCCTTTGTGAGCGCCACCAGAGCTTGTTTGATCACGTGCGCACCAGCATGGATCGCGGGAAAACGCCGCAATTCAGTTCTACGTCAAAAGCAAGAACGGACCTCAACTACCGGACCTCCCTTAATCGCCCAACCCACTGCCCATGAGCGACTCGCATCGGTCCCTATCGGGTCACATAGTATCCGATCGCGTAGCGGGGTCGGCCGGATTGATCTTTTTCTATTCGTGCCTGAAGGGGGCTCATCATGTCAGCAACGGCCTTGGCGTGGGTCTCGCCAATCTCAATGAACACGCTGGCTCCTGGCGCGAGCCACTCGCCCATCTCAGAAGTAATCCGTTCGATCACCCGGAGTCCGTCGGGGCCTGCAAACAACGCGTCGAGTGGTTCATAGTCCCTCACAACCGCAGGCAGGTCCTCGAACTCCCCCACATACGGCGGATTGGCCACGAGAAGATCGACGGAACCGATCAAACTGCGATCAAGGGGATCGAACAAGTCGCCGCGGTGAAACTCGACGTCTAGCCCCGTCAGCTCTTTGTTTTCTTGCGCCAGTTCTATCGCGTCTACAGACAGGTCGGTGCCGATGACGCGAGATTCCGGGTACGCCCATTTGAGAGCCAACGCCAGGTTCCCGGACCCCGTGCACAGATCGACAATGACCTTTGGCTCTGCATCGTCAGAGGTCGAAATGTCGCGCACTATCAGGTCCCACATGTTTTCAGTCTCGGGACGCGGAATCAAGGCCCGGGCGTCGATCTTGAGCTCGAGCGGGCCAAACTCGACCGTGCCTTCGATGTATTGGAGCGGTTCTCCGATGAGAAGCCGATCGACCAGCGCATCAAAACGCACACGCACCCGCGGGTGAACTGTATCGATGAGGCCGAGTTGGGATACCGGGACGTCGAGCGCAAGCGCCATCAGCCGTCGCGCCTCAAACGGCTCCACGCCGGGAATCGAAGGAATCTTCACCCGCCTTGTGCCAGGCGTCGCGTTTGATCCTCGAGCGTGAGCGCATCGATCACCTCATCGAGATCTCCCTCGAGCACGCCCGCGAGATTGCGGATGGTCAGCCCGATCCGATGGTCGGTCACGCGGTTGTCCTTGTAGTTGTAGGTCCGGATTTTCTCACTGCGCTCGCCGGTCCCCACCTGCTCTTTGCGATTCGCAGCGATCTCGGCTTGCTGCTCATCGATCATGCGCTGGAAGAGCCTGGCACGAAGAATGCGCAGGGCCTTTTCTTTGTTTTGCAATTGAGACTTCTCGTCCTGGCATGTCACGACGAGCCCGGAGGGTTCATGAATGAGCCGAACGGCCGAGTCGGTTGTGTTGACGGACTGCCCGCCAGGACCGGACGATCGGTATACCTCGACTTGCACATCGTTCATGTCGAGATCGAGCTCGACTTCTTCGATCTCGGGTAGCACGGCGACGGTGGCAACCGACGTGTGAACACGCCCTTGTGATTCGGTTTTCGGCACCCGCTGAACGCGATGAGGACCGGCTTCGAATTTGAGCCTCGAGTATGCGCCCTTGCCCTTGACGGCGAAGCTGGCGTCTTTGAATCCGCCCGTGTCCGACTCGCTCGTCGAAAGAGGTTCGACCTTCCACCCCCGGTTCTCGGCGTATTTCGCGTACATACGCATGAGATCAGATGCCCACAGGGCTGCTTCCTCGCCCCCGGCCGCAGCCCGAACTTCAACAATCACATCCTTATCGTCGTTTGGATCCTTCGGTGCCAGGAGCAACTGCAATTCATTGAGGATGTTGGTTGCCTCAACTCGCTTCGAGGCAGCGGTTTCCTTCAGGTAGGCAACCATGTCGGCGTCCTGTTCTCCGCCTGCCATCTCGTAGGCTTCCGATGCTTCCGACCGGGCAGCGAGAAACTCCCGGTACAGGTCGACAATTGCTTTCAGTTCGGCGTGGCGCTTGGCCACTTCGGTGTAGCGGCCCTGATCGCTGAAGAGGTCCGGATCGGAAAACTCGGCTTCGGTGTCAGCAAATGCCGCCTCAACCTCATCCAAACGATTCTTGAGGGAGTCATCCATGGTGGGTCGCCCGCAATGCGGGCTCGCACACATTGCCGCGCTCTTTGACTTCGTCGACCTCCGGTTGGGTCAGCGATGCGAGCAAGCTCGAGATGGCGACCTCGACCATTGCGTCGTCGGGTTCTTTCGTGGTTATGCGCTGCAGCTGAATCCCCGGCCACGAGAGCGCGTGAAGCCACGACGCCGTCGCAGAGGCCTTGAGGAGCTCGTAGGCGATGCCGGCGATGACAGGGACAAGGACGACTCGGGATGAGATCGTCCACCACAACGGCGGCTCTGTCAGGCCGAGCAACGTGAACACCAGAACCGCCAGCAGAACGACAATGATGAGGAAACTGGTGCCACAGCGCGGGTGCATCGTCTGGTACTTCTGAACCGACTCAACGTCGAGCGGGTCACCCGCTTCATAGGCCCAGATCGACTTGTGCTCCGCTCCGTGATACTGAAAGACCCGCGCGATCTCCTTGCTGCGTCCGATCGCCCAGATATAGCCGACGAACAGCAGCACCCGGATCACGCCCTCAGCAACAGTGAACACGAGGACGTTCTCGCCGCCCGCAGCTTCTTCGGCGAGCTTGGCTCCTCCGAGGGGAAGCAGCATGAACACACCGACGAAGACGACCAGGGCTCCGAACATTGCGATACCCATTTCTCCGCGGCTGATCTCGCCGGGGTTCTCGAGCCTCTTACCGGCCCGTTTCCGCCGCAGGCCGGCCAGCGGGCCCCGAGCGGACTCGATGATGCCCTCGAGCCTCACGCGCTCGTTCTCGGCTTCGCCTTCAGCGGCCTTGTCGGCAGACCAGGTGAGCGCCTTGAAACCAAGCGTCAACGACTCACCGAGTACGAGCACGCCGCGGATAAAGGGAACCTTGGCCCACTTCGATCTAGCAGAAAGACGGGGCAAATCATGCGTTTCGGTCTCGATATCGCCGTCAGGTCTTCGGACAGCAACAGCCCAGGCATGTGGGCTTCGAATCATGACACCTTCGATGACGGCCTGACCGCCAACCGATGAGGCCGGCGTCGCGACATCCCCGACGGCGTCGGGTGTGCCAGACACTTAGGCCTCCTGTTCGGCCCCGGTGGGTCCCTGGTCCGGCGTTGCCTCGACCTCAGATTCGTCGCCTGGTCCGTTGGTCGCTTCCGCATCTGCGGTTCCGGCGTCGTCCGTTACAGCCTCAGGAGCCGCTGCCTCAGGAGTCGCTGCCTCAGGAGTCGCTGCCTCAGGAGCCGCTACCTCAGGAGCCGCTACCTCAGGAGTTTCTGCTGTCGGTGACCCGGTTGCTCCATCTGACGACTTCGCTGCAGGCTCGTCTTCCTTTTTCTCCTGGCGCTTGACCGGTTTCGGCAAGGTGACCTTGGCTCTGGCGGCGTCGGCCTTGGCTTTGGCCCGGTCCGCGGCCAGCTTCTCGGCGATCTTCTTCTCCGTTGCCGGATCCTTGGCATCGACCCGCTTGCGGAATCGCTCTACCCGGCCGCCGGTGTCGACGAGACGTTGTTTGCCGGTGAAAAAAGGATGGCATTCGCTACACAGCTCAACGCTCAGGCTTTCACGTACCGAGCGCGTTTGAAATGTTCGGCCGCACGAGCACGTGACGGTCGTATCGACATAGTCGGGATGGATATCAGCCTTCATGACTCCCTTTTGTGTTCTTACTTGCCAGTCTTGGCGATCTCGGCCAAGAACTCGGTGTTGGATTTGGTTTCCTTGAGCTTGTTGATGAGTAGTTCGAGCGCGGGAGCTGCTTCGAGTGCGAGGAGCACCCTGCGCAACTTCCACACCTGCGCCAGTTCGTCTGGGTCAAACAACAACTCTTCCCGTCTTGTTCCCGACTGGGTGATATCAACGGCCGGGTAGATCCGCTTGTCGGCCAATGATCGGTCGAGCCGGAATTCCATATTGCCGGTTCCTTTGAACTCCTCGAAAATCACCTCGTCCATTTTCGATCCCGTCTCAACGAGGGCTGTACCGATAATGGTGAGGCTTCCGCCTTCTTCGATATTGCGGGCGGCTCCGAAGAAGCGCTTTGGTGGATACAGCGCCTGAGAATCCACGCCACCGGACAATATTCGGCCGGAAGCGGGCATTGCGAGGTTGTGCGCACGGGCCAGCCTCGTGATCGAGTCGAGCAAGATCACAACGTCGGTGCCCTGCTCAACCAGTCGTTTGGCACGTTCGAGGGCGAGTTCAGAGACCTGCGTGTGCTCTTCAGCCGGTCGATCAAATGTCGAGTACACGACATCTCCCTTGACCGAACGTTGCATGTCGGTCACTTCTTCCGGACGCTCGTCAACGAGAACAACCATCAGGTGGCATTCGGGGTTGTTGAGAGCGATCGAGTGCGCAATCTCCTTCAAGACGGTGGTCTTGCCGGCTTTGGGTGGCGAAACGATCAAGCCACGCTGACCTTTTCCGATCGGACAGATGAGGTCGATGATTCTCGCGAGGATGTCGTTTTTGTCTCCATCGCGCTCCATGCGGAGACGGATGTCCGGAAACAGCGGGGTCAGCGTTCCGAATTTCGGACGCTTGCGAGCCTCCTCGGGATCGACGCCATTTACGGAGACGACCCGAACGAGAGCAGGAAACTTTTCCTGGGAACGCGGCTTACGGATCGGACCGCTGATCAGGTCACCTTTGCGAAGACCGAACTTTCGGACCTGGTTGGCAGCGACATAAACGTCGTTGTCACCAGGGAGGTATCCCGTCGTGCGAAGAAAGCCGTATCCCTCAGGCAGGATGTCAAGCAGTCCTTCACGCTCTTCGAGATCGGACTCGTCAACCGGTTCGCGCGGCTCGTTGCGTCCGCGCCGTTTCCGTCGATTGTTGCCGCCGCCCCCATTTTCGTTGCGGTTGCGACCACCGTCATCGTCGGAACCCTTGCTGCCCTTCTTTTCGACCGTCGGTAGATCGACAGGTGAAGGTTCGTCGGCAACTCCCGTTTCAGAGAGGATCGCGGCAATCAGCTTTGCCTTCTGGAGACCATCGGTTTCGACCCCGACCGATCCAGCGATCTCACGAAGATCATCGAGATTCTTGCCTTGCAACTCAGTTCGAGTAGTCATGCGTTCCTTTGCTATACCAGCGAGCATCTCACGACCCCTACGGGTGCTTTGTGCCGGCTATGAGCGGATTCTGCGCAACAATCACATACCGGGTGCCGGTAACCGAATGATTATCCGGATGCGGAGTATTTGCGAGAGGGTGTCGCAGATGTTCGGACGAAGTGCCCGAGACGTCATATTACAGGATAAATCCCATTTCCCTAAAACTCTTGTCGACTCCGGGCCACGATGGATTTAACGGTTTCCAGATCACGTGGCACCGATTGGAAGGTTTCCGGGGACTGGAGCGCCGCCCGCAGGCGATCCGGGACTCCGGGTTCGCTACCGATGGCAGCCGCAATTGCGTCGGAGAACTTGGCAGGATGAGCGGTCGCCAACGTGACGACGGTACCTTTTGGCTCGATCTTGTCGACAGCACCGACACCGATCGCAGTGTGGGGGTCGATGACCACGTTCAGGCGGGCCGCCAGATCTGCGATCACTCGAGAGCCCTCTCCATCGGTGACCATCGCAGCCGAAAAGGCGTCCCTGTACGCATCAGCCACCTTCTGATCGGAGATAGATCGGTTCGAGCGGAACCCGGTCATGAAGGCTTCTGTTGCCGATCCGTCACGACCGAGCGCCTCGAACACGAACCGTTCGAGATTTGAAGAAACCTGGATGTCCATGCTGGGACTGGTCGTCCGCACGACTTCACGTATCTCCATGACCGAATCCGTGTGAAACCGTGTGAGGATGTCGTTGCGGTTCGAGGCGATGATGAGCCCGTTGATATCGGCACCCATGCTCCGCGCGACATGACCGGCGTACACATTGCCGAAGTTTCCTGTCGGCACCGAGAAGGTGACCGGACGGCCCAGGCGCGCCACTGCTACCGCGTAGTACACGACTTGCATCATCACGCGGGCCCAGTTGATCGAATTGACCGCAGATAGCCGATGGCGGGTTCGAAATGCGTCATCGCCGAACATCGCCTTCACCAGATCCTGACAGTCATCGAAAGAGCCATCGACTGCCAGATTGTGGACGTTGGCAGCCTGACACGTCGTCATCTGCCGACGCTGAGCCTCCGAAATCCCGCCGTCTGGAAACAGCATGAACAGCTCGATGCCCTCACGATCGGCCAGGGCCTGGACCGCAGCCGCTCCTGTATCGCCGGACGTCGCACCGATGACCGTCACCGACGTTCCCCGGCGTTTCAATTCGTATTCGAAAAGATCGCCGAGTACCTGCATAGCAATATCTTTGAACGCCAGAGTCGGGCCATGGAACAACTCGAGCAAGAAATGGTCGTTGCCGATGTCGACGAGCGGAGTGACTTCTGGCGACTCAAAGCGGCGATAGGCGTTCTCGAGCAACACACCCCAATCGTCTGCCGGAATGTCGCTTTCAACAAAGGGCAACGTGATCCGGACTGCGGCATCCGTGTAGTCGGCGGCCGAGCCGATATCAGCCATGGAAGGAAACTGTTCCGGCAGGTACAAACCGCCGTCTGGAGCCAGTCCGTGGAGCAACTGGTCGGTGAAGCCGACAAGAGGGGCCTTGCCCCGGGTGCTCAGATACTGCATTGACTGGCTACTCGTCGAACGCGACGCGAATCGCAGCGCCCACCTCGGTGACAACATCGAGTTCGCCGAGACCTGCAACTGCCGTGCGTTGGGACGTTTCATCGGTCGGGTGTGTGATGAGAATCAATGTGGCCCGCTCTCCTCGCCCTTCCTGCCACACCGATCGAATGCTGACATCGTTGTCGCCAAAGAGTTGCGCGATCTGGGCAAGAACCCCGGGACTGTCGTTCACCTCGGTTCGGATATACCAGGACGTTTCGACATCGCCGAACGGGACGACATTCCCCTTGCCGAGCTGGATGGGTGGTGCGCTTTCGGCGCCCGACCCGAGCGTGCGAGCGGCATCGATCACATCGCCAAGCACGGCAGTTGCGGTCGGGCCGCCTCCCGCTCCCGGACCGGAAAACAAGAGTTCGCCTACCGATGATCCTTCGATCAAGACTGCGTTCGTTGCCCCCCGGATGGCCGCCAGCGGATGGTTGGAGCGAACGAGCGCCGGATGGACCCGAACGGACAGGCCACCGGGCAGCCGCTCGGCGAAGGCGAGCAGCTTGACCACGTATCCCCGTTCCTGGACGAGGCGAATATCCGCGACATCGATGGCTTCGATGCCTTCGTGGTGGACCTGATCCAGTCCAACCCAGGTGCCGAAACCGAGGCTGGCGAGGATTGCTGCCTTGGCAGCAGCATCGGCGCCGGAGACGTCTGCGGTTGGATCGGATTCGGCGTAGCCGAGCGACTGGGCTTCTTTCAACGCTTCGTCATAGGTTGCACCATGTTCCGACATCCGGCTCAGGATGTAGTTGGTCGTGCCGTTGACGATCCCGACGATGCGATTGATCGGCTCCCCTGCCAGCGTCTCTGAGACAGGCCGAACGATCGGGATACCGCCCCCGACTGCTGCCTCGAACAACAACTGAACACCGGCTTCTGCTGCTGCCGCAATCAGCGACGCCCCGGAGGTTGCTATGAGCTCCTTGTTGGCCGTCACTACGGGTTTGCCCGCCCTCAGGGCCGCCATCACGAGCTCGCCCGCCGGCTCGCGCCCGCCCATGATCTCGACGACGAGCTCGACGTCGGGGTGATTCACGACTTCCATCGGATCGGGCGTCAGCATCGCAGGAGGAAGAGCAAAGTTCCGCTCTTTGTCGATGGATCGAACAGCGACTTTGACCACCTCGAGACTCAGACCGGTCTTCGTCGTGATGACGTCCCGGTCATCGATGAGCCGCTTGATCAGCGACCCACCCACGACACCGGCGCCGAGGATTCCTATTCCGATCTTGTTCATCCGGCGACTTTACCTGCGGCGCCTCAGAGGACGTCGCGGGCAGTCAGATCCGCAAACGTCTCGCGGCGCATCAGCAAACGGCTGGTTCCATCCTTCACGAGCACTGCGGCAGGACGGGGCAGCCGGTTGTAGTTCGAGGCCATGCTCGCGGTGTAGGCGCCCGTCGCAGCAACCGCCAGCAGATCCCCCGACCGGATGTCGTCCGGAAGAGACGCACGCTCGCGGACGAGATCTCCCGACTCGCAATGCTTCCCAACGACCGTGACCGCCGCGAGATCCGCGGATCCGTAGCGGTTGGCGAGCATGATCTCGTGTTCCGCCCCGTACAGGGCTGGTCGAATGTTGTCGCTCATACCACCATCGACACTCACATAGGTTCGTAGCCCTGGCAGATACTTGACGGTTCCGACTTCATAGACGGTGATGGTGGCCGGAGCGATGAGAGCCCGCCCGGGTTCGATGGCCAGTTGAGGCTCGGCGAGTCCGTGGTGGGAACACGCTTTGGCGAGAGCCGCATGGACCGCCTGGCCGTATTGTGCGATGCCGACCGGGCGATCCTCGTGGTTATAGGGAATTCCCATTCCTCCTCCGACATTGAGCTCGCCGATCGTGATGCCGTGCTCATCTCGGATTGCTGCCATCAGCTCGACCAGAACTTCCGCATTGGCTTCGAATGCGTCCGTTCCGAAGATCTGCGATCCGATGTGGGCGTGGAGTCCGACAACGTCAACCCGATCGAGCGTCAGCGCCTTGCGAACCGCTTCGGCTGCGAGGCCGAGCGACATCGTGAAACCGAACTTGGAGTCGTCGTGACCGGTACGGACGTACTCGTGGGTATGGGCGTCGATCCCCGGCGTGATCCTCAGCCAGATCTTGAACACGTGTTTGACCCTCTCGCCAACCTCCTCGAGCCGATTGAGTTCTTCAAACGAGTCGACGACGACCCGCGCAACGTTGTGGTCGGCGGCCATCTCCAGCTCCGGAACCGACTTGTTGTTGCCATGAAACACGATCCGCTCGCCGGGGATTCCCGCCATCCGGGCCGTGTAGAGCTCTCCTGCGGAGGCAACGTCGATCCACAAACCTTCTTCTGCGGCGATCTTCATCAGACCCGCCGTCGGCCAGGCTTTTGATGCATAGGCCACCCAGGCAGACGAGAAGGCCTCCTGATAGGCGCGGCAGCGATTTCGAAAATCATCTTCGTCGACGATCCACAGAGGAGATTCGTATTGATCAACGAGCTCGGTGACGGCAATACCCGCAATCGTGAGGCGACCGTCGGCGTCGTGGCCACTCGAGGTTGGCCAGGGTACGCCCGTCACATGCGCTCCGGAATCTGAATACCCAGCAGATCTAGCAGCAGAGTGATCAGGGCCAGCGACATTGCTACCAATCGCAACCAGGATTGCCGAAGCTGCTCGTCTGATTCGCTCAGGATGTGGTGCCGCTCGTAGAACCGGCTGTACGTCGCCACGAGCTCAAATGCATACTCAGCGAGGTGATTGGGAGCACGCTGGACGACCGCCCGGTCAAACACGTTCGGAAATCTCAAGATTTGCAGCATGAGATTGCGATCTGCTTCGTCGACGGGCGGCACGACATTGCCCGGCTCGAAACCTTGCTCATCGGCCTTGCGCAGAATCGACGACATGCGGACCGCGCCGTACAGAAGATAGGGGCCGGTTTTGCCCTCGAACGAGATGAAACGATCGAGGTCGAACACGTAATTCGACGCCCGATGGTTGGAGAGATCGCCGTACTTGAGGGCAGCCAGACCGACGCGGCGTGCAATCTCGGTGCGCTCGACTTCTGTATAGCCGACAGCCATGCCCGCTTCTTCCAACCGGGCTCTGGCAGCGTCGGTCACCATGTCGATGAGGTCTCTGAGTTTGAGGATGCCGCCTTCTCGTGTCCTGAACGGTTTTCCGCTTTTGTCGTTCATCGTGCCGAATCCAACGTGCTCCAGGTCAACCTCTGATGGGGCTACGCCGGCCATGCGCGCAGCCCTGAATACCTGTTCGAAGTGCAAAGCTTGTCGAGCGTCAACCACATACAAAATCAGATCGCGGTGCAACTCCTGTACCCGCGCCTCGATCGTCGCCACGTCGGTGGTCGTATAGAGATACGCTCCATCGGATTTTGAGAGAATCAACGGCGGAATCTCTTTGGCATCTCCTGGTTCGGCGACCTCAACGACCAGAGCCCCATCCGAATCGCGCGCTATTCCGGCCGAGATCAGACCCTCGATCAGCGGCCCGACCCGATCATGTACCGTACTTTCACCGTGCCACAGGTCGAACGTGACGCCCAGGTCTTCGAAATCCCGTCCTTGTGAAACCTGTGAGACCGACGCAAAGTGATTCCAGAGTGCCCGGTATCCAGGACGACCCAGTTGAAGCTCCAGCGTCGCCTGACGGGCACGCTCGGCTTCCTCCGGATCGTTCTTGCAGCGGGCGGCGACTGCCGGATACATCTCCTGAAGATCGTCGAGCGTTACCGGGCTCTCCGCCGGGTATTCCCCGGAATAAGCATCATCGAAATACACGAGCTCAGGCATCCGACGCTCGACTTCGATGATCAACTGGCCCATCTGGGTACCCCAGTCGCCAACGTGGATGTCGGTGAGGACGTCGTGGCCTGCGAAGCGCATCATCCGCTGCAGGGAATCGCCGATGATTGTGGAGCGAAGATGCCCGACGTGCATCGCCTTGGCAACATTGGGACCGCCGAAGTCGACAAGGACATTGCGCGCCTCGGCGGTCGGGGCTTCGAACCGCTCATCCACGTCGTTCAATCGATCCGCAAGAGCCTGGTCTGTCAGATTGATGTTGATGAATCCGGGGCCGGCAATCGTGAGCGGTTGGAGCATCGATAATTCTCCGACCTTATCGATGACATCCTGCGCCAACTCTCGAGGGTTTCTCCCCGCTGCCTTCGCAGCCGACAGGGCCCCGTTGCATTGAAATTGTGCGAGATCAGGGCGATCGGATTCAGTAACGATCCCGGCTTCTCTATCGAGACCCAGCTCTTCGAAAGCATCGCCAAACAGCTGTGAGAGGGTAGCCAGGATCATCGGCGCAAGGCTACTAACGCCCACCTGTCCTGACGGTCGTGCGAAAAAGTCGGGAACCTCGACGCATCTCGGCGGGTAATAGACGTATCAGAGGGGAAACAGTCATGAAAAGACGACTTGGCACAATCCTCATCCTGGTGGCGCTCGTCGCCGGCTGCGGTGCGGCGCTCCAGCCGACCACCACCGAACCGGTCGACCTTCGTTGCCACGAACTGATCGACCACATCGACACACCCCCTGAGAATTACAGGGTGGTAGCAGATGTCGTGGCTTTCAATCCGGATCAGTTGAGCGTCTCGATCCCGCCCGGCGATCCAGACGGACGGCTGTGGGCGAAGGACGGTCTGGTCGTCCGGGCCGGCGCCCAATTCGAGATCCTTGCGCCGCGCCGCATCGGGGACGATCTGACATTCGGCTGGGGTTCTGTGGATGAAGTCAATGCTCTTCGGGTGCCCGCGTGCGAGTTTCGCGGCAGTGAATGGCTGGTATACGCCGGCGGTTGGACACCTCGCGCACGCGGCTGCTACGACGTCCTGGTCCGGGTAGACGAGGTGATCGAAACGGTTCAGATGGCGATAGGAGCAGCCTGCCAAACACACACGTGACGACTGGCGTCTCTGAAAAGTCGAGAAATGCCATCGCCACTTTGATCGATCTTGAACGACGGCTTAAAGGCCTTTGAGCCCCGGGCTCGTATTACCAGGACTGAGGTGCGTCGCTGGCGGGGAATGATTCTTCGCCCCACTCATCGACAACGCTGGTTCCATCCGGGGCTCGTTGGGTACTGCGGTCAGCATCTTCGGCGACACCGTCATCCCGGGGTCGATCTGATGCTCTGTCGGTATCCCGGCCCGCATCAGTCGGCTCTGCACCAACATTTGCAGTGGCCGCGCGCCTGTCGTCCAACATTCTCTTGGACCTACGAGCGATCTCCTTCACGGCAATCCCGGCGACCGTGAGAGCTGCAGCTTTGGCAACCCACGTGAATACTTTTGAAAACATGTGACCTCAGAGTCTGATTACCCGGTACTCGACCTGATAAACCCAATATGTATCCCGGCCGTTCGTTGAGCGGCATTTCGATCGACGACGCCGCGCCGCCTCATGCATTCAGCGAGCCATTGCGTCAGACATTACGTCAAACAGGAGCGTCTCACGTAGCTCTGATGCGACAACGCTCTCGGCGCCGCCGCGCCCTCGGCAGGATTCGAACCTGCGCACCCGGCTCCGGAGGCCGGCGCTCTATCCCCTGAGCTACGAGGGCTGGACCGGTGAGTCTAGATGGCGGGCGATCGGGCATCGGGGGTCTAACTTCTTGGTGTGAAACCCTGGTTCGGTTCGTTGGTGCTCATCCTCGTTTCGTCGCTGGTCGGATGCACCGCGGATGACACCGGCCCGGAAGAAACAGTGACGTCGATCGTTGAGGTCGGACGTGAGCTCCTCGAGCCAGAGGTGGTGATCGCCGAAGTGTTTTTCGGACAGGATGGATACGTGGCTGTCACCAACCACGGCGAAGGCGATGCCGTGTTGCACCGATGGGAAGTCTGTCAGTCTGCTGCCTGTTTTTCGATCCCCAATATGACGCTGGAATCCGGAGATACCGTGGTCTTCGCAGCCGATGAATCCGGTGGGATCGAAGGCAATATCGTCGACATGCGGCTCGGGACGGGCGAGTTGGTGGCCGCAGCAGGAGAGATAGCGTTGTATTCAGGCGCCGATCCGCAACAGCTCGTCTCCTACGTCATGTGGGGAGCGCCTGACCAGCAGCGCTCTGCGGCGGCGGTCGAAGCCGGACTGTGGGCGAGCGGTCCGGTGGCAACGGACGAGCTGACCGCCGGCATCGTCAAGAGCACGGCAGTGCCTGTCTCGGCGGACGATTGGATGCCCACGGGATAGCCAGGTGACCCCACCCCCGGGGTGCCCTCCTCTCAGCTAGCTGACAGGAATCCAATGCTCGTACCCGAATTGGAATTCGACGTCTGCGATACCGAGCGTGTTCGAGTTGCGGATGTAGAGCTTCTGCTCGGTCGGACGGAAGACCAGAAGCGTGTCGACTCCGTTGTCGTTGAAATCACCCGCCGTCAAACGATCGTTGGGAATTCCGTAATAGAACTCGTGGTCAGCAAAGCCTTGCGTGTGACTTTGTCGGAAGTAGACAAATCCGCTCGATTCGCGATGGAGACCAAGCGTGTCGATTCCGTCGCCGTTGAAGTCGCCAACATACGGCTTGTCGCCGGGATCCCCGAAGTAGTAGCTGTAATCGGGTTCGAGGACCTGATTGCCAGATCCGAGCTCATTTGCGATGAACACCCGCCCCTCATTCTGTCTGTACGCCGCCACTGTGTCACAGCCGTCGCCGTTGAAGTCTCCTGCGACC
>JBFGAX010000073.1:0-14284 GCA_041567895.1 Acidimicrobiia bacterium
CCCCCATCTTCGATGGGGGACCATTGGGTGGTGCGAGGTGGTCGGTTCTCTTTCCCCCTACCCCTCCTTCGCTCGCAGGCTCGCTGCGGAGCGGTACCTTCCCCCATCTTCGATGGGGGACCATTGGGTGGTGCGAGGTGGTCGGTTTCTTTTTCCCCCTACCCCTCCGTTGCTCGCAGGCTCGCTGCGGAGCGGTACCTTCCCCCATCTTCGATCCTTCGGATCTCTCGATGGGGGACCCTGTACGGAGTCCAGCCGTTACGGTCTGGGTTTGGTAGTGTCGATTGCATGAGTGATACCTTTACAGTCGAACGTTCAGAGAAGATCGATGCCCCCGCCGAGCGGGTGTACAGCCAGATGATCGACTTCCGCAATTGGGGTGCCTGGTCACCCTGGGATGCTCTCGATCCGAAGATGGAGAAGACCTACTCCGGGTCAGAGTCCGGTGTAGGCGCAAAATACGCCTGGACCGGGAATCGCAAGGTTGGCGAGGGCCGGATGGAAATCACAGAAGCGTCCGAGCCGTCTCAGATCGAAGTCGCTCTCGATTTTCTGAAGCCGTTCAAATCCAGCAATACGACGACCTTCACCCTGGAACCAGAGGGCGATTCGACCAATGTCACGTGGTCAATGACCGGCCCAATGACGCTGATGACGAAGATCATGGGCATCTTCAAGAGCATGGACAAGATGGTCGGTCCGGACTTTGAAAAGGGACTGAAAAACCTGAAAGCGGTCGCTGAGAAGGCTGACGCCTAGACCAGCCTGTTCAGCGAAAGTCGAACTTCTTGACGATCGGCTCTTTCGTCCATTTGAAAGTCGGAATGACGGTCCCTCCGCTCAGGAATCGCTCCCTGTCCCCTGCGTCATTGATCCAGTAGCTGAGAGTTCTGACGTAGAAGAGTCGGTGGGTGACGTGTAGCTCGATGCGTCCTGTCAGGAGCGCTTCCAAGAAGGCGACGACCCGCGGAACCATGAAGTCGGTGGCGAGCGGACCGACGGCGAAATCGACGAATTCGTGCTCGACGTCGAAATGCTCGTGTTCCTCGCCGTAATTGACCACCACTTCTTCGCCGAACGCTTCTACCCCGACTGAGAGACCCGAATCGTCCCGATGGCGCATCTCGATTGAAATACCTTCGACTCCCGGGACGATGCTGGAACGCGTTCGGTCGAGCCGAGCAGGCTCAATCCGCTCGAGCATTGCTTGAAGCTGGTGGAGGAGTTCGCCGGTCACGTCATCCAGCGATTCCGCCAGCTCGATGGTCGCAAAGTGATCGTCGAGTGACATCGAGGGCGATTCTCCCACGTGTAGCCGGCCTCAGCTACCGCGTCGATCGTCTCACCATGACACCAGCGTCGCAGCGCGAATGGAGGCTCCGTTTGGTCGATGGCGTCTAGATCACGTGCCTTGCCGGATGGGGTCGGTCGGCTGACGAACTCGATGCGGTTCGCGCATTGGGTGATAGCGCCCCGAACCAGACGCCGGAGATGACGAGCAGGGCTCCGGTTACACCCTGGCCGGTGATGGGTTCGTCTGCGATCAAGGCTCCGAGCACCATCGTGACGATTGGGAAGAGCACGAACACATAGGACGTCGCTGACGCAGTCCATTGTCTCACTACAAGGATGACGAGTACGAACAGCCCAACCGATCCGATGGTGACAAGGTAGATCACGGACCAGATGACTTCGGGTTCGGAGGGCAGCACCCATTGGTCGCCGACGGCAGCAGACAGCACCAACAGCATGATGGCGCCGGTGGTCATGCCGACTGCGTTGGTGATGGCAGGGTGGTAGCCGGAGAGCTTCTTGCCGACGATCACGCTTTCGCCCATCGACATCGCCGCGAGGAGCATCGCGAGGAGGGCTGTGAAAGGCAGCACCACGTCCTGAGGGCCGAGGGACATCCAGACAATACCGAGGATGGCCAGCAATGACCCGATCACGGATCTGATTCCGAGCCTTTCCATCCCCTGGGCGGCTGCGAGCAAAAGGGTCACAAGCGGCACAATCGCCAACACCACCGTCGCGACTCCTGCCGACACCTGGACGAGCGCCCAATACATGAGCGCATAAGAAACCGAGAAGCTCAGAAGACCGTACAGCACGTTGAGCCAGAGATGCTGTTTGCGTGGCCAGGGCAGCCGCAAGGCCGCTGCGATGATCAGAAAGAGTGATGCGGCGATGGTGAACCTGAGGGCAGCGCCCCAGAAAGGGTCGAGTTCTCGATTGCTGAATCGAACGCCGATGAAATTGGCACCGCCAACCACCACGGCCATGAAAAACAGAGCGAGCGTGACGCCACCCGGCTTTGACGCATCGGTTGGATTCACCATCTCGGCACCCCTTCCGACATAACAAGACTCTACGTACCGTTTTTGCAGGGCGATCACTGAAATGTTCTGGCTACGGTTGCGGCGCCGCTCGTCCCCTACAGGCGGGTAGCTCGTAATCTGGGATGACGATGTCGGGCAGACGAACCAATATGGCTCTCGCCGTGCTGCTCGGCGCGGCGCTCGTGAGCGGTCTTCTCTCTTTTGCCACGGGGAATGCTCTGGCGCTCTGGGTTGCCGGAGCCCACAGTGTCGCCGGTCTTGCGATCGTGCTCCTCATCCCGTGGAAATCGACGGTGGCGAAGCGTGGCCTTCGCAGAAGAAGGCCCGGCCGGGGCCTATCGCTGCTCCTGGCCGTCATGACGCTCACAGCGCTTGCTTCCGGGTTGCTCTTCAGTAGCGGCCTCGTGCTCCAGTACGGGCCGCTGAACGCCATGCAGGTTCATGTCGGGTCCGCGGTGATTGCCATCGTCGTGGCTGTGGCACACCTTCGGCAGCGGCCGGTTCACCTCCGGAGTGTCGACCTCGACCGCCGCAATGTCCTCCGAGCCGGGGTGCTCACCGGTGCCGCTGTCGCCGCATATGCCGGCTTGGAGGGTGCGATGCGATTGTTGTCGTTGCCAGGCGAGCGACGACGCGAGACCGGATCCCACGAACGAGGATCGTACGATCCGACCGCGATGCCGGTCGTGTCCTGGTTCAACGACACCACGCCTGAGCTCAATGGATGGGTCTTACAGGTTCAGGCGGGCGGAGCGTCGAGGACGTGGACGGGCGCGGAGCTTGGGGAATTCACGGACCGCGTGACGGCCACTCTCGATTGCACGAGCGGCTGGTATGCAATTCAGGAATGGACCGGGGTACGAATGGACCGCTTGGTGGGCGACGCCGGCGGAGAGTCGATTCTGGTCACATCTGCGACAGGTTATCGCCGTCGTTTCCCGATCGGAGACGCTCCAGGCCTTCTGCTGGCGACCGCTGTTGGCGGCCGCGCCCTATCGCCAGGGCACGGTGCTCCGGCTCGTCTGGTGGCGCCGGACAGGCGCGGCTTCTGGTGGGTCAAGTGGGTCACCGAAATATCGATCGAGGATCGTCCGTGGTGGGTGCAGGCTCCCTTCCCTCTCACCTGAGCGTGCTGGGAAGCCGGGCCGCGGATGGTCGATCCCAGAACAGAACCGATCTCCGGCGTGCGCTCAAACACCCGTTTTCTCTATGCGACGGAGTAATCGGGATCGGCCGTGGCGACGGGCTGAATCTCCAGGTCTATTTCGGTTTCTTGAGTGGGATGATCCCATCCGCTGTCGCAATCGATCGATGACCGTCATCCCAGAGAATTTCGTACGAACCCTTCTGAACCTCGACGATGGTGCCAGTGGGGGCTCGTTGGCCGACCTTCTTCGTCATGCGGGTTACTTTTGCTCCCGGTCGCAACATAACTACCTCCTGTCTGGATTGTACGTAAAAACTGGCTCACTATCGAGGGGGAGAATGGCCCAACCATTCCGGGAATCGAGCACACGTGATCGGGTTCCGTGATCCCAAGAGTCGAATTTCACATAGTGTGGGGCTGTGGCCATGAGGCCGGGCACGGATCGAAAGGACGCGAAGATGGCCGAGCAAAGCAACGTTGAGGGACCGGATCTGGCCGAGGAAGGCATCGGCATCGATGCCCTTGATGCCGACGTTCCGGCCGGGGGGCACGTCGATGGACAACCTGTGGTGCTTGTTCGGACCACAGGCGGCATACGAGCCGTGAGCGGAAAATGCACCCATTACGGCGGGCCGTTGTCCAAGGGTATCTGTGTTGGAGAGGAGATCCGGTGTCCCTGGCATCATGCCCGATTTGATCTCGAATCAGGCGAGGCTGTTGGTGCTCCGGCCCTCAATCCCATCGCTGTCTACGAGATCGAAGAGCGTGACGGCCGGGTGTATGTAACCGGCAAGCGCTCGGATCCCGGAGTCAGATCGGCCCCGCCCCGGTCACCCGGGTCGATCGTGATCGTTGGCTCGGGGGCGGCCGGTGCAGCAGCTGCCGAAGCGCTACGTCGTTACGGCTACGACGGACCCGTTTCGCTGATCGGGAAGGAGAAGCCTGTCGATCGCCCCAATCTTTCGAAGGACTATCTGGCGGGCACTGCGCAGGAGGATTGGATTCCGCTTCGGTCGGAAGAGTTCTACGAAGACTCCAGGATCGATCTCATCGAGGCGGAGGTTTCACGCCTCGACGCAACCGAGCAAGTGGTCCATCTGGAAGACGGCGAAACCGTGTCTTACGACGCCTTGCTATTGGCAACGGGCGCAGAGCCTCGTCATATCCCGATTCCCGGTGCGGATCTTCCTCACGTGTTCTATCTCCGTACGTTTGCTGACACCAAAGACATCATTTCTGCGCTCGACGGAGCACAGCGAGCGGTGATCGTCGGCGCCGGTTTCATCGGTCTCGAAGTTGCGGCTTCCTTTCGACAAAGGGAGATCGGCGTGACCGTGGTGGCTCCGGAGGAGGTGCCGTTGGCGGCTCTGATCGGCGACACGCTTGGTCGATTTGTGCAGGACCTGCATGAAGAGAACGGCGTCGAATTCCGCCTTGGCCGAGGCGTCGACGAGATCGGTGAGGACGCCGTGACGCTCGATGACGGCTCATCTATTCCGGCCGACCTCGTTGTGGTCGGCATCGGCGTTGTGCCCCGTACCGGGCTTGCCGACGAGGCCGGGCTCGAGACGGACAGGGGGGTGATCGTCAACGAACAGCTACAGACCAGTGACCCGAATATCTGGGCGGCAGGCGACATCGCCCGCTATCCCGGACCCGATGGCGAGCCGGTTCGCATCGAACACTGGGTGCTTGCCGAGCGACAAGGCCAGACCGCAGCTCGGAACATGCTCGGCTACAACGTCGTCTTTTCAGATCCACCGTTCTTCTGGAGTCAGCACTATGACATCCCCATCAACGTCACCGGCCATCTCGGCGACTGGGACGAAGACGTGGTGGTGGGCAACCCGGCCGAACACGACGTGATCGTCGGTTATCGCAAAGACGGAGTGATCAAAGCCATCGCCTCCATCTACCGTGATCGAGAGAACCTGCAAGCCGAGCAAGCGCTAGCTGAAGGCGATCAGGAACGGTTGCGCAATTTGCTAGCTCTCGAATAGATCTTTGGGTCTGCTGTTGTCCGAGCTGTTGCGATGACCACGCTTTGGAACTGGGTTCGGAACGCAACCGATCGCCTCGAGCTCATCTGGGCGGAACCGGTGAGCTGGTTGGTGCTGGCGGCTGCGTTCGGCTGGATTGTTCATGAATACCGACGACGACGGAAGCCAAACCTCCGATCTCTGGTGATAGCGGGCCTCGGTCTTTGGCTCGTCGCCACCCTGGCTATCACGATATATCCGATTCGCGACGGGTACGTCGATCCTGGACTGCATCGTCTGGATGTGCAGAGCGTTGTCCCGTTGTGGGGCACAGTCGAATCGTTTGTCAATGCCGGCGGCTACATGATGACAGAGGAGGAGTGGCTGCAACGACGGGCCGATCTAGCTGCCGAATGGGGTGTGCCGATCGAAGAAGTGAAACTGGATCGGCGAGTTCGCGGACCGGGAGTAGCTGTGCTGAGAGACCCCATCGGCAACCTGTTGCTCTTTGTGCCTCTCGGGTTTCTAGGCGCGGCGGGCTGGCAGAGTATGCGTAGAGCTCAGAAGGTTCTTTTGGTCGGAGCGTTGATCAGCGGTTGCATCGAACTCTCACAGCTCTTGCTCGGGTTGGGGAGTCTCGGAACCATCGACGATGTGATCTTCAATTCGCTCGGAGCGCTTGTCGGTCTGGCAGCATTCTCGGCTACGATGCGCTTGCGCAACCCGGCTGCACGCATCGGCGGTTCCTGAAGATCGTTCTTATGCAGTCGCAGTCTCGAATCACATCCCGTTCCGCATGAATAAATGCCCGATTTTCCCTCTTGACACCTAAATCTGAGTGCTATATACATAGATTATCTGTGGATACGTAGGAAGGTATCTGACAACATCGCTGAATCATTGATCCATACACACCGAGGAAAGGAGTTGAAATGACGATGCGATTCACCAATCCGATGGAAGAAATGGATCGGATGTTCTCGTTCTTCGGCAACGGCAGTCCGGGTGGGATGATGCCGATGGACGCATTCGAAAAAGACGGTGAGTACACCCTGAGGTTCGATCTGCCGGGGGTCGATCCCGACAATGTCGACCTCACCGTCGAGCAAAACGTGTTGACCGTCACGGTCGAGCGCCCTGGCGAAGAGACCGAGGGTGTCACGTGGTTGATGAGAGAACGTCCGTCCGGGACGCATCGACGCCAGGTACGTCTCGGAGATCGCCTTGACGGGTCGAGCATCAACGCTCGCTACCACGAGGGCGTTCTCGAGGTCACGATTCCCGTGCGAGACGAGGTCAAGCCGCAGAAGGTGAAGATCGAGTCGTCGAATGCCGAACGGTTGACCGCGGGAGCGTCCGCCTAGACAACCGTTCGCGATCTCGGCGACACGTTTGGCCGGTTGAACGATGGTGACATCTGTTTGTGGTGGTCTTATCCGTCTTTCCCGACGTGGCTGCACTGCTCACAGCGAACGATCCGCAGTCCCGTATGTGAGGTGGGTATGCATGCCACCCGGCCGGGGTCGAACGCCGCCGCATGGGGGCGAGGGAGTACAAGGATCGGCGGCCGCGGGACGGACCACGTCCATCATCCTGCGATCGCCGGTCCGTCCCTCGACCTCCTTTGGCGAGGGTCGAACCTGTGTGCCGGCATCCAAGGGCCGAATGTTTGTTGAAAAACATGGCGTCGCTGTCCTCCGCCGAGATCGCCGGGGATTTACCAAAAAACAATGAACGACTTGGAAAACAACAGCTGAGATGAAGGAGGCTGACATGCGTACATGGGCGGCCAGATTTGTTTTGGCGCTGCCAATGGCAACGTTGCTCGTAGCCGGGTTGTCCATAGGCGGAAACCCGATAGCAGTTCTGGCCCAGGAAAGCACCTCCGGGGTGCGGATCCTGACGCCTTACGTCGGGGTCGCTGTAGAACCGGGCGATACGGAGTCCTTTGATTTGGAGCTCATCGCAACACCGGGTGAGGAGATCCAACTCGAGGTGGTGGATGTGCCCGACGGTTGGGATGCTCTCATTCGTGGCGGCGGCTTCGTGGTCAACCGCGTGATGTTCGACGACGAGCTCACGCAGGACCTGAAGCTCGAAGTGACCGTCCCTGCTGGAGCGGTCGAGGGCAACTACCAGGTGGGAGTTGTTGCGCGCGGCTCGAACACGAGTGATCAAATCACGTTCGACTTGAACGTTGCACAATCTGTAGGCGGTGGCGTTGTTCTCAATGCCGAATTTCCCTCTCTACGGGGGCCGTCTGACGTCGAATTCTCATTCACGCTCGAGCTGGCGAACGAAACCGGAGAGGAGATCCAATTTGGTCTCCAAGCGGAAGGACCGGGTGGCTGGCAAGTCGATGCCCGACCGGCCGGACAGAGCCGAGCCTCGAGTGTCACCGTGGCGGCGGGCGATTCAGAGCGGGTGACCGTCGAGGTCGATCCGCCCGATTTCACACCGGCCGGCACCTACCCGGTGTTGGTCCGCGCAGCCGGAAGCGGAGAAACTGCTGCCGCCGAGCTCATCGTCGAGATCACTGGCAATTTCGATATGGCCCTCATCACGCCCGACGATCGCTTGAACCTCGATGTTGAAGCGGGTATCGCGACCGAGCTCCCTCTGTTGATCACGAATCCAGGCACCGCGGCCCTTGCCGACGTCTCCTTGCGAGCCACGCCTCCGCGCGGGTGGGACGTTGGGTTCAGCCCCGAATCGGTGGATCGTATCGAGCCGGGGGGCACGGCCGAAGTGACCGCGACGATCACGCCATCCTCCGATGCCATCGCCGGAGATTATCGAATCACACTGCGAGCCAACGTCGCCGAGACGAACGACTCCATTGAGGTGCGGGCCACGGTCAAAACGTCGGCTGTCTGGGGTCTGGTTGGCATCGCTGTGATTCTTCTCGCCCTCGGCATTCTGGCTGCAGTGTTTCGGCGGTTCGGACGGAGATGAGCAGCATGGACTCGGCAGCAACTTCGGACCTGCTGGTCGAGACGATAGGGCTTGCGAAGTCCTACGACGGAATCCCGGCGGTCGACGGAATCGATCTGGCTGTACGAGCCGGTGAGGTCTTCGGCCTGCTCGGACCCAACGGCGCAGGCAAGACCACGACGGTGCTCATGCTCCTCGGACTCAGCGAGCCCGACGGCGGGACGGTCAGAGTTTGTGGGCTGGATCCGGCACGTCATCCGCTTGCTGTCAAACGTCAGGTTGGATACCTGCCAGACACCGTCGGCTTCTACGAACAGCTCACAGGCAGACAGAATCTGCTGTATACCGCCCGTCTGAACGAATTGCCGCCCGAGGAGGCCGATGACCGGGTGAGCGCTCTCCTGGCCAGGGTTGGCCTCACCGAAGCGGCCGACCGGCCCGTTGCGGGTTACTCGCGAGGTATGCGCCAGCGCCTGGGACTCGCTGACACGCTGGTGAAGGATCCCCTTGTGGTGGTTCTCGATGAGCCAATGGTCGGCATCGACCCCGAAGGGGTGATCGAGATGCAATCGCTCATCAAGGGTCTGGCACATGAGGAACGTCGAGCGGTGCTACTGACCAGCCACATGCTGCATCAGGTTCAGCAAACATGCGATCGGATGGCCATATTCGTAGGAGGCCGCGTGGTCGCCGAGGGAACGGCAGGCGAACTCGCAGAACGGCTGGGCGACAGCCACAGTGTGTTTGAGATTCGAACCCCGGCGGGGAGATCGCGACTTCAGGCCGCGCTCGAAGACATCTTCAGGGACGGTGTTGACGTCATCGATGCCGGTCCTGATCGTTTTCGCATACGCATCAGCGCCTCAGATGTCTCGCGGCTCGTCCCTGGACTCGTGAACCGGGACATTGAGATGAGCGAGCTCCGCGACCTGGGATCCGACCTCGACGATATCTACCACCGCTATTTCACACGATCCGAGGAGGTGACATCATGACCACAACAGAGATTGTCCAAAAAACCTGGATCCGGCGCAAGCCGGGCTGGTCTGTAGTCGGACGCAAGGAGTTCGCAGACCACATTCTCTCCGTCAGGTTTGTCGCGCTACTCATTCTGCTGGGTCTGGTCGCCATCGGGAGCGTCTATGCAGCTGCACGAGAGCTGCGCTCGGTGGCGCCGGCTGCTGAAGGCATCGAGGGAATGTTTCTCCGATTGTTCACGGTTCAAGCCGATCCCATACCGTTTTCGTTTCTCACGTTCATCGGCTTCCTTGCCCCCATTTTGGGAATTGCATTCGGTTTCGATGCCGTCAACGGTGAACGATCGCAGGGGACGCTGCCGCGCCTTCTCTCCCAGCCCATTCACCGCGACGACGTGATCAATGGCAAGTTTGTTGCCGGGTTGTCGGTGGTCGGGTTGATCATTGTCGTTGTTTCCACAGTCGTCGCCGGGTTGGGAATCGTGCTGCTCGGAATAGTGCCGACCGTAGCCGAAGCCACCCGGTTGATCGTGTGGCTGATAGCAGCGATCGTGTACGTCGGGGTGTGGCTCGCTCTGGCAACGCTGTGTTCGGTGTGGCTGCGACAAGCCTCGACCTCGGCCATGGTGGCTATCGGCATCTGGTTGGTTGTTGCACTCTTCGGGGCGCTGGCAGCCCAGCTGGTGGCCGACGCAGTCTCTCCAATCAGCTCTTCCGATCCCGATAGCGCCTTTTCCAATGCGCAGGTCGAGCTCGTCGTCGGTCGTTTGTCTCCGATCGTCCTTTATGAGGAAACTGCGACGGCGTTGCTGAATCCCGAAGTGCGCAGTCTCGGCCTCGTCACGCTGTCCCAGATCGACCGGGCAATCGTGTCCGACCTGAGCCTCGGCCAGAGCCTGCTCTTGGTGTGGCCGCAGTTGGTCGGACTGTCAGCCGCCACGGTCGTCATGTTTGCCATTGCTTACATCGCGTTCATGCGTCAGGAGGTGAGAGCATGATGTTTCATACCCAGCCCGGCTTGTTTCGAGCAGTTTCTCCATGAACGAAGACGTTTCTTCACAATCGCGCTCCCATGAAGAGGCTTACGCGACCAGTCGGATCGATCGCGACCGCACGCTTGTTGCCGCCCAGCGTCTGGAAACCTCGCTGGGTCGAGCGGCCGGGGGAGCGAAATGGCTCGCTTCGGTATCGCTCGACCTCGAAGCGTTCGAGTCGGCCATGCGTGACGAGCAGGCAGAGTTGCATCGACCTGATGCCTTGCTTTCGCTGATCGAATCGGAGCATCCGAGGCGCTTCGGTCCCCGGATCCGGGGGATCCAGGAGCAGTACGACGACCTCATCCGCCAGGTCGTATCGCTTCGGCGACAACTCGGCGACCCGGCGGAGGCAAAAAGCGAGGTGGCTGATGTGCGGCAGCGCATTGGCTGGGTCATTCGGGCCCTCCATCACTGCCGGGCTCGCCAGACCGACCTCGTCTATGAAGCCCTGGGGCTCGATCTTGGTCAGCAGTAGGAGCATGGTTCCTGACGCTTGACACGAACATAGGTAAGTGGTAACTTACGTAAGTAATGACTTACGGAAATACCCAAAGTAGCACCGTAGCCGGATCGTCGAGCAGCTCGAGATCCACCCTCCGGTCGCAGGCGATCGAGGCGCTGGCAGATGGCACGCGCCGGGAGTTGTTCGAGCTGTTGTGCCAGGGACCGCGCTCGGTCGGAAGGCTGGCGGAAGCTGTCCCGGTGAGCCGGCCGGCGGTGTCCCAACACCTGCGAGTTCTGAAGGAGGCGGGTCTGGTGGAAGACCAGGCGCAGGGAACTCGTCGCATATATCGGGTGACCGAATCAGGCGTGGGCGGTTTGCGTTCGTATGTCGAGAACCTGTGGGAATCAGCACTGGCCGGCTTTGCGTCGGTCGTAGAGAAGGAGGCTGCAGCCATGAGCACGGAACAAGCCACGATCAAGCCGGTAAAGAAGTCGATCACGGTGCAAGCGCCGATTGAGCTGGCGTTCGAGATCTTCACGGAGAAGCTGGGCCAGTGGTGGCCGCTCGCAACCCATTCCATCGGCGGCGATGTCGCAGATGCGCGGGTCGAAGGTCGCGTTGGCGGGCGAATCTTTCAGGTCGGTAGCGATGGCACAGAAGCCGACTGGGGCGTCGTATCGATCTGGGAACCCCCCGGCCAGTTCGCCATGGAATGGAAGGTGGATCCGGACGCTCCTGCCCCTACCGTGATCGATGTTCGATTCACCGAAGTAGATGCGGGAACCAGGGTTGATCTCGAGCACAGCCATTGGGAACGTCTTGGATCAGATGCATCTGAAACTCGTGATAGCTACGACACGGGCTGGGATGTAGTACTGGACAGCTTCGCTTCGATGGCCGACAAGTAGCGAAGTGGGCCCATAGCCGGACGACAGAGTTTCGACGTCGGGTCAGCCACTCTGGCGGCGCTCTTCTCGAGGTGGCCGTGAATGTTTTGTCGTTTGCTTCATGCTCATCGCCGGCCTCGGAGCTCGCCGAGTGGCTGATCGATCACGGTGTCGATGTTGTTGAGTTGCCGCGTAATCCAAATGCTGAAAGCGATCCACGCCAGGCCCATCGCGAGCAAGCCATGGCCCAGCAAACCTCCGGTGGCGCCCACCAGGAGGAATGCACCGCTCCAGCGCAAAGGAGAGTTGGCACTGAGAGCGGCAGCGCCCGCAGCGAGTAATGCGAGGATCATGCTGATGCCACCCAGGACGAATCCCCACTCGCCCTCTGCAACATCAAAGGCATCTTCGAAGAGATTGCCGAGGCCTTGGGTGATGGCGCCGACGGCGGCGATTGCGACAAGGAAGGCGCCTCTTCGCACTGGAGGATTTCGTAGCAATAGCAAAAGTGCAATCCCGGTCGCAACGCCTGCCGCGCTCTGCGAGGTCACGGCGGCGTAATCGAGAATCGACGCGGGGTCGTAATACCGGGTATCCGTGAACTCCAGAACCCAACGACCCATGGCAACTATGCCGGCGATAGCGAGCCAAATAGCGGTTGAGCGGCTCATCAACCTCCGAGGCAGACATGTCAATCGTATCTACCACGGCGGTCACCGGCACGTATCTTCCGGCGCCCACGTTGATGCCTCGCGTACTCTCTGTCGTATGATCGGATTCATCGGACACCTCGACGTAGATGATCCGCCGGCCGTTGTGTACCACCTCCTGGCTGACATGTCTGAGCTACATCGATGGAACCCAAACGTGCGAAGCTCTCAACGAGTCTTTGGAGACCGGTTTGAACCCGGGTCGAGGTATGAGTCGACAATCGCCCGCGGTCCCATGAGGATGACCGCGCAATCCGAGCTCGTCGCGGTGGATCCAGGCCGGCAGGTTCAGTACGAAGGCTCGATCCTATGGTTCCGGTCGGTGGATTCGCTCACCTTCGAACCGGCCGGAAACGGCACGCGAATCATATTTCGAAACGAGACGCAGACCCCGCGCTGGCTGAGGCCTATCGCCCCGTTGCTGAACCTCGCCTTCCAACGTCAGGCCATACGGGCCGTGGAAGGTGCGAGGCGGTACCTCGCCATCAAAGCACCGAAATAGCAGCGAGGGCTTCGCCCTGGCCACACGCCTCACCCCGGTTAGCAGGACAGTGATATTCACCAGTTGGCCGGCGGCAGAGTTGGATGCTCACCTTCGCCGGCTCAGGCACCGACGACGTTGGTCAGGAAGTCTTTGAAAACGTGCAGCCAGGCCTGGTCTGCGTCGATGTGTGGTCCGTGTCCCGATCCTTCGAACATCTCTTTGCGCACCATTCCACCTGCCGCTGCATACCGATCGAGCACGCTGTCGATCTGCTGCACCATCGGTTGCGGCGGGTGTTCGTCGTCGCCCGGCCAGCCGGGCACGGCACCCATCTTGCCCAGCGTGCCCATCTCGAACATGGAGCTGTCGGAGACACCCAGATCCTCGGTTCCGTGGGTCCACAGGATCGGAGGCTTCGGCTCGAGCGCGACGATGTCGTCCCACCGGCAGTACTTGCCGGACAGGGCATTGAGGATGCCGGTTGTTCCAGGAGAGATGTTCGGCCAGCGATCGGATGACGTTCCATCGCCGGGATAGCCATGGTCGCCAATGGCCGACTTCAGTATTTCCGAGACCAGCATGTCCTCGCGCTCGCTGTCCATCTGATAGTTCTGACTCCAATAGAAGCCTCGCATCACGTTGCGCGGAGACATGTCGCTCTCATCGGATGTATCTCCTTTGGCCAGAGCTTCGACGAACTCGGGGCTTGCGCTATGTCCTCCCGATCCGGCGTAGTCGGGAATAGCGGTGCCGTCCGGGCCATGGGTTCCCCCGAAGCCAAACGGCGCCACGGGGTCGATCATCGTCAACGATGCAACCTCGCCCGGTTGGTCGACCGCGTAGTTGGCGATGGCGGCTCCGCCAGTTGACCAACCCACGAGGTGTACCGGCTTGTCAACGCCGAGATGGTCGAGCAAAGCCCGGGTGTCATCCGACCAATCCCGAAGGCCACGGGTGGCGTCGATCGGCAGATGCTCTGAGCCACCGAACCCCCGCATGTCGGGTGCGATGATCCGATAGTCGGCGAGGCTTGGGAATAAATGCTCGAAGAACCGGGCCGATGCCAGGTTGCCCTGAATGAAGACAATCACTTCTCCGTCGTCGGGTCCGGCTGCCAGGTAATGAGTTTTGAGTCTTTCGGTCTGAACGGTGTGAGAGGTCACGCCCTCGGGCAGTTCCATCGGTACTCCTCATTCGAAGTTGCTTGGTGCTCCGTTTCTAGCATCGAATCCCGGGCCCGGTGGGCAAGCGACCACGACCCGCGAAACAAACACTTGAAAACACTTGTCATCAAGACGCTCCGGGCGGAAGAACGGGTCGACCAGTCGCTGATCGATTGGCTCAG
>JBFGAX010000074.1:0-14131 GCA_041567895.1 Acidimicrobiia bacterium
CCGCCCTCCAATTCGTGAGGAAAATCAGCGGCTATCGGAAACCTTCTCGAGCGAACCAGAAAGTCTTCGATCGCGCCGTGCGGGAGATATCGAGGTCGAGCACAAAACTGCTCGACGAACTCGTAGTGCGCGCCTGATCTCTATTTGCAACCGTCCCGGCGTTGATCAGCCGCGCTCATAGTGGTCATTCTGGCCGCAAATAGTGTCAAGTTTTCGTCGATGCGTCCGATGTTCAACTTCAGCAACCAACTATGAGGAGTCCAGATGCTGAAGTTTCTTTCGATGCGCGCCGTTTCGTTGAGTGCCACGATGGTGTTGAGCGTGAGCGGGATAGCCGTTGCGGCTTCCCACGTCGCCGACGAAGTACCGGTCGACCCGGTCCCGGTCATCGTAGAAGACGGCTCGGGAGCTGTCGAAGAGCCGACAGCCATCCCGGAAGCTGGAGTTGAGAAGGAAGAGGCTGTCGCGAAAGAACAGCTTCCATGCCTGGACTGCTCGGAGTCGGTGACTGGCGACCTGCTCGAGCTGCCGTCCGAAGTTGAATGCCAGGACGGAAACCATGGCAAAACCGTGAGCTATGCGGCCCGCAACGACGGTGACGTGAGGGCAGCCGCCCATTCCGACTGCGGCAAGAAGCACAGGGATCAAGAGCCTCCGACCGACGGCGATACGGCCGCAACAATCGGAACTGCGGCCGAAGCTCCGGTCGAGACGGACGTCCAGGTGACTTCAGAAGGATCGGCTGAATTCGATGCAGCCATTGCAGAAGTCGAGGTTGTCGAAGATGACGGTTCTGGACGCGACAAAGCCAAGAACAAGGTCGGTTCGAACGGGAAAGGTCAGGGCAAGGACAAGAAGACCAGGTAGCAGCAGCTACCAGCCCCGGGCGCGCCACTCTCCCAGCGAGGGTCGCTCACGACCAATCGTCGAATCCTCCCCATGTCCGGGGAGGATTCGTGTTTCATCCTCCATGGTGAAGAGTATTTGTTCCAGCGAATCCATGATCGTTTCGAACGATGACTCCTTCGATCTCGTAGCTCCTGGTCCGCCAGGAAAGAGCGTGTCTCCGCTGAAAAGCAGGCTGACTCCAGAGTCCGTCTTCAGCACGAAACAGGTCGAGCCGGGGGTATGGCCGGGAGTGTGCACGCTCGAGATTGTTTGCTCACCGAACTGTATTGATTCGTTGTCGCCGAGCGACCTGTCCGCAGTGAGCCCCGCCAGATGCTCATCTGCAGGATGGATCAGGAATGGAATATTCAATGCGGTCCTCACGGCGGGCGCCGCCCCGACGTGGTCAAAATGTCCATGCGTTGTGAGGATGGCGACCGGTTGATAGGGCTTGACCGCGTACAAGATCCGATCCGCCTCCCCTGCGGCGTCGATGATCACCGTCTCACCCGTTGCCCGGCATACGGCGATCCAGACGTTGTTTTCGAGCGGTTCGGTGACCAGCCGGTGAACAACGACCCGATCGTCTTCGTAGAAACTCAGAATTCCTCCTTGCTAGGCGATCTGAACATACCGCACCGACTCGATAAGCTCCGACTGACCATGGTGCCGATAGAAGACCGTGGCATCGTGCGGAAACGAACCGAGGTGAGCATCATCGAATCGAGTTTTACCGTTTTCAATCCGGCAACCGGACAGGCGATTGCCGAAGTCCCGGATCATGGTCCGGCTGACATCGAAAAGGCCATAGCCGCAGCTGATGAAGCCTTTGAGGCCTGGTCCGGCGCAACCGCTTACCGACGGGCGGAGTTGCTGCGTGATGCATACGCATTGATGATGGAGCGTAAAGAGGCTCTGGCCAAAATCATGACCGAGGAGCAGGGCAAACCCCTCAAAGCGGCGCGCAACGAAGTTCAGTACGCAGCCGACTTCTTCCTCTGGTACGCCGAAGAAGCCCGCAGGATCTATGGAGCCACGATTCCTGCTCCGAGGGCCGATCAACGGTTCATTGTCTCCCACCAGCCGATCGGTGTGGTAGGCGCCATAACCCCGTGGAACTATCCATCGTCGATGATCACCCGAAAGGTTGCGCCCGCTCTGGCAGCGGGCTGCACGATCGTGTTGAAGCCCGCCGAGCAAACCCCTCTGAGCGCGATCGAGGTTTTCAAGATTCTCGATGACGTCGGGTTTCCCGCCGGCGTTGCCAATCTGATCACAACGTCGGATCCGACACCGGTAGGTCGGGCTTTTACCACGGATTCGCGGATTCGCAAATTGACGTTCACGGGTTCAACCGAGGTGGGTCGCATGCTGGGAGAGGCGGCTGGTCGCTCGTTGAAGCGGGTTTCGATGGAGCTTGGCGGTCACGCCCCGTTCGTCGTGTTCCCCGATGCCGATCCGGTGCACGCAGCCAAAGGGGCGTCACTGGTCAAGTTCCTGAATACCGGTCAAGCCTGCATCAGTCCGAACCGGATCTACGTGCACCGTTCCATTGTCGACGAATTCACCTCGGTGCTGGCGGACCGGGTGGGGAAGATGGTGGCCGGCAACGGTCTTGAAGAGGGGGTCTCAATAGGACCGTTGGTGGACACGTCCGCCCTCGAAAAAGTTGAACGCCAGGTTGCCGACGCCGTCGAAAAGGGCGCCGAAGTGGTCACCGGTGGCAGCCGCCTCACGGATGAAGGTCTGCGTGAGGGGTATTTCTATGCGCCGACAGTGTTATCGGAGGTCGATACAGAAATGGCCATCTATCGGGAGGAGACCTTCGGCCCCATAGCCCCGATCATCCTTTTTGACGACGAAGCGTCAGTTCTGAAGCTTGCCAATGACACCAGCTACGGTCTCGCGGCCTACGTGTATACCAATGAACTGTCGACCGCCATGCGTATGTTCGAAGGGCTCCGATTCGGCATCGTTGGTATCAATGACATCAACCCCACTGCCGCCGCCGCTCCCTTCGGGGGTATGGGTGACAGTGGCCTCGGGCGGGAAGGGGGCCGCGAAGGCATGACCGAATACCTCGAAACCAAACTGGGCGGCTTTGTGATCTGATGGGACGCCTCAACGGTCCCTATTGGGAGATCCGGGGTCTTCGGAGATGACGAAGGGTTCGCTTTCGGTGAACTGTCTCCTTCACCCCCACTTGGCTCGCAGGAGTGAGGAAGCGTCGATCCGACAACGTGTCCCCCGGACCTTCCCGGGGGACACGGTTCGAATCAGCGCTTAGTTGATGGCGTTACAGCCGGGGAATCCGCTGAGTCCCTTGTGCAAGACGCCGGGCTTGTGCCCCAGACCTTCCCAACCCTGGCCCTTCATGCCATTGACGATGTGACCCTGGGCATATTGCTTGCCGGTTACGGCGCAGTCGGGTGGCGAAGCCTGTGCCCCGATCGCGAGCATTCCCACGATCAGCATGCTCATGACTACCAACGCTGCGAGTCTCTTTCTCATACGTCCTCCTCATCGCTTTTGCGGTTGATCGACCGCACTTCGTGGTCGAATGTAGTACAAGCGCCAGCGCTTCCACAACCTGACGTTTGATGCTCCGGTCCTGAGGTGCAGGCGGTAACGATGGTGCCATAACTCGGGCAACGCAATCTCGTTCCGGGCCTCCTGGTAGGTCGACGGTAGAACCGAGGTTGATCTGCTTAGGATGCCGCCAATGGGTGACATTGATTTCAACCGGAGTGAAGAGCAGAACATGCTCGTCGAATCGGCGAGGCAATTTCTCGCAGACAAACTGCCGTTGAAGCGGGTGCGGGAGTTGATGGATTCGGAAGCCGGTTTCGATCAGACGATCTGGAACGAAACGGCTTCGCAAGGCTGGCAATCGATGCACATTCCCGAGAGATACGGAGGTGCCGGGTTTTCACTGGGCGAAACGTTCTTACTCGTCGAAGAGATGGGTAGATCTCTGGCGCCTCTGCCGTATCTCGGGAGCGCGATTCTGGCTACTTCCGCGATTCTCCACGCGGGCAGCGAAGATCAGAAATCCCAACTGCTGCCTGGCCTCGCGGACGGCACCCACAAGGCCGCCATCGCCGTCCTGGAGTCGTCGGGCTCCTGGTCGCCTGCGTCCATTCACGGAACCGCTACCGCCGACGGCGACGGTTGGCTGATTACCGCTGAAAAACCTTATGTCATCGACGGGACCGCTGCTGACTTCTTCGTGGTCGCTGCCAAACACGACGGCCATGTGAGTTTGTTTGTCGTTCCCGCCGACGAGGCTGATGTGACGAACCGGGTAACCCTCGATTCGACGCGTCGAATAGCGTCGGTAGCGTTCAAGAACGTCCGTGTTGCCTCCGGGGCATTGTTGGGAGCACTTGGATCGGGGTGGGCGACGATCGAACGGGTGCGAGCAATTGGGAGCGTTGCGATTGCATACGAAGCGGTGGGCGGAGCTCAGGCCGTTCTGGACATGTCGGTTGCTTACGCCAAAGAACGGGTCCAGTTTGGTCGAAAGATCGGGTCTTTTCAGGCCGTGAAACACCTCTGTGCCGACAACCTCGTCGCTCTTGAATCTGCGAAATCGCTCACTTATTACGCCGGATGGGCGGCCGTTCACGATTCAGACGAACTATCGCTCATGGCTCCATCGGCCAAGTCGTATGCGACCCGGACATACTTCAAGGCAGCGGGCGACAACATCCAGATCCTCGGTGGGATCGGATTCACCTGGGAGCATGACGCTCACCTGTTCTTCAAGCGCGCAAAGTCGCTGGAAGTCATGCTGGGAACCGGCTCTGAACAGCGAACGCTGCTCGCCGAGAGACTGGACGTCTAACCGGGCTTATTCCGAAGGTGTTTCTTCGGACAGCTCTTCCTGCGTCGGAACCGGAGTGGATTGGCCCGGACTCAACTCTCCGAGGTTGACGCCTGCGGCGAGGAGCGGCATGATCACATCCAGGTCGACCGATCCGGCTCCGGAGACGCGCGTTGCAAGCGTCCCGTCCGCATTCACGAATGCCCACCCGGGGAATGGGAGGCCGCCAAATGCGAGGCCAACTGATGAATCCTGGTCGTCAAGCAATGTAGGTGGCGTCCAACCCTCGGTGATGAGCCAATCCGAAGGCGGGTAGTTGGCTCTGAGCCTCGAGATCGCGGTCGCAACCCCAATCAGCTCGACATTCTCTGGTACCTCGTTGACCTCGAGCCAGTCGACGAGCTCGGGGATCTCAGCTTGACAGTTGGGGCACCAGTGGGCCAGGAAAACGATGGCTTTGGCTTTGCCGTTGTTGGTGATCGAGACCGGTTGACCGTCAATACCGATTCCCGACACCTCGGGAATCACCTGTCCAGCGGCTGGTTCGAAACCTTGCGAGTACGGAGCGAGAGGTTCACCCGTGACGGTGACCTCGGCTTGTGAATCTGCGAGATTGTCAGCTGTGTCGCTCACGCCGTTCAATACGACAACGATGATGCCGATCATGACAATTGCGCCGACCGACCCGAGGAGAATGGTTTTGAGCTTGTCGTCCATGAGTGCGCCAGATTAGGTCGTCGTGGGGGTTACGACGTGGTTTCGAGCGATTCGTCAAAGGCCTTGATCTGGTCGGCTATTTGCGTCAAGGCTTCAGAGGAAAGGCCATTGGCTCTCAAAAGCACGGACCCGTCCTTGTCGAGAAACACCCAATACGGAAATGCCTGTAGTCCATAAGCCATGGAAATATCGGATTCGAGCGAGTCTTCGATGACGGGCACAGGCCACTGTTCTCTCGTCAGCCACTCTGCTGGCGGCCAGTTGGGACGGTCGGAACGCTCACCGGTCGAAACCGACAAGATCTCGATTTCTTCCCCGAGGTCGTAGGTGGCAAGCCAGTCCCGCACCTCCGGTACCTCTTCCTGGCAGTGGGAGCACCAATGGGCCAAAAACACGATCATCTTGTAAGTTTCCCCGTCGTGATTGATTGTCACGGGAGTTCCGTCGAACGATGTGCCTTCGACCTGAGGAGCAAGGAGGCCGATCGCCTGGTCATTATCGGGCTCGAACATCGGCAGTCCATTACCCGAGATTGCGATTTGGTCGCCGATCACAACGGGTGGGACCGTGGTTGTCGACGAGGGGGCCGATGCAGAGGGCGAGCTGGAGATGGTGGTCGGGGTGAGGGTCGTGATCGTGGGCAGGGACTCAGCCGGCGCTTCGTTGCAGGCGGCCATGGACATCGATAGTGCGAACAGCGAGCCTATGACTTTGAGGGTTTTGCGATCCACAGGAGCACTCCGATCAGGGCGAAGGCGCTGAACGCAAGGTAGGGGATCGAGATGAACCCCAGCTTCCAGATGTATGCGGACGAGCAGGGTACATCAATCGAACAACTCCCTCCCTCCAGCTCTGGATGATGCTGAAGCCAATAGTGCTGCACCGAGATGCCCGCGCCGATCAACGCGGTATACATTCCGAGGACGCGTGCCCACCCGCCTGCCCTGCGCCATGCGGCTCCCAGCAGGAGCACAGCTAGTGGATACATGAAATAGCGCTGCCACCAGCACAACCGGCAGGGCTCGAAACCGACCATCTCCGAATACAGCAGGCTTCCCACGGTGGCGGTGAGAGCCACGACACCTGCCAGCCAGAGGCCGTTGGCACGGAACGATTCGAGCCACTCGGCTGCACCTCCTCCGGCCGTCGAACGTACCTTCAGCACAACGAGAGCCACCGTAGCCAGGTTTGCGAACAGGGCCAGGATGACGGTCGCATTTACGTACCAGTCGAATTGCATGCGGCCAGCCTATGTGAAGGTCAAAAGTGGCGATGAGATTGAGGGTGACAGCCCTGTCAACGTTGCCAGACACCGTTCAACCGAGAAGTTCGTCCTCTATCCGATCGAGCACCGGTTCGAGGATGCTTGATTCGCATGGGTGGTTCGCCGCGACGACAGCGCGCTCTTCGTCCTGCAGCTTGTGCAGGGAACCAAGTTCGCCGCGTGTCAATTCTTCGATGCTTCGACCCCGGGTGATCGAGTCATACCGGGCCTGGAGATCGAAGTCGATGTCGTCCGGGTGCCGATACACGAATCCTGCATCCGCCATACACGCCGACCACGCCGCCAGGGCCTCGACCGCCCGCGGATCCTGGAGGACGTACGCGTCGGCCGGATTGAAGTAGGTGGCAGCCGTCTCGTCTGTGGTGAAGAACTCATCAACGGCGGCTCGCGTACACCCTCCCGTGCGGGCAAAGTTCTCGGATTCGAGAGCAAATGCGAAGGTCGCCGACATGTCTGCTCCCCAGAGGGTCCGCTGATAGGCCACCCGGTCTGGCTCGCTCAGGCTGTCGAGAATGCGTCGGTTTTGATCACCGAGACCGATCGCCACGATGGGCTTGTCCGGCTGCGTGGTGATGCCGTGTCCGAATTGGGATCTGTATTCAGAGCCGCTGAGACCGGGAGCCGATTTGTCGCTCGTCATCGCCGAGCGGATTGTTGAAAAATCGGCCGGAATGTACTCGAATCCTGCTGCGGCCATACAGGTACCGATGTACGTTTCGACCTCGTCGATCCGTCTGGTGAGCTCGGACATCGACAGCCCGAATTCTTCCGTGCCGAACGATCTACCCTGTGCATCGTTGAAGGCATTGCGTGCCCGATCGACGGCAGAGGTATAGGCATCCTCGGCGGCCTGGGCCACTGAGTCCCCGTTTGTCAATTCAGTCGTTTGTGACCCCTCCGATGAAGTCGAGTCAAAGGCCTGCGAATTCGCGAAGGCACCCGCCGAATTCGCGGCGTCAGGAATCGTTATCGTTCCGCCGCTACAGGCTGTCAACGCCATTGCCACAATCAGCGTCGGCATGATTGGCCGTTGCAGCATCATCCGCTGACCGGTGCGCCAAAGATCTCGATCTCCACGATCCTCACGGCCTCATCAACCGGCGCTTGACATTCGAGGTCTTTCAGAGCGACGGCGATCTCATCAGCCTGGAGTTCGGCAAGTGCGTCCAGGCGTGATCCGGTGAGATCGTCAGGATCGTCATCGCCGACGATGATGTCGTATTGCTCTTCGTACTCATCAATGATTTCATCCTGATCGAGGTATTCGTAGCCATCTTCGGACATGCAGTCGATCCATTCCTGTTCGGCTTTCTGAACGCGGGGGTCACTTTCGACAAGCACGTCTTTCGGGTTTACGAACGTGCCAGTCCGCATCTCTTCCGGAAAGACCTCGTCAATTGCTTTCTTCGTACAACCGCCGGTCGACGTGAAATCTTCGTCATCGATGGTGATAGCGAACGTGGCGTCTGTGTCGTCCCCGAACAACGTGCGATCGTACGCAGCCTGATCCGCGGGCGGCAGATCCTCGTAAATGCGCAGGTTTTGCGGGCCGAGGCCCACATCCCGTGCAGGAAAGTCCGATCGCGTCGATATCCCGTATCCCCACTGTGATTTGAATTCCAGGCGCGATTTCGTCGGATCGGCCCGCAGCCAGTCCTCGACGGCGAGAAACGCTGTGACGTCAACCGGAACGTATTCGAATCCGGCTTCGTTCATGCAAAGCGAGATCAGTTTCTCGGTAGCTTCGACGTTCGAAGCAAACTCAGCGTCGGTGAGACCGAAGGCTTGAATGCCAGGCAGGTTCGTGGCCGATACATCCAGCGCCCTCGATGCGCCATCGAGCGAGGAGTTTGATCCGCAGGCGGCGGTGACCATTGTCACGGCCAGCAGGAGGACAACCGGTCGGGTGCTCATCACATGATCCTTTTGTAGAGGCGACTGCGCCAAAGCAACTTGATACCCGGCTGTGCCTGAACATTCGCTGACTGCCGGCTGAATGGAGTCAGCCGGCAGTCAGGGAGGCTCGGCGAGAGTCCGGATATGAAACGAAACCGGCTCGTCGCGGTTGTGATGACGTCGATGGTTGTGGCGGCGGGGGCCGGATGGTTGGCCGGTTCGCAGATTCAGTCACCCGCCGAGGCCGCTGCTCAGACGGCAGCGCCGACGCCTTCTCCCATTCTCGTGCCAGCCGAAATGCGGGAGCTTTCCACCGACATCATCACACGGGGAGTGGGTCGGTTCGGTTCGCCACAAACCGTATCTCTAGCCCCATCTGCCATAAAGCCTGATCGGGGGATAGTCACCTCAACCGCTGAGGAAGGAACCGAACTCAATCTCGGTGACGTCGCTGCCACCGTGTCGGGCCGGCCGGTATTCGTACTAAGTGGCGACGTGCCGTCATATCGAGACCTGGGACCGGGAGTAATCGGGGTTGATGTCGAGCAGCTCGAGCAGAGTCTGCTCGAGCTCGGATTTGACCCGGGTCCGGTCGACGGCATCTACGACGGTCGGACCGCGACTGCCGTTGCCGAGTTGTACGGCAACGGCGGGTATGAGGCTGTCGTGGCGACCTCGCGTACACAGGACCTCCAACCATCGTTTGTTGCTCTCGTTGAGGGAGCAGGCTTCGGAGCCGGAATCCTCGTACCGGCCGATGAGGTCGTCTATGTCCCGTCCTTACCGGTTCGTCTTTCAGAAGTGCTCCTGGCGCCTGGCGCTTCTGCCGAAGGCTCGTTGCTGGCATTGACTGATGCGCACATCGCCATTGATTCTTCTGTGCCGATCGAAAGCGCCGGTCTTGTCACCGAGGGCATGAAGGTTCTCATCGACGAGCCCGACCTTGGCATCACCGGCGAGGGGACCATCTCATTTGTGGCAGCGGCCCCCGGCACCAATGATGTCGATGGTTTTCATGTGTACTTCGAGGTCACAGTTCCCGAAGGGCAACCGAATCTTGTCAACGCTTCGGTTCGGCTCACGATCCCAACCGAGTCAACCGGCGGAGCCGTACTCGCCGTTCCCGTCAGTGCTTTGGCTCTGGGAGCCGATGGTACGTCGCGGGTGCAGGTGAGTCGCAACGGCGTTTTGTCGTTCGTTGATGTACAGCCCGGTCTCTCTGCGAAGGGCTTTGTAGAAGTGAGCCCGATGGGCGGCGGCCTGGCTGCGGGCGACCTGGTTGTCGTCGGCTTCGAATCGCAGACCGGATGATGAACGCGGTTCCGTTGATACAACTCGATGTGGTCGAGCGAATATTCGGAGCTGAAGCGCCTGTCCATGCTCTCCGTGGGGCGAGTCTGCAGGTGGCGTCGGGCGATTGGATGGCAATCATAGGCCCGTCTGGATCCGGAAAATCGACGCTGCTCAACATTCTCGGATTGCTAGATCGCCCTACTGCAGGCGAGTACCGATTGGCCGGCACCGATACGGGCCCTTTGTCAGACCAGGAAAGGGCAGGGCTGAGAAGCAGCCGGATCGGGTTCGTATTTCAGTCGTTCCATCTCATGGCTCATCGCTCGGTCGCCGAGAACGTGATGCTGGCAGACGTCTATCGCCATGGCTCGCGAGACGATAGATATGAACGTGCCCTGGGGGCGCTCAAACGCGTTCGGCTCGATCATCGAGCCGACTACTTGCCGCCAAAACTGTCTGGTGGCGAACGTCAGCGAGCTGCCATCGCCCGTGCGATTCTCACGCGCCCCGGACTGTTACTTTGCGACGAACCCACCGGAAATCTGGATACCGCAACCGGGGCTGCCATTCTTGATCTGTTTGCAGAGATGCACGACGACGGACTCACCATCGTCATGATCACGCATGATCCTGATGTAGCCATTCGGGCCAAGCGGAGGGCGAGCATCATCGACGGCACTCTTGAAGAGGTCGCGTGACTGCACCCCGATCATCGGTGGCTCCTGCGGACCTGGTGTCGGAGTCGTTGGCCGGGTTGTTCTCCCGGCCGGGACGCTCGGCTCTCACTGTTCTCGGCACCGTGATCGGTCTGGCAGCGCTGGTAGCCACGATTGGCCTTTCTCAGACGGCCGGTAACCGAATCGTCGGTCGCTTCGATGAGCTGGCAGCGACCGAGGTGTCCATTACATCCAAACCACCAGGGCTCGACGGAGTTTCCAACGCTTTGCCCTGGGACGCTCCCCAACGATTGGCGCGGCTCAACGGAGTTGTTGCAGCCGGCAACATCAGCACCATCGACGTTGGTGATTCCCTCGTCAGTACCTCTCCGGTGCGCGACCCTGCAGAAAGAACGGACTTCAAGTTGTCGATACAGGCGGCTTCACCAGGCTTGTATGACGCGGTCCGGGCTCATCTCAGTAGCGGCATGATTCCGGATGATTTGCTGTCAGAGCGGGGGGAACGGGTTGCGGTCATCGGTGCCGCGGCGGCGGATCGGCTCGGTATCTCGCGACTCGATCAGCTGCCGGCGATACGAATTGGAGATGATTTGTTTCTCGTGGTTGGCATCATCGACGATGTTGCGCGCCAGTTCGATATGTTGAGTGCGGTCATCATCCCGGAGGGCACAGCGCGTCAGATGTATCGACTTGGCGCTCCAGAGACAGTGGTTGTGGAGACGCGGATCGGGGCGGCAAACCTCATCTCTCGTCAGGCGCCACTTGCACTTCGGCCGGACAATCCGACCGGTCTTCGGGTTGCGTTTCCTGCCGAGCCACAACGAGTACGAGAAGCCGTTCAAAGCGATCTCAATCTGCTATTCGTCATTCTGGGGAGCGTGGCTTTGCTCGTGGGGGCCATCGGGATAGCAAATGTCACGCTCGTATCGGTGATGGAGCGCACGGGAGAAATCGGTCTGCGCAGGGCTCTCGGTGCGACCAGGCGTCACATAGCTACCCAGTTTTTGGCAGAGAGCAGCACGATGGGTTTCGTCGGGGGTGTTCTTGGTGGTGCGACGGGAATCCTCATTGTGGTGTTCGTTTCTGCGATCCAATCGTGGACGCCGGTGCTCGACCCACTCATGGCGTTGTCGACACCGATGATCGGTGGGTTCATCGGCTTCGTTGCCGGCATCTATCCATCAATGCGAGCAGCAAACATGGAACCGGTCGAAGCGCTGCGTTCGTCGGTGTAGGGGCATCAACGTTCTGAATGGTCCCCCATCGGAGATAAGGAGGATCGAAGGCGGGCGAACTGCTCGTAGGCCGGAGGCCGAGGAGGGTAGGGGAGGCTGACTAGCAGGGATACCTAGGCGGGACTGGACGGCTGGACTCCGGCCTTCTGCAGCGCCGCAGCCAATCCGTCTGCGTCCGACACCGTCACCGTCAATCCGGGATGGGCTGGCATACCGGGCAGGAACGCTTTGATGGGTTCGGTGAACGTGACGCAGACTCCCTGTTTCGTGGTCGATCCAAACGTCAAACCATGATCAACCATGGATCCTCGGATTCCGATGGCCTTGTACCACTTGTAGTCGCCAGAACGCTGATATCCGGAAATGTTGGACATAGGCGTTGTGATCTCCCAGCGGCCGAACTTGGCATGGAACCTGTCGTCGTCGGTGATGGCGACCAGCGAATTGCCGGGTGTCACGCCCCATGGCAACAGCAGATAGCGATACCCGGGATGAAAGTCGAAGTCGAATTCCTGCATGTCTTCCAATCGTACGGTCGAGGATCGCGGGCGGCGCCCGTCTGATGATCTCGTACCCGTGGTCCGGGTGCGAGGTGGGCACTTTAACCAGGGCAGAGCAGGCGGTCCCGGCTCCAGATCGAAGGCCGCGTAGGCTGAGCCGGTGGAACTTCTGAGTCGCCGACGCTTCCTGATCGAGCTTGGTAAGGGCACGACTGCGGTAGCAGTCCTGGGGCCATTCGCAATTGCGTGCGGGAAATCCGCAGGAACCGACGGTGGCACATCGGGATCGACTTCGAGTTCGAGCCTGGCGACCACGACCTCGAGTGTGTCCGTCTCCACGACCACTGCGGATGCCGGGACTCCGGATGGCGTCGTCGGAACGAAGTGGGAACGTGTCTTCATGCAGAATGTTTCCGCCTACATCCTGGCCCGGAACTCGAAAGCAGTCATCGTTGACACCGGTCATGCGGGACTGATAGAAGATATCGACGCGGGCCTCCAGAGAATCGGGGTCGCCTGGAGCGATGTCGACGATGTGATTCTCACGCATATGCACAGCGACCATGTCGGAGGCCTACCCGAGGTCATGGAGAGGGCAACGTCTGCGTCAGCTCATGCCGGCGAGCCCGATATCGACGCAATGCAGTCTCCCCGCCCGATCGAGGCTGTTGCGGACGGCGATGAGGTCTTTGGCCTCCAGATCATCGGTACGCCTGGCCATACTCCCGGACACGTCTCTGTGCTCGACCAGGCCGCCGGCATTCTCGTAGCCGGTGATGCGCTCATATCGGCTGGCGGTGAAATACTTGGAGCCAGCCCACGATTCAGTTCCGATATGAGCGCAGCCAATGACTCGGTGAGGAAGCTCGCAACGTTCGATTACTCCACGATTCTCGTTGGCCACGGAAACCCGATCCCATCGAACGGAAGCCAACTGGTTGCCGATCTGAGCACGACACTTTGAGACCTGAACCTGCGTCAGGTTTTATTGTCAGGCCTTGCGGGTAATCGGTCAACGTCAGCACCGATGTACATCAGGAGTTTCTCATGGGTACCGATCATGGACCTTCCATCAAGGATGACGACCAGTATGAAGCGCTCAGAGAGAAGGGCTATAGCAAAGAAAAGGCAGCGCGCATTTCCAACGCTGAAGGAGCGGAGCGACGGGGCGGGGCGGCAGATCCATACGAGGAGTGGACCTTTGAAGAGCTCTACGATCGAGCGCAGGAGCTCGAGATCGAAGGGCGCTCTGAGATGACCAAAGACGAACTGATCAAAGCCCTTCGCTCGTAGGCCGGCCCCTGGATTTCGTGGAGGCCGCTTCTACAGGCCGCGCATGCCTCGCTTGCGCTCGGTTTCGAGTTCGACTTCGTCCGATATCTCGACTTCACCCGGCTCGAACTTGGGTTTACGTCCGAGAGCTTTGAAGAAGTTTGCAATCTGTTTCAACCATTTCATGGAACCGAGTGTACGGCCTCCCTGGTCCCGGCGCTCATTGGCCTCGACTGGCCGTCAGCTCTCGAGGAATTCAGTAATCCGTGATTTGGGTCGACCAATGATCGCTCTGTTCCCTTTGACGACCAAGGGCCGTTGCATCAGCGCCTTTTGGTCTGTTAGCAGGTCGACAACCGCCTGCGGATTGTCGACATAGTCATTCGGGTTCAATTCGAGTTTTTTGAACCGGGAGTCTTTCCGAACCAGATCTTCGACTGGATCCTCCAGGATTGAGACGATATGTTCGAGTGTTTGGCGATCAGGCGGCTTCTTCATGTAGAGCACGGTCTCATGTTCCACTCCCAGATCCTCGGCGACCG
>JBFGAX010000075.1:0-13568 GCA_041567895.1 Acidimicrobiia bacterium
TCCTGGGTCGACGCCAACACCACCAACCAATACACCAACTGGAACTACCCCCTCACCCTCCCCAACAGCACCTACCTGGCCGCCGCCTGGTCCTGGGACCAAGCCAACAACCTCTCACCCATCAACACCAGCAACTTCACCGTCACCTGATCGGGAGGCGGAGCCTGGAAACGGGCTGTCAGTACCCTACGAAATCCAATGACCCCTGACACCGACCTGCTGAACAGCAAGTTGTCCCGGCCAAGGATCGTCGCATTGATCCCGGAAGGCCTCAGCAACCCGTCCGGAGGTTCCACCCTCGCTTCCCGGCTGTTGGCGTCCTGGAATCCCGACGATATAGCGGAACTCCGATTGGGAGTCGACGTCACGGCGGATGACGTCGCAACAGCGCGCTCATTCGTGGTGGCCGGCCCTGTCCCTGGAACCTTGCCGAGTCTCCGACATGCCTGGCGATACATCTGCGGACAGGCTGTCTCACTGGATCGACTTTTCGTCGCTCGTCTGACCAAGACGATCGTGAACTGGATTGAGAGCTTTTCACCGGAGCTGATCTATGTTCACACCGGACACCCATGGATCATGAAGTTGGGCATGAAACTCGCACGGCATTGTGACGTCCCCTTGGTAACACACAGCATGGATGACCATTACAACAACTTCCCATCACGAGACGCCGGCAACATCAGTTCTGCGATGGCGTCTCGATCCTACAAAGCCACATTCCGCAGATGCGTTGCCGGCGCAAGTTTGAACCTGGCGATTTCGAAGCCGATGGCCGGGGAGTACGCCGCAAATTTCGGCGCATCATTCGTCCCGGTCACACCATTTGTCGCTCAGTCTTCGATCGAGATTCCCGAGCGGGACCGGTCCGAATATCGTCGTCGTTCTCTGGTGTACGCGGGGTCCTTGATGGAGCAAACGCACCTCGGGGCTCTCCTCGCTCTCATCGAAGCAGTCAAAAGGACGAATGAGAGAGCCCCCGGCGAGCCATGGACCCTCGATGTGCTCACGGGATCGATTCCGACCGAGATTTCCAGGGATCAAGACCATGACTCCGAATCCTGGGTGCGATTTCGGCAACCGGTCGATCAGGCCGGGATTCTTGCCCTGGTCCCCCGATATCACTTTGCTCTGGTGTTGATGAACGACGACTCTCGGGCGAAGCGCTATGCCAGGCTCTCTCTTCCCTCCAAAATACCGGAGCTGTTGGCGAGCAATGTACCGATCCTTTACATAGGTCCAACTGACCTCGGATTCGCCAAGATTCTCGTGGAATCAGGTGGAGCGATTGCCACAACTCCATCCGTGTCAGCAATCGAGAATCTGCTCGTCGAAATCGGAGAGCTCGATGATGAGGAGCGATCTCGGCTGGTTGCGTCCGGAAGGGATTACTACCGGACACACTTCTCCGACAACGTGGAGAGCAGATTCGTAGAGCTCCTGACAGAGCTGGTCTCGTGAACCGAAGAGGCTCAACCGATCAAAGCCAACCCCGACGACTCCTGGGCTACGGAAGCATCTACGCCGTCACACGCGTGCTCTCTGCCGCCATTGCTGCGGGAGGTTCCGTAGCGTCATTCACGCTTGCTGGTGCGGCTGACTTTGGACTGTTTTCAGCGTTGATCGTCACGACCAGCCTCGCCGGTGGTTTTGCTTCTGGCTGGTTCGCCCAATCGATTCTGCGTTTCGGTGTACCGGAAGAAAGCTGGATCAGCCACCTGAGGACATCACGGCCCCGCATCAAAGTCGGCATCTCGGTGTTAGTGGCAGGAGCGGTTGCCCTCAGTCAGGCGACAACGCTTCCCATTCTGGAACAGATCAAACTCGTCGCAGCAGCGATCGTCTCACTCTTCTTCTTCTCTCTCGCAGCTATTGCGATCGCTGCGGCTCAAAGTCAGTTGCGAGCCCTGAGAGCCGGACTCATCGAAATGTTCAGAGCGGCAGGTATGACAATCCCGCCGGCCGCCATCGCGCTGACATCAGCCGAAACCACTCCAACGGCAATGTTGCTCACCAGCAGCGCCATATTGGCCGTCGGGCTCTTGCTCTTCTGGCGAGGGGCGGGTGCTGAAGGCTCAAGCAACGCAACATTCGCCGCACGTTGGACCTATGGCTGGCCTCTAGGCCTTTGGATCATGCTGTCGGGCCTCTACCAGTTCAGCGATCGCGTCTTACTCACTTGGCTCGATACGCTCGACACCGCAGGTGTGTACTCCGTTCTCTACGACATCACAAACCGCGGGCTCGTGTTTCCCCTGGTTGCAGTGGGCACAGCAGCGAACCCCTTGGTTTTCAAGCTCTATCAGGCTGGTGATCGCCTCGGCGCTCGTCAGCTGAACGCGAGAACCATCTCGATTCAAGTGATTTCGGCTGTGGTCATCGCCGGAGCAGCGATCGTTCTCATTTGGCCGTTTCGGAGCACTCATTTCCCGTGGGTAGGTGCTACGGAGGTGGTCGTCATCGCTCTTCTCTACCTGTCGGGCGTCTTGTGGACACTCTCAACCAGCATCCAGCGGATACAGCAAGGGGAAGGTACCACCGGACCGCTCTTGAAGCGCCTGGCTTGGTCGACTGCTGTCAATACAGTGCTCAATCTCGCCTTGATCCCGATTTGGGGAGGTTTGGGGGCCGCCCTGTCGACGTTTGCCGCTACGGTGATGTATCTGGTGTCGATCGTAGCGGTCCGACCGAACACGCCCACTGTGGATCTGAAAGCAGGTATGTGACCACACGTTCAAGATCTGTTCCAAAGTATGTAGGGGCGAGCTGGGCCGCCTATTTCTCGCTGGCACCCGTCGTCTGGTTGCCGGGTGTGGCGCCCGTCGCGGTGTACGTCTTGAAAAGCGTGCTGTTCGTGATTGCAATCGCGTCGACCTACCAGGCGATCGATTTCAAAACGCCGCGAGGCTTGCGGGGTCCGATCGGTGTGATCCTTCTCGTCATCCTCTCGATTCCCGCGGTCGTAACGGCGGTCAGCCCCGGAAATGTGGGGAGGTGGGCTTTCGAGATCGTCCTCATGTTTTTGACTGCCTGGTTGTTCTATTCGATTTCAGATCTCGAGACGGTGCGGTACAGCCTGACCCGAGCAGGTCAGTTTCACGCTTTTCTCTCGTTGTTCATCATCGGCGCCGCGCTCATACCTTCGTTGGATATCGTCTCGCCGTTCGAAAGAACGTTGACCGTGGCCGGCTTCCATGGCCTGCGAACAGGCTGGGCACACAGTGTCGCGTATGCAGTCCCATTCGTGGTCGCGTCGGGATTCAGCCAGCCCAGGACACGACAGAAGCTCTGGCTGTACGCGGCTGCTGGTGCCACAATACTCGGGCAGTTCATCGTCGGAGGGCGCTCCGGCCTTCTCGCCACACTCATTGCCGTCGGGATCGTGACGATCCACCGTTTCGGATTCACGAGAACGATCGGCATTGCCTCTGTCGTGATTGCCGGCATCCTCGGCGTGTATTGGGAAGAGCTCGCTGAACCATTACGAATCGATCGACTCAGCCACTATCGCGAGTTAGACGAACAGATCGACTACATCACCTCTCTCCGCTACTCGCTGCTGCAGGACGGTCTCGAGCTCATTGCCGAAAAGCCCCTATTCGGTCACGGCTTGGGGGAGTCGTCGATTGATGTGGGAGGAGACGTGGAACTGATCGTCCATGTAACGTGGCTTCGAATTTGGATCGAATTGGGTATAGGGGTGGCTCTGTATGTGTTTGGAATCGTCGTTTCGGGTCTCGTGTTGATGATCAGGGCACGGACCCGCTTCGACGGACCCACCGGCAACGCGATGTTTGCCGGGATCGGACTCCTCGTCGCGGGTTTGTTTTTGTCATTCCTGGAGGCTGCAGTGGTCGTAGGTGCATTCAACCACTCAGCACCGGTTTGGGCCCTGGTCGGCTTCGCGTGGACCTTCGAGCGGCGTTCGCGGACCGCTGCGTCGATTCCGCGCAACAGTGGCTCAAAACCTCGCGTAACGGCGTGGTGAGCGGACCGGTCGACGGGGGCGTCCCCAACCTGTTTCCTCGACACGAGGCATTGCGGAGGGTCTCGACTCAAGACCCCACTTCCCGGATCCGAAATGTCCGTTGATGAGAATCTTGTTGATTCAGCGACATTACGTACCCGATGTTCCCACCTACGCATTGATCAGTCATGAGGTTGCCCAGTCTCTAGTCGAGGATGGACACTCCGTCACAGTCATCACGGGCTTCCCGTCATACCAGAACTTCGTATCAGGACCTACACCTCCGGCAGAGGACAGCCTTGATGGCGTCCAGGTCATGAGATTGAGGTCAGGTCAAGGCGGGCGGGCGATGATCCGGTTCTGTCTTGCTGCCCTGTGGAGAGCACGAAAGCTACGACGCACCATCGATGCGGTGATCACTTTGAGTGAACCGCCAATCTTGCTTTCGTGGCTGGTCACGATGGGCATGGGACGTCGGGTTGCTCAGGTGCAGGTATTGCAGGACATCCATCCCGAAGCGGGGCTCGCAGTATCGGCTATGCGACCTGGCATCCTTGCCAAGATTTTGAGGGCGATGGATCGTTCAAACGCAAGACGCACCTCGGCGACAGTCGTGTTGTCGAACGACATGGCAGCGTATTACGACGACACTCGGCCGGTTCGCAACCTCCATGTGATCAACAACTTCCGCCTCGGAACAACGAGCAGAAAGCCGGATCACATACAGATCGACACGGGCAAAACCAACGTCACATTCGCCGGAAACCTCGGGCGGTTCCAGAACCTGGATTCGGTCATGGACGCAGCCCGAGAACTGGTCGTTGACGGCAATGTGATGATCAATCTCATCGGTAGCGGCACCGAGTTCGAGAGGCTGCAAAGCCGAATCGCAGCGGAGAATCTATCGAACGTGCGGCTCATCGACCGGGTACCGTGGGCTGAGGCTCAATGGTACATCGAAAACTCTGACGTTTGCTTGATCAGCCTCGCGAGGGGGGTCCACCGGTTCTCCTACCCGTCGAAGACCATGTCCTATGTCGAGGCAGGGCGCCCCATCATCGCGATCGTCGAGCCTGAGAGCTCGCTGGCCTCCGACATCAAATCGCACAATCTCGGTCTTGTGGCTGAACCATCAGGAGAAGCAATTGCCCGTGCAATCGCAACTGTCATTGAACATCCTTCGGGCTTCGATTACGCGGCTCGCCCTTTTGATCGCGAATCGGCCTTGAAGAGATGGCGGACGATCATCAATGAGCTGGCCACATGATCGACTACGCCATCCGGCCCGCTACGGGCAAAGACGTCGCGTCGATCGCCGCAGTTCACGAATCCGCCTTTCCCGATTCCTTTCTCACTTCCCTCGGGACCAGGTTCCTCTGCTGGTACTACGCAGAGGCCGTCAAGGACGCGTCGGGGATCTGCCTCGTTGCTGACGCCGGGGCTATTGTCGGCTTCGTCGCCGGTTCGACACGGCCGAGCGATTACTACCGCCGGATTCTGAGGAGCGGGAGGTCGTCAATGACGCTTCTCGCGACGGTGGTCGCTGATCCCTTGCGCCTGACCGGGGTTCTACAGAGATATCGGTGGTTGAGAAGCGAGCGGCGGGTGCTGGTGCAAGCGGAGAGTGAACTCGCGTCTCTCGGAATCTCGCCGGATCATCGCGGGTACGGAATCGGTCGTTCGCTCGTCAAAGCTTTTGCAGAAGACGTGCAAGCGAGGGGTTTGAACCTGATATCGCTGACAACCGATCTCGAACACAACGCGCCCGTTCGGGGGTTCTATGAATCCCTCGGATTCTCTCAGTCAACCGTTTTCCAGAGGGATCGGCCAATGGTCCAATATGTTTCCACACCCGAATTGATACTCTGAACTCATGGCAGTTCCGTTCCATGTTCCCGCGATCGGCCAAGAAGAAATCGCTGCAGTCTCAAAGGTCCTCGATTCGGGTTGGCTCACGACCGGTCGCGTCACGGCAGAGTTCGAGAACGCTCTCGCCGCCAAAGTTGGCGCGGCACACGGTGTGGCCGTCAACTCGGCGACGGCAGCCCTTCACCTTGCACTCGCTGCTCTAGGGCTCGGGCCGGGAGATGAAGTCATCGTACCGGTCCACACATTCGCGGCCACCGCCGAGGTAGTGGTCTACACAGGCGCAACACCGGTTCTGGTCGATATCAACCCAGACACCCTGAACATCGACCCTATCGCCGTCAAGGAGGCAATCACGTCACGGACTGCGGCCATCATGCCGGTTCACTTCACTGGACAGGCGGCCGACCTGGAACCGCTGCTGGCGACCGCCGACGGAATACCCGTGATCGAAGATGCCGCTCACGCCTTCCCGACACGGTATCGAGACATGACGGTGGGGTCTATAGGAACTGCCACGGCATTCTCCTTCTATGCAAACAAGACCATCACAACCGGCGAGGGAGGAATGCTCACAACCGATGACACGGAGCTGGCCGACCGCGCAAGGCTCTTGAGCTTGCACGGTCTCTCGAGTGCAGCATGGAACCGCTTCGGAACGGGAGCAAAGTGGGAGTATGACATCGTGGACGTGGGTTACAAATACAACCTGACCGATATCGCCGCTGCCATTGGGTTGGTTCAATTGGCCAAAGCTGACGAACTTGCCGCTCGTCGAAGATGGATCGCTGCGAGATACGACCAAGCATTTGCCTCGATTGCCGCAATCGATCCGGTTCTCGTCGAAGCCCCCGAGGACTCCTCGTGGCATCTCTACATAATCCGGCTGAGGCATGAGGAGTTGGGGGTCGATCGAAATGGATTCATCGATGCACTCGCGTCAGCCGGCATCGGCACCAGCGTTCACTACAAACCTTTGCACCTCCACCCCTATTACATTCGACGCTTCGGCTACAAACCGACCGACTTCCCGGTCTCGACCGACCAATTCAGCCGGATCATCAGTCTCCCGATCTATCCGGACATGGAGGTCGGGGAGGTCGATGAGGTAGTCGACAATGTACAAAGAATCGTCGATGACCATTCGCTGTGAGCCGGGCCAAGACCGCCCGTCTACCTTGCAGCGCATGAGGTCGAGACCCATTGCATTGGCATCTGATGACAGAGCTGGTGCCGACGCTTGGATCGGTTTCCAATCCGACCGCCACATGTCCTTTCGAGCCACGTTGAGGTCTCGGCCAGGAGGTTGCAGACTGACCCGGTTCACGGCCACACACCCAAGTTGACTCGAGTCTTCGACCTGGTTGTGTCCGTTGCGGGCTTGTTTGTCACCGCGCCACTGCTGGCCCTGGCCGGTCTTGCGACGCTGTTGGACTCCGGCCGACCGATCCTTTACCGGTCAAGGAGAGTCGGCCTCCACGGGAAGGACTTCACCCTTCTGAAGATCAGAACTATGACCGCGGACAACCGGGGTCCATCGGTAACTGCGCTGGGCGACGCGCGCATAACGCGAGTTGGGGAAATCCTCAGACATTCGAAAATCGACGAACTCCCTCAACTCTGGAATGTCATGAAAGGGGATATGACACTGGTAGGGCCGCGTCCCGAATTACGAGAGTACGTTGAGATGTTTCCAGACGAATTCCGCACCATCCACTCGGTTCGCCCAGGCCTCACCGGGGTCGCGTCAATCACCTATCGCAACGAGAGCGCACTTCTTGCCGAATGCAGTTCCCCAGAGGCGATGTATGTCGAAGAGATCTTGCCTGCCAAGATCCAGATGGAACTCGAGTATGTGAAGTCAAGGTCGCTGAAACTGGACCTTTTGTTGATTTCCAAGACATTCCGCGCGTTGATCAGCCCGGAATGAGTCGATCACCAAGGCTCCCTCGCTCGGGTTACATCGCCCGGTTGAGGGAGGCTTGTCAGGAGGCAAACTGTTGTTGCGTTACGCCTCTCGGGATGGTTCCGATTCGCGGTCTCGAGTTGGAGAGATCATCCCACCTACATCAATCGATGCAAGCGCAGCGGGTAGATCCTTGGGATCCAGAGGATCTACGTCAAACTGGTCTATCAGCTCGTGTGGCTCCCCGACGAGAGTCTCGGTCGGGCCATTGAGCACCTCTTCGAGCTTTTCTCCAACCCGCAAGCCCGTGAATCTGATGCGCGGCTCCGTGCCCGGGCGGAGCTCAACCCAGAGACGGCGGGCCAGATCAACGATTCTCACCGGCTCTCCCATGTCAAGGACGTGCACCTCCCCGTCACCATTGATTGCACCGGCCTGGACGACAAGCTGGCAAGCCTCTTCGACCGTCATGAAATAGCGCGTCACCTCTGGGTGGGTTACGGTCACCGGTCCCCCCGCCTCGATTTGCTTGCGGAACGTGGGGACGACCGATCCTTTGGAGCCCAGCACATTTCCGAATCGAACGGAGATGTACGAACCGGGCTGGGTCTTGCCGAATTGGGCCGTCAGGCGCTCACCGATTCTCTTCGTGATGCCCAGGACACTGATTGGATCTGCCGCCTTGTCGGTCGAGACGTTGACAAAGCGTTCCACTCCTGCATTGGCAGCGGCTTCGAGCACGTGCAAGGTGCCGTGCACGTTGGTCTTGATACCTTCTGCAGGAAAGTTCTCGAGAAATGTCACGTGCTTGTGAGCGGCTGTATGAAACACAACATCGGGTTTGATCTCAGCAAAAAGCTCCTTGATCAGATCGCGTTCGCGAATGTCGGCGAGAATCAGACCCGGTTCATCCAGCGAACCCACCCCATCGAGCTTCAATTGGAGCTCCTGGAGAGCGTTTTCGTCATGGTCGAGCTTGTACAACTCCGCAGGATCGAAGCGGTTGATGACCTCACACAGCACGGAACCGATCGAACCACCGGCACCGGTCACGAGTACGCGTTTTCCGGTTATGTAATCGGCAATGGCATCTAGATCCAGACGAATCTCGTCACGCGAGAGAAAATCCGACAGGCTGATCTGGCGTAGCTCGGGACTGACGCCTTCAATCATGTCTGCGGCCTCCGGCAAGACCCTCACATCGAGGCCTAACGATTGGGCCACATCAGCGATCTTGCTACGAGAACCCGGATCGAGCCCGGGAAGAGCTATGAGCAGGGCCTCAGCTGCGTAGCGTCTTGCCGTGGTTCTGAGAGAGGCGATGCCCCCGACGACCGGCAGTCCCATACGGCGATGGCGATGCAGAATCACATCTTCGTCCAAGAAGGCTACCGGGAGCCATTCGCGAGAGCTTCCTCGACGGAGTGCACGCAGGACCTCGAAACTCTGTTCGTTGGCGCCAAAGATCAACAAACGCTTCGTTCCAGTCTGTCCCCGCTGAGCATCGATATCGGCTCTCGTGAAGAACCGAATCCCAAAGGCGGCGACGAGCTGATAGGCACCAGCGGCCAACAACGCGCTCCGGGGGATCCCTCTGACAAGCGGAACCGTCGTAAAAGCGATCAACAACGTCAACGTGGTCGCAATAGAGGTGAACGCCAATCTTCCCGCATCTTCTCGCGACCCTGGCCGATGGCGCCCGCGATATACGCCGGTGAAGTAACTCCATCCCACATGCACTGCGCCAGCCCCCATCGACGTGGCAACAGCACCCGGCAGTGAAATATCGGGCCAAATATCAACGGGTCGCGCATAGACGGCAAACATGACTGCCGCCGACCAGGACAAGACATCAAACGGAATCATCCGCTTCAAGGTCTTGGGTGAGAAGTCGCGGTAACCATCTTCGCCCTCTTGAAAGCGCATAACGGCGAAAACGGTCGCCAGCAAGATCTTGATGTCGCCCCAGAAGGAGATCTGGTCGAGGTATTGCACATCGATATGCGTGTTGTACTCGAGAATCCTGCCATCTCCCCGCGACTCCACCTGCCAGATGCCCGTCACGCCCGGCTTGACCTGATGTCGTTGCAGCTGCCAAGGTTCGAGGCGGCGGGCAAAGTCGATTGGAATCGGACGAGGACCCACGAGGCTCATGGATCCCAGGACGACGTTCCAGAATTGGGGAAGTTCGTCCAGACTCCACGCGCGTAGCACGTTGCCGAGCCGACGCCGAGACCCCCGCTCTGAGAAGGCACTCTCGGCTGTGCGGAGCTTCAGCAACTTGAAGGGCTGATTGTCCTTCCCGACGTACTCGAGGCGCTCAATCGGCCATCCCCGGAATGCAATGACGCTCAGCAACATCATCGGCAACAGGATCGGAAGAGTTATCACGGCGAGGAATAGCCCGACCATGCGATCGAACACCGGCTTGCCGATCCGTTCGTAAAATGTCACGTGTCGTCTTGCCAATTCACTCTGAGTGATCGGATCATCTCGCCAACCAACACACGCACCTTTTCTGGACGGATCTCACGATCGGCATCGCATACAGTCCCCACCGGTATCGATGATTGTAACAAGGACCATGGAAACGCTCTACGGGCGGAGGGCCTTCCTCCAAGACACGGCATCGGTCCTGAAACGCCACTTCTTTAGCTACCAACCGGACTACCCGACGACCTGATCGAACGGTCCGAACGGCTGGAGTTCGCTCTCCGACTTCTGCTGCGCCGCCTAATCGCGGTTACCGACAATGAGAGCTCACCAACACGTGAGGATCTGCTCCGCCAAAGACGTCGCTTGACACCGACGGCATCCACGACTCCCCTGGTGTCGAAGACCATTGGGGCGGAGCCCGTTATGCGATCGAGATCGAAATCGGCGTCTGGGGTATGAATCACCGCGATGCCGGAGGCAGCACCTGCCCCACTGCGTGATCATGTCGGATCAGCGACACACCGTCGACCTCGAACTCGCTGACCAACGGATCAACGAACTCGACGTTCAACCCGGCGCTCACCAGCGCCCTCGCGATCTCGGCTGCCGGTGTTTCCCGAGTGTCAGCGACCCCGGGCTTGTATGCCACCCCCACGAGCAGAGCCGTTGGCCGATACGAGGCCGTTTCGTCGCATTGCAAAGAGAGCGAGAACGCGCTCGACGACATAGCGCGGCCTGAGCTCGTTCATCTCTCGAAGGCCTGGTGGCCGAACGGTTTCGTGGATACATCGCGGATTCGTCTCCTGCATGACCGGCGCTTTGCTAACAGGAATGACGCCCTACCAAGAACTCAGCGCTATCTGACGGCACACGAACATTGGCCGAAAGCGTCGCGATTGCCACATCCGGGAGGCGACAGGATGAGGCCTGGCCGGAGTCGAGTCGTGACACACAATGATTGTAGGTGTGGGCTCCCGGTCTCAGCCACGAGCTTCTATTCGTAAATGAAGCTCATGAATTCGGCCCGGGTTCGGGCGTCGGTGCGGAAGGATCCGCGCACCGCGGACGTCACCATTGAAGAAGTCTGCTTTTCGACCCCTCGCATCAACATGCAGAGGTGGACGCCTTCCATCGCCACCGCCACCCCTTTGGGCTCGAGGGCCTCCATCAGCGAGTCCGCGATCTGGTTGGTGAGTCGCTCCTGGATCTGGAGGCGGCGTGAGAAGATATCGGTGATCCGTGCCAGTTTGGACAGCCCGATGACGTGCCCGTCCGGGATGTAGGCGACGTGAGCCTTGCCGTAGAACGGCAGCATGTGGTGCTCGCACATCGAATAGAACTCGATGTTGCGCAGAAGGATCATGTCCTCGGCATCCGATTCGAAGACCGCTTGGTTGATGACCTCCTTGACGTCCTGGAAGTAGCCGCGGGTGAGATAGCGCATTGCTTTGGCCACCCGCATCGGTGTCTTTTCGAGCCCCTCGCGATCGGGGTCTTCCCCCAGATGAGCGAGCATCTTGCGGACCAACTCTTCGTATTCGGGATCGAAGATCTCCTCTTCGTTCAACTCGAGGTCTTCGGCAGTGATGCCGCCGGGATCGTGATCCATCGAAATCTCCTTGATTGTGCGCCCGTCGCCCGGGACGATCCAGTCTGGCGCGAGCTCCGCAGACGGGCCCGAAACGAACGGATAGGTCGTCAAGTCGGTTCCCTGCAAGGGGCCGCCCTCGATCATGACGAGATCGAGGTCTATGGTTCGGGCAGCGTTCTTGTCATCAGTCCTAACCCGTCCCAATGCCGCCTCTATTCCAGCGAGGGTGGCTTCTACGTCGGCTTCGGTCATGCGTTCGTCGGCGAATTCCACGAGAGCGGCCGCGTTGAGAAAATCCGGTCCATCGGTACCGAATGGGGCGCTGCGCAGCACACGGCTGAACCGAACCGATTGGACTCCGTCGATGGCCTTGAGCTGGAAGGCGGCGCGTTCCATGAAGTAGCGTGGATTGATGTTGCTGCCCATCGAAATCAACGCCCGACTCACGACCCCAGAACTTCCTCTCTGGTCCGCTTGATGGTCACGTCAACCGCCTGCACGGCGGTTACGGCCTCGGTCTTCGCGACGGACAGCTCGACTTTTTGAATGCGGGGATCGATGTCGAAAATCAGCTCCACCAGCTCGGCAGCCATCCGCTCGATGAGCAGCGGAGCTTCGTCGGCCTGAGGCTCGGTGATGTGCGCCCTGATGGCCTGGCTGATCGACGCATAGTTGATTGCGTCGTAGATGTCGTCGGATTTGGCAGCGGGCCGGGTGTCGGCCCACATGCCAACGTTGACAACGATCTCCTGTGGATTCACCCGCTCGTCGGGGTTGATCCCCACGATGCCACGCACCGTCAGATCGCGAATGTGGATTCGATCGGACATTGCGCCGGAGGCTACCGAGATTTCGTGCCTATGCGCCACCGACATCAGGCGAGGTGGGCCCCGCCATCGATGCGCAGCGTTTCACCTGTCATGAAGTCGTTGCGAACCAGCATCAGCACCGCCTCCACGACCGGGTCGGTGCCGCCTACGCGCTCGAGGGGTAGCTGGGACCCGAGACGCTCAGCGTACTCAGGCCCCTCCCCCGGGGGCGGGAGGATCACCCCGAGCGCCACCGCGTTGACCCGAATCCGCGGCGCCAGCTCGATCGCCGCCACCTCGGTGGCCGTCACCAACGCGCCTTTGGAAACGGTGTAGGCAAATCGCGGTGGCGCCTTGTACGGCCGCTCGACCTTCCAGTCGGTGATGTTGACAATGGCCCCCTCGTCACCTTCCGGCAGCAAGCGGGCGAAGGCCCGCATCAACAAGACCGGCGCAGTGAGGTTGAGTGCCAGCGTGCGCTCGAATTTCTCCACCTCCAGGTCGCGCAAGCCACCCTCCTGGAAACCGGCCGCGCTGTTGACGAGCACATGGACCGGGCCGGCCGCAGCCGCCTCGGCCACCACCTGCTCGGCTGCCGCCGGATCGGACAGGTCCCCCCGTACCAACATCACCTCGGCGCCCAGCGCTCTCGCCTCGATGGCGGTCGCCTCCGCATCTTCGGCTGAACGGTTGTAGTGGAGGGCAATGCTCATGCCGGCATCGGCGAGTCCCAGCACGACGGCCCGACCGACCCGGTGCCCGCCCCCGGTGACGAGCGCTGTGGCTCCTTCCAAGTCCATGCGCCGAGCTTAAACGCTCATCAGCGAAACAGCCCCGGTCGACTACCCTCCCCACGTCATGGCCAGCCGTATCCCAGACCCCAAGCACGGCCGTTGGATCCTGCCGATCGTGATCGTCGGAATGGTGCTCTTCACGTGGGTCTTCGTCAATGGCCTCGGTCCGGCGGAAACGGGTGTGATCGGTGCCGAGCCA
>JBFGAX010000076.1:0-13526 GCA_041567895.1 Acidimicrobiia bacterium
CCAGGGACAAGATTCAGGAGGTCGTGGACGGCTATCCCGGATTGTTCAGAGATGTCCAGACGTATCTCAAAGAACGCATCCGAGAGGTGCTGACCGGCTCCAGCGAACCCATTCAAGTGCGCATCTACGGCCAGGACCTCCAGGTTCTGCGCGACAAGGCAAAAGAGGTCGAGGAAGGGTTGGCAGCAATTCCGGGGACGATGGCAGCCCACTCCTCCTTCCAGGAAGACATCCCTCAGATTCGGGTCGAAGTCGACCTCGAAGCTGCTCGCGCCTACGGGATCAAACCGGGTGATGTGCGGAGAGCGTCGGCGCGTCTGATAGCCGGCGAGGAGGCAGGCGATATCTTCCGTGAGGGCAAGGCCTATGACGTTCAGGTGTGGAGTATTCCCGAAACTCGAAGGAGCTTCACCGACGTTCAGAATCTCCTCATCGACACTCCCGGCGGACAGTGGGTGAGACTGTCCGACGTCGCCGACGTGTCGATCGCACCGGTGCCAAACATCATCGAGCATCAGGATCTGTTTCGCAGCATCGACATCGGCGCAGACCTGGACGGATCCCGTCACCTCGGCGAGGTGGTTGACGATGTCGAGACCCTCATGGCGAACATCGAATGGCCGGTGGGTTACAGCCCCGAACTTCTCGGCGAGTTCACGGAACGAGAAGAGGCGGCGTCGAGGCTCAATACGTTTGCGATCGTTGCGGCGATCGGCGTGTTCCTGCTGCTGCAGGCGTCGTATTCGAGCACCAGATTGGCGTGGTTGTCGTTCCTGACTCTCCCGATAGCCCTCGTGGGCGGTGTCATTGCCGCCTTCCTTTCAGGAGGCGAATTGTCGCTTGGCTCGCTCGTGGGATTCTTCACCGTGCTCGGAATCGTGGCTCGTAACGGCATCATGCTCATCAGCCACTTCCAGCACCTCGAAAACGAGGAAGGAGTCGAGTTCGGTCCCGAGCTCGTATTGCAGGGTGCCAAAGAGCGACTCGTGCCCATCCTCATGACGGTTCTCACGACCGGGCTGGCGCTGGTCCCCTTGATTCTGGGTGGGGAGATTCCGGGTCAGGAGATCGAGTATCCCATGGCGATCGTCATTCTCGGAGGTTTGATCTCTGCGACGTTGCTCAACCTGTTCGTGGTCCCCAGCTTGTATCTCAAGTTCGCGAAACCCAGGCCCAAGGCACCGTCTGGCGGGCAGGTCAGCCCGGTCGCCGGTTAACGAAAGGATCGATATGCGCCAACGCAAGTACACCATTCTCCTGGCGGTCGTGGCTCTGGTCATGTCGTCCTGTGGAGTCGAGTCGACCGCCCTGACAACCCTTCCACCCTCAGAGGCGGCGCTTGCATCGGCGCGTCTCCCGACCACCACCGAGGTGCCTCCGCTTCCGACTGTCCCCGAGGCGAGGAGGGAGTTCGAAGAATGGGATCCCTCGGTGTTCAGCGATCCGACTCGTATCGACAACCAGTGGATGCCACTGCGGCCCGGAACCAAGCTCGTTTACGAGGGAATCACAAACGAGGATGGCTCAGAAGAAGTGTTCCATCAAATCATCACCATTATTACTCCGCTCACCAAAGTGATCGACGGGATCGAAACGGTGGTGTTGTGGGACCGGGACTTCAGCGACGGCAACCTGGCCGAAACCGAGCTGGCCTTCTTTGCCCAGGATGACGACGGAAATGTGTGGCGGATGGGCGAGCACCCAGAGGAATACGAAGACGGGGTGCTGCTCGACGCTCCCACGTGGCTGGCAGGCATCGCCGGAGCGTACGCCGGGGTGGCCATGCGGGCCGATCCACAGCCCAATACGTCGAGTTACTCGCAAGGATTTGCACCGTCGGTCGAATTCATAGACCGGGCCCTGGTGAGCGAGCTCGGACTCGAGACCTGCACACCGGCGGATTGTTATTCCGACGTTCTCCTGATCGAGGAGTTCAACGTGGAAGAGCCCGGGGCGTTCCAGCACAAGTACTTCGCGAAGGGCGTGGGCAACGTCCGTGTTGATTGGGCGGGAACGGACACAACCAGAGAAGAGCTGGAGCTGGTCTCCGTAGAAACGCTTTCTGCCGCGGAGATGGCCGACGTCATCGCTTCCGCTCTCGAACTGGAAGCGCACGCATATGAGATCAATCCGACGGTATACGGCTTGACCGACCCGATCGTGGTTCCCTGAGCCCTTAGATCTCGTACCCCGGACGACCGGATTCCAACCAATCGTTGAATGCCGCCTCGGTCCCGACGTCGTAGTGGCGCTGGACTGAGATCACATAGCGGTGATGGAGGATGTCACAGAATGCCTGAATCGGATCGGTCTCATCGCCGACGGTTTGGCGGACACGGTCGATCCACGGTTCGAATTCGCCCACTCGCCAACGGACCGCATTCACTGCTTTGTCCGAGTTGTTGGGGTGCTTCGCTTCGAAGTACCGCAAGTCGGAAAGGATTTGACGTGCCTGGGCCTCGCTCGCCCGCAGACCTGTCAGATCGCGAAGCCGGTTTCGATGATGTCGTCGGCCGGTTGCGGTAACACTCAGCTTGAGCTGCGAACCGTGCTGGTGCGGGATCAAGGTGAAGTCTGCTACATCAAAACCGAGTGCATTGAGCGCATGCACCCGTTGCTGGATGCGATACCGTTCATCAACGCCGAGGATCGTCGTGCGATTCACTTCGTCCCAGAGCCGCCGGTAGCGTTCGGCAATGTCTTCGCCGAGCCGCAGGTCGGCTTCGTCCAGGTCACGACCGGCGGCGGCAGCTATGTCGAGCATCCCACCGGCGACATTCTGAATCATGATGTCGAGTTCCTCCTCTCGCTGACCGTCGGATAATCCGGTTTCTCGATACTCGGAGGTTTCGGCGTCAACCAGGACGGTTTGGATCTCCTCCGCATCGTATCGATAGAGCACATTCGACAATGAGCAGTCACCCCAAAAGAACCCGATGAGGTGCAGTTCGACGAGCAAGACGGCGAAGGCATCGAGCATCTGATTCCTTCTCTTTCCGAACCCGGTGCCACTCAACAGCTCCCGATAGGAAAATGAGTAGTCGAGGTAGCGTGTGATGAGCGCAGCCGATTCCTCCGCTCCTGGATCGAGGGCCGAGTTTTGCACGAGACCGACCGGTTCCACCGCCGGGCCTTCTTCGTCTTCCAGTTTGCGAAGCATGGCGAAGTCGCGTTCGGCCGCCGGGGTCGGAAGTTGTTTGATGACATAAATCCCGGTCGCATACTGCACGAACCGAACCGTGTGACGCGAGATCCCCTTGGGAAGGTCAACCAGCCGGGAGTGTTCCCAGTCCAGGAGCGGCTGATCCCACGGTAGATCCAGGAAATCCGGGTGGCCGGGACGGGTTGTGATCGTGACCGAGTCTTCCACCGTCCCGAGGTTAGGTACGTGTCGATGATCGGTACGCTTGGCGTTGTGGATACGCCGGACAAAATCGAAATCAAGGGTGGCCAAACCTTGCAGGTGACGTGGAGTGACGGCCACGTCCAGGAGATACGGGCCTCTGACCTGCGTTCCGCGTGCATGTGCGCGACCTGCCGCGACGAATCCGGTGCAAAGGCCACGGCGGCGGTTCTCGAGCATCCCGACGAGATCCGGATCGTGGGGGCCACACTCGTTGGTGCTTACGCCATCAACTTTGGTTTTGCTCCCGATGGCCACCACACCGGCATCTATTCGTTTGATGCGCTGCGAGCTCTCGCCACCGACTCCTGATGATCGACGCATAGTGGACATCGGAATCGACCTCATCGAATCGTATCTGCGGATCAATGGCTACTTCACCCTCACCGAATTCGAGGTTCAACGACAGGTTGAAGGCGGTGGGTACGAAACCGTGACCGACGTGGATGTGATGGGCATCCGGTACCCCGGTGAGCTGCTAGCTGCTGACGAGCATGATCCGGCCAGGCGGGAACAGCTGCTGGTGGAGGATGAGGTGCTTGAACTCAACCTCGACGATGTCGACGTGATCATCGGGGAGGTCAAGCAGGGCAAAGCGGTCTGGAATCCGAACCTGGTCAGGCACCATACGCTGCATGCCGTGATCAGTCGAATTCAATGGCTGTACGCCGATCCCACGCATGATGTCGTCAAGAAGCTAGAGGCTGATCCGGTGTGTTTTTCCGAAGCGCGCGGAGGTGGTTCCATTCGTACCCGGCTCGTGGCATTCGGTCGGAGTCCGCACAATGACGTGAACACGATCTCGTTGACGCACGTGTTCGAGTTCCTGGTCAATTACTTCGAAGAGTTCGACGATGTTCTCAAACCTGCTCAAATCAAGGCCCCATCGGCTGCGCTGGTGCGCCTGCTGGTCAAGACCGGATTCTCGGTCAAGAAGCTGGATGGCCTCTAGAGGGTGCCGCCCCACAGGGAGAGACCGGTGGTCTCGTCGAAGACTCGCTCGGGTGGATCTCCGAGTATCTCTTCGACTCTCACCTCGATGGAGAAGACCGTTGTTCCCACGTTCACGTGCCCACCCATGGCTTTGCCATGGCGATCGGCAACCGCCATGTGGGTATGCACAAACGGCTCTCCGTCCAGTTGTGAGATGTTGCCGATGCCGGCCAGAACCTCGAGGTGGCCTTCAATGTCGAAATCCTCGTAGATCTTCTCGTCCTGGTTGTAGTAGCGCAGCGAGGCGTGTGAGATGGCACCGAGGTAATTGATCCATCCGGCTCGCACGCCGTGGTCTCTCGCGAAATCGGTCAGAGATGTCAACAGGTCATCGCCCGTTTTGAGGCGGATAAGGAACTCTCTTCCCGTCTCGAAGACGTGGGCATGCATCATGACTCCTTTTCGGCGGCTTTCACCAGCGCTCTGGCTCGCTTGGGATCGACCGCGTTGGTTGTGATTCCATCGACTTTCGTTGCAGTTCCGACGATAACTGCCTCGGCCACGTTGAGCATGCTCGCAATGGTCTTGTTGGTGACGCCGGACCCGACCATGACGGGCATTTCGCCGGCCAGCTTGGCAACCTCCTTCACATCATCCAGGGCTGTGGGCTTGGAGGTACCGCTCCCACTGACGATGACGGCATCGGCACCGGACCGTTCGATCAGGTCGGATGCCGCGTCCGCCAGTGTGAGCCCGGCTGGCGGCGTCGCGTGTTTGACCATGACGTCCGCACAGATCACGACGTCCGGACAAATCTGGTCGCGCAGGCGGACCACTTCGGCTGCTCTTCCTGTGATCAAGCCCTGATCCGTATACATCGAGCCTGACAGCACATTGACGCGTACGAAATTGGCGTTCGTTGCGGAGGCAACGGCCAGAGCTGCCAGACCGTCGTTGCGGAGCACATTGACGCCCAGGTCGAGATCGGTCGTGTCGGCGAGATCTGCGATCACCCTCGTCATGGCTGCGATCGTTGAGGCGGGGACGTTGTCTGCGAAAAACGGAGCGTCGCCAAAGTTCTCGATGATGATCGCGTCGAAACCGGCTTCGGCGAGGGTGCTTGCATCCCGACGAGCAGCGTCCACAATTGCAGACATCGCGGTGGTGTGACCAGGCGCACCGGGCAGTGGCGGTAGATGGATCACGCCGATGATCGACATGTCAGATGTAGCAGCGAATGATCCTCAAAGCCGTCTGGGCGAGTTCGCCTTCGGCCTCGAGGTTCGTATTTGCCGCTTTCTCGCGTTGGACCGCAACCCGGCAAAACTCGCCTGCAGTGCCGGTGATGAGGTTGGTCGCATCGTCGGGGCCGAACGTCCACCGCTTGTACTCGGGCGCTTTCAGTTCGATTCTGAGATCACCGGAATACTCCTCTCCGGTGAGCTTGAACGAATAGGGGAGCGAGTTGTACGCGAGTCTGGCAATGTGGTAGAGGCGAAGGGTGTCTTCGGGTTCGGAGCCGACCGCCCGGTGGGCATCAAGGCCGTGTGCCCAGGTCTCCATGAGCCGGGCCGAAGCGAAGCTTCGGGCAGACATCGGGCCGGCGAACCACGGAATTCGCTCATCTCCCTTCAGCTTCGAGAGCTGCTCGACTACGCGAGCCCGGCTGTTGCGCCACCATTCGAGTGTGTCCTGGACACGCATGGTGCGACCGTGTTCCACGCCGACCTGGTTGAAATGATCGATGGTCGGATACTTGGCCGCGTCTCCGAGTTTCGATCCGTCCTCGGCGAGCGCGTTGTATGCGTAATCCTCGAGGTGCGCCAGATGGCTCACGAGATCGCGGATGTCCCAACCTACGGCACTGGTGTGGGTATTCCATTTTCTGAAGTCGATCGTCTGTAAGAACTGATCGATGGCTTGTTGTTCCGCCACAAGGTCGGAGAGGATCTCACGCACGATCCCAATCTAGCGGGCGAACCAGGAGGTTTCCGCCCTGAGGTCGATCCCTGGCTACGCGACAGGAAGTTCATTCAAGGCGTCGATGAGGTTGCGGAGGCGCCCGAGACTTCGTCGGTTGAAGGTGAATCGAATTCTGTCTAGTTCGAGCCGGTCGTCGTCGGCGATTTCGGCGGGCGTTGGTTCGATACGATCGATTGTTCCCTTCACGACAATGTCGGAAAAGGTTGCGTTGAGGTGGGCGAGCGCAGCGTCGTCCGGTCCCCGATTCATGCGCAGGACGATGTCGCCGTCGACAAACCGCTGCGACTGGTAGTTCGAGTAGAAATCACAGATGATGTCGGCAGCTTGTGTCGAGTCGTGACAGCGGTCGAACAGGTGAAGGTCGTCGGCCGAGATCATGCCCTGTTTCAGGAGGGTCTCCTGAGCAAATTCCAGCCAGAGATCCCAGTAGCCGGTCTCCTTTGTGTCCATCAAGATGACGGGCACCATCATCGATTTGCCTGTTTGGATCAGAGTCAGGGCTTCATATGCCTCGTCCATCGTTCCGAAGCCGCCGGGAAACAGAGCGAAAGCATGGGATTCTTTGACGAACATGAGCTTGCGGGTGAAGAAGTACTTGAAATTCAGGAGCTTGTTCTGCGGGACGTGCTCGTTTGCGGACGCCTCGAAAGGAAGCCGGATGTTGACCCCGAATGAATCGCCCTGAGCCCCCTCATTGCCCGCCTGCATGATGCCCGGACCGGCCCCGGTGATCACCATCCAGTTCCGTTTTTCTGTCATCAGTCTCGCGAATTCGGCGGCGAGCAGATAGTTCGGATCATCCGGTGGGGTGCGGGCGGAACCGAACATCGAAACCTTGTGACGATCTTTGTAGGCCGCGAACACCCGCATCGGGTAGCGCAACTCCTTGAGGGCAGTGTTGACCAGTTTGGCATCTCCGCGGTCTGCATTGTCCTTGTAGAACTTGAGGATCGTGACAATCATCTCCTCGACGAGGTCCGCGTTTGTTCCGCTGCCGGCTGCCGAAATGAGCGCGCGTATCTGATCTTCGAGGGGGGTGTCTGGTGCGGTCATGGGCCGAAATCTAGCCGAACGTCAGCTGTGGGCATCCAGGATGGATGGGCCGGGAAAGAACGCACCGGCCGGTACCCAGTGCGTTTGTACGCCTTTGTTGCCCATCAATACGGTGAAGGTGTCCGCCTCATCTGTGGTCAGCCAGATGGCAGCCGTCGGACGCGTCGGGCTGGGCGGGCAGGACAGATGCCACAATCTGAGCAACCCGGACCGCGCTCTGGTCATATACACCGGTTCGTCGAGTACCACGAGTGCATTGGGCAGTTGTGGGTAGCGAGCCAACTGGGTCTGGGCTGTCGGAATACCCTCCGCGTAGGCCCCCACCAACCAATCGCCGACGCCGGGGCCAACATAGATCGTATGAATGCGGTCGAGGCTGATCGACTGCATGCCGGTCATGACACGGGTGTCGTCAATGATGACGCGATCGTTGTCGACGAGGAGCTGGGGTGCCGCCGCAGAGGTTGTCATGTGCCGGATGCCAGCAGCTATGAGTTCAATGCCGACGAGAGAACCCACGATGACCGCCAGGGCCGAGAAGGGCCCCATCGCGGTGAACAGCGCACGTGCAACAGCCCATGTCAATACGAGCGCTCCAAAGAAGACCACGGTGAATCCGCCGGTAGCGGCCGACAGCCGTTGACGAAACTGATACTTGAGAGTTACGGGAGCCTGTTCCATCCCGACTGAATCGGCATTCCCGACCCGATTCCGAAGAAGTTTGTTGTGGTGGTCTAGAAGGGACTCGCCGTTGGGCCGGTGCGAAGAACCGCGTTCCACACGGTCTCATAATGGTCGCGGTCAAAGGCATCGACATGGGGTAGAACGAACTCCGCCCAGGCATGACGCAAGGGATCTTCGTCCTCGGCGTACATCATGAGGCCTGCGGGCAGGCGGTCGAGTACCGAACGGAGGCTCATAGGGGTCTCGACCCGTGTCCTGCTGTCCGTTGCAGTGAAGGAGTCGTTGACCTCAACAGAAAGTCGGGTTATCGCCTCCACATAGTCTTCATGCATCTTCGGATAGCGGCGCTTCAGCATGGCAGCCAGCTGCACATCCGTCGGAAAGTCTTTTTCCCAGATCACCCACCGGTCAGCGAATGCCTTGTTGAGTGTTTGCGTTCCTGCGTAGTCCCTCAGGTCGGTGGGGTTCATCGTTCCGAAAAGCCTGGTGTCGTTACGGAGTTTTACGGTCTCGCCGTTCGGTAGATCGAGAGCCTGATGACGGTCCAGGAGGCCGTGGAGGGCAAACAACGTTTCTGCTCCGGCAGCGTTCAGCTCGGACAGGTTGATCAACGCCGGGCCACGCAACGCACGGGTTATGTCACCGTCTTGCCAGCGGGACTCGGTGCCTCCTTTGCCGTCGCCGTGCAGCGTCACCGAACCGATCAACGTGATGTCGCGGACCTCGCCCGTGAGAGGGATGCGGTAGTAGGGAAGCAGCAGAGCGGCGGCGAACTGCTCGAGATCGTGATCCTTTCCGGTTCCCATGTGACCGCGCAGGGCCATGTGTAACGGTGTCTTGTCATCTATTCCGCGCCGTACCTCCTCCAGCCGCGCCAGCTTGTAGAGCATGCCGAGGTCGAGGTAATAGGGATCGGCTTCGGGTATTTTTGAGATCCGCTGGTCGTAATCCGGCAGGTCCTTCGGCACTTCGAACACCTCGAGGCTTATGGGTTTGCCTTCTCCCGTCGGATCTTCGAACGTCACACTCTTAGCCATGGTTGCTCCATTGATTGCTTGCTGTCCATTTCGATCGATGCCACCACTCTTCGCCGCCTGAAAGACTCAGTGAACCGCGCAGGGCCGTACGCACTCCCTCAACCATTGCCTTGGTGAGGGCATCCGGGCGCTCGACAACTTCATGCTGGCTGTATGCGGTTTGTACGGTCCCGTCGCCGATGCCGATGCCGAGCACGTTGGTGCCTCCCCGTTCGGCATCCTCAACCGTTGCCGACAGGCTCTCGATTGACCCTCGCGTCATGCCGTCCGCCAGCACCACCAGAATCCGCACCTCAGCCCGGCGAGCATTCAAACGCTCGACAGCGTGGCTGACGTTGTATTCGTCGACATTGGCCGCTTTGTCGAACATCGAAACCGGGGGGGAGGTATCACCCCGGAGGCCGGCTTCTGCGGCAGCCTTTCTGGGTTCGGCGGCGGTCCAGAACAATCCTGCGAGGAGCTCCTCGCTCGCGCGCCATCGATCCGAGAATGACTTGACGAGGTAGTGATTGACTGTTCTCGTCAGTCGATCGGCCGAACCCTGCTGCGTGCGTTTGAGGCCTGCGGTGGCTGCGTGCATGCGCCGCTGATAGGACGTCTCCGTGTCGTTTGGCCCGGCTGCAAACGCCCGGTTGAAGAGACCGACTTCGAACTCAACCTGAAGCTCATCGGCCAGCCGGGCGAGGCTCCACGCTCCGAGGGTGGCTGCGGCCATGCCCCACGGTGCGCGGGAACCTCCCGGAAGCTCGCGTGGCTGCAGCATGCTGGCCGATCCGTCGATGAGCAAGCTGACTGCGTAGCTGCGCCGGGATGACAGTGCCCTACGCTCGAACATGCGTTGATACATCCCTCCGCCGAGGAGGAGCGCGGCGTACGGCGACAAATCGCCGGCGTCGTAGCCAGAACGAAGACCGCGCCGCTGATTTGCGACGAACAGTGGCCACAATTCTCCCGAGACCCGCCGTTGGGCGACATCCCAGTTTCGAGCCGCCTCCTCGAGCGACTCTCTGCCGTTCGCGGCAAAGCCCGAGAAGCCGATTGGAAAGGGTGTCACGACGAGTTTTCCGCCCGTACCAACCGGCGGGTACACGGTTGGGGCCTCGGAAACACGGATCAAGTGATCGGTGGTCGGGTCGCCGGCGAGATCTGAATCCCCGGCTTTGTCGGACTCGCCGGCAGCAGACTGCGACGCCTCCTTGGTGTCTTCGTAGGAATTGACGTCCGCCAGGATCGGTGATGCCAGCCGGACCGAGTCGACCCCGTCGTTTATGGCATCCTTGTCGGATTCCTGTTGTTCCGCATCGCCAACAACGGCGCTCTCCGACGCGTCGGTGACGAGCCCGTGCAGCCGTGCGACAGTCAGTAGCTGAAGCGCGAGAAAACCCACGTCCCACGGGTCCCGCGATTGGCGGACGTCTGCGATGAAGGCCGTCGCGTCGTCGAGCGCCATCGCGACATGAGGTTCGACAACCTTTTCGAGGTATTCGCGATCGAGATAATCACCGACCATGAGAAAACAGGCGAGGGCGTATTGTCCGAGGGGGCGGATCGATGACATCGCGTCCGGAACCGCGGCGCGATACATGTCACCCAACACGGAGCGAGCTCCCTTGTAGGTGTCGAGATGCACCGTCTCCTGGCGAGCGTCCTCGAGCGAGAGGAACAATGCGTCAGCTGCGGGGCCACCCGCGTAGTTGATGGCCTTCAGCAGCGGAACCGGTTCCAGAGGCTGTTCCTGATCGTCTGCCAACCACTCGGCAGGTATCACCCGGGGTTCCTCGAAATCGGTGACCGCGAGATGGATCACCTCGTGTAGTGCCGATGCGAGGGCTACTTCCGACGGCGTTACGGGAGCCCGTCGCAAGTAGGCGGCCTGAAAGAGTCCCGGATCGAGCACGACCTCATCCTGTCGCGACGACGACCGGGATCCGAGACGGACCCGCAGGTTGTCGTTTCCCGAAACCGATCGCGCAAACCTCGTCACTGCCGGTGCGACTCGCTGATACCGGGCGATGACGGCGTCGATCGCTCGCTCTTCAGCCGGCAAGATATCGGTGAGTAACGACTCGTTTCGGGCGCGCATAAGCGACCATTGTCCCACATGAGCGAGGTAATTTGCCGATTGTGTTGGAGAATCTTCGCTCGACGATGCGAATTCAGCACTTCACCGTCGGCTCGGTTGAACGCAAATTGCTGCGCTGTGCCAGCATCGAAGACCCTCGGCGGGTTGCGAAGCGGCGGCTCCCGGGTGCGGTGTTCGACTACATCGATGGCGGCGCTGAAGTGTTCCAGGTCTACGTCTGGAAGGATCGAGGTGTCGTCACAGAAATGATTGAGTGAACCGCCGCGGCGGCGACATACGACGCAATCTGCATCACGACGATCTTGTTGTCCCGGGTCGCGCTCATCTCTCTACGGTCCAGAGCCGGCGGAGAGCGGGTCGTTGAAACGGCTCTCGATTTCCTCACAGCCGAATTCTTCAGAACCATGTCTCTGATCGGTGCAACGTCGGTGTCGGAACCCGGTCCCGAATATGTCGAAGCGGTCGGCTAATCGGTCAGCTCGATTTCGTATATTGCGAAGGGAATCACGCGCGCGACAGAGTCATAGAGCTTCATGGCGACCTCGTTTTCCGTACCGGTCATCCAGTACACCCTGCTGCACGATCGCTCCCGGGCGTGGGCTACAACGCCGGAGATCAGTGCTCGTCCGATCCCCTTACCGCGGACATCAGTCCGGGAATAAAGATCCTGTAGGTAGCAAGCCGGATCAGGCGTCCAGGTATCGGCGTGGAACAGGTAATGGGTGAAGCCGACGAGCTCCCCGGAATCGGACCATGCGCCAAGGCCGAAGATGCGATCGTCATCGAACAGTCTGCGCCACGTGTCCGCCGGGTGCCGATTCTCAGCCGACACATCGTAGAAGTCGAGATAACCGGTCCAGAGCGGAAGCCAGGAATCGTGATCTGATGGTTGCAGTGGTCGTATATCGAATGGCATCGACTACACCAGGATCGTTATCACCGCTACCGCGGCCGCTGCGATGACGACGGATCCGGCGACGGCGGCGAGCACTGCGAACAGCAGGCCTACGGGCGTTATGAGCTTGTAGGACATCATGGTTTTGCCTGCGACCTCCAAGAGTTCTCCCCTACGACGAGCCAATGCCCACAGACCCATGAGCAGGCCCGAAATCCGTCCAGTCCCGCGGGCGCTGCTCAAGTCAGCCCGGGTTTGAGTCACAACCTCTTTCAAATCGTCAGCCATTTCGAGGTTGGCAATCGATCTCACCATACCGGCAAACCACCACAGCGCTGCGCCGGGGACGAGGAGCAAACCGAGGCCGACGATCGGAAGAAACCATCCGGTGGCGTCGGTCTTCCATCGCACAACCAGCACCACCCACAGCAACGCTCCGCTGAAGACGGTAGCCCGGGCGAACCACTTCAACCCGGCTGCGCTCGATCGGGCGAGGCCCTGTGCACGCGCAAGCAGGGCGACAACGTTGCGGCCTGTTTCTCCAACACCCATACCTGAGACACTAAATGCTGTACCTCGTCATGACCTCTACAGTGGTGGACTATGCACTACTCGCTCACCACACTCGACAACGGCGTTCGCGTCATCACAGAAACCATGCCCGAAGTCAGGTCGCTTGCGATTGGTTGCTGGGTTGATACAGGAACCCGTGATGAACTGCCGAACGAGGCAGGCGCAGCCCACTTTCTCGAGCACCAGCTGTTCAAGGGCAGCGAGCGCCTATCGGCACGCGACATTGCGGAAGCGTTTGATGCGGTTGGGGCGCGCTCGAATGCGTTCACATCCAAAGAAGAGACGTGCTACTGGGCCCGTATGCGAGACGATGACCTGGCACTCGGCATGGAGTTGCTTGGCGAGATGTTGCAGCGCCCTGCATTTCGACCTCATGAAGTCGACTCAGAGAAGCACGTGGTCCTCGAAGAAATAAACATGAACGAAGACGATCCGACGGACGTGGCCTACGAAGAGTTCATGAGCGCGGTCTGGCACGGGCACGATTTGGAGCGCCCTGTGCTCGGCACGAGAGAATCAATAGCCGCGATGACGCCTGAGGATTTGCGGGGTTACTGGGGTCGGCGGTACCACGCAAACAACGTTGTCGTAGCCGTGGCAGGCAATGCCACGCACGAGGATGTCGTTGCGCTGACACGGCAGAACTTCGGCGAATGGCACCAGGACGACCCGACACACAACCATGGGCCTGCCGTGATATCGCCGAGGGTGAACATCCGACGGCGTGACACCGAACAGACTCACCTCGTGCTGGGGTGTGAGGGAATTGCCCGCGGTGACGATCGACGGTTCGCCCTCGGTCTGCTCAACCACGTTGTGGGAGGTGGCATGTCGTCTCGCCTTTTTCGCGAAATCCGCGAAGAACGAGGACTGGCCTATGCG
>JBFGAX010000077.1:0-12900 GCA_041567895.1 Acidimicrobiia bacterium
GAGATGCCCGAATCCGAAAAGAATCACATCAGCCACAGGGCCAGGGCACTGAAGGCGCTCGCCGCCAAGCTCACCGACTGAGGCACTTTCGACCCGCGACCCGGACGCGCTAACCTGCCTGCGGGTCGCTAGCTCAACTGGCTAGAGCAACCGGCTCTTAACCGGTAGGTTCGGGGTTCGAGTCCCCGGCGACCCACGAGACCCCGCGCCACAGCTGCCATGACACAATTCAGAGGTGTGCCGGGGCACGCCGAGTCCCATGCAGCTTCGTATGGACCGGGCGGGTGTAGCCGAACTGGTATAGGCGCCAGATTTAGGATCTGGTGTGGAAACACATTGGGGGTTCGAGTCCCTCCACCCGCACAAATAGCCGGACGGATCGCGGCTCACGGTCGTCCGGGTCACGAATACCCCCTCTCCTGCGCGTGACCCAGGCCACGCACTAGTCCAGAGCAAGGGCGCGTTCCGACCAATGAGGTCGATCAGCTCCGTTTGTGTCTCGGTACGCGGCGATTTGGCTGTGCACGACTATGCGCCGTCGCTCTGTATTCGACACGTGGCCCATGACTGCGTCGGCGTGTCAACCACCGTCCTACGAAAACTGCGTCCATCTCCCTCTGTGACCAGCTCACCATCCGTTCCGATCGGTTCGTCCCAGTTTTGCCAAGGAGCGACTCGACGGCTGGCAGCCCGGCGTGAAGCATGATCCAGTCGGCTACTTCGCTAATCGGAACTCCGCAAGACGCGTGATAGTTCTGCATGCCCATGTCGCGTCGATACTCGGGATCGTCCAGGATGCGGGCAATGGCTCCAGCCATGCTGATCGGGTCGTCGGCCTCAAAAAGTTCAGCGGCATAGCCCTCCTCGGTAAGAAGCTCTGCCAGGTCTCCGATGTCGGGCAACACGACGGCGGATCCGTAGCTGCCTGCCTGGTGGAGCACACCGGAACTTCCCGTTGTGCTCGTGTAGGGAAACACCGCAACGGCTGATTCCTGAAACGTTGCAGCCACGTCCTCTTCGGCTACGTAACCGGTAAAGGTGATTCCCGGGCCTCCGAGTCGTGCCTCAACATCGGCCAGGTATCCGGGGGCATTGGGGCTATCGGTGCCTGCTATCACGAGCTCGATGTTGCGCCCTGGCTGAAGGCGGTGGAAGGCCTCGATCAAAGGCTCGACCTTCTTGTAGGTACCGAACTTGCCGAAAGCGAGGATGCGAGCCGGAAGGTGCTTCTCGCGATCTGGCGGTGGAGGTGGCGTCTCGAACGAGCCATGCGGCGCCAGAACGACGTTGTTTGCACCATATTTGCCGCGCAGGATCTCTACGTATCTGGGCAACGTTGTTGTCACCACATGGGATTTCAGCAAGAGCCATGTCAGGGCGGTGCCGACGAACCTCATCAGGCGTTCGGTCACTCTGCCATAGCTGAAGCCGGCGCCGCTCAGATCAACCGTCTCGATGATATTGTGCAGAACCGATACGGTTCTGAGCCTCGCCAGTCTCGTCATCATCGGGGTCATGAGTCCCAGTGCAGCCGGAATCCGGGCTGAGCCGAAACTTGAAAAATGCAGGTTGAACACGACAACGTCGGGTCGTTCTCTTCGCAGTGTCCGGAGGATGCGAAAAGGGCTGAATACGGAGTTGAAGCACCAGGCTTCGACGACCCTGGTGCCGGCCGGAGCCACATACTCGCAGCCGGCCGGAACGTTCTCCACCAAGGCAACGACTTCGCCCACTTGCGAGGAGGATGCCAGCGCCGATACCAGATGCAGTCCGTATTCGTTCAGAGTGGTTTGACTCGGGGGAAACGCCGTCACCACGGCGACTTTTTTGTTATGCATCGGCATAAGCCCCTTTCAGACTCTTGAGCCGGATACTCGCAACGTCGCGCAAGAACCGGCGTGCTTCCTTGAGCGGCTCCACCTTGGAACCCGGGGCGTCATGCCATCGCACCGGCACTTCGGCCACCTGGAGCCCCAGCCGGTACGAGAGGTAGAGAAGCTCCAAATCGAACGAAAATCCCTCGATGGTTTGTCGGGAAAAGAGGTCCTTTGCCGCTGAGCGGGTGAAAAGTTTGAACCCGCATTGGGTGTCGCGCACCCTGGTTCGTAGGACTGACTGAACGATGAACCTGAGGCCGGCAGTCATGGTTCTTCGCAGCAGGGACCGATTCTCAGCCGCAGAGCCACTGGAGGTGCGAGATCCGATTGCAACATCAGCCTTCCCTGTCACCACCTCGGACAAGAGGCGGTCGAACTCTTGAATCGGTGTAGAACAATCGGCGTCTGCAAAGAGCAGGTAATCGCCCCGAGCGGCCAACATGCCCCGTTTCACTGCGGCGCCCTTACCCATATTCCGAGGTGCCGCGACAAAACGGAGATTGGTCAGTTCGGCGCTTTCCACCAGAACCCGGGTCCGGTCGGTTGAGCCGTCGTCGGCAACGATGAGTTCCCAGGCCAGGTTCGTGTCGCACATGTGCGAAGCGATGGCCCCGATGGTCGGCATGATCCTGCGTTCTTCGTTGAACGTCGGTATCACGATCGAAACCACAGGTCGCTCCGTGAGCGGCTCCGTTTTCCACTGGAGATACGACTCATATGACATGATTTAGTGCCTTTCTTCATTCGTTGGTTGTGGTGTCCCTCGTCGTGACAGGAACACGGCTGGCGCGAACACGTTTGGCATGAACAGAGGAACAGACAAAAGGAGGGCTCCGACAGCAACAGCGAGCTGTTGGTTGTCGAGAGGGTCGGCGATCATGCCGATCACGGGCTCGTCGGCCGCGGTCCGATGCATGGTTCGGACCCGCCAGTTCCCATCGGACAGCAGCAGCGTTATCTGGTACTGCTCGCGCGTCCATACCAGCATGGTCCTGCCGTCACCCAGGCGAGCGGCCCGTGCCACGTTGGCCTCGTCGGCGAGAATGACAATCTGGCCGTCTGCTGAATAGAACCCGAGCGCCGGAGCGTGGTTGATATACCGTACCCCACCTGCTGCGGAGGTGTCAGAGGCGACACGAGCAGGACCTGTGAAGTAGTCGCCCGAACTGCTGGTTCCAGCTTCCAACTCCCGAAAAGCTCGCACCAGGGCATCGGCGACGGCGCGCCGGGTTTCTGGTTCCAATTGGCGAACGGGCTGCGGGTTATCCGGCAACCAGTCGATTCGGGTGTCTGGATCGTTTGTGGCCAGAGGGGTTTCCCACAGGGCCTTTGCTGGATCCGACCCGGAACCGAAGTATTCAACGATCGATCCCAGTGCGCCCAACCCGGTTGAGACCAGAACCATGCCGCACGTCAGGAACACCACCGCCAGAAGGATCTTGGCCCGGTGCTTGATCACGATGTGCCCCCCAGGCCGATCGCGGTCGTCCGATCTCCTACGGTCACGGTCAAAGGGCCCTGCGGACGGCCGAAGATATCGACTGAACAGGCACCGGATTGCGTTTGGCACAGCAAGGTGGATCCGGCGGAGTCGACTTGCACTCGAGTGCCGTCGGCCACGTAGTGCCCGTCAGTGGTCAGGACGGGTCCGACGGTCACCCCCGCTTTGTCGTCTCCGAACACCACTGCAGCGTCGAGGTCCTCGGTGCCTAGGAAGGGCTCGAAGGTGATCTCAATCGGGGAGGAGCGAACATCGGCAACGGATGCGGCCACGGTCATCGGTCCCGCGGTCTGAGGTGCCCGAATGATGGTTCTGGCGACCCCGCCAACGGTTGGTGCGGTGGCCGTGCCAACAGCGGCGCTCCGATTCGACGTGAACACGACCGCGGTGCCGTCCAGCAGACGGTTGCCATATCGGTCCCTCAACTCCGACGTTTCCACTGTCACCAGGCTCTCACCGTCTGCCGGGAGAGCCGATCGATCAGCGGAGAGTGTGAAACTTTCGGGTGCACCCGGAACTTCCTGCAAGGTGGCCGTTGGACCCGAAGAAAAACCGGCAAAGACCGACACGCTGGTCATTCCGGTCCGGGTGGTTGCCGGAATCCACGTCCAGGCCAACCCGTCCTCCACCGTCGTGGTCCACCTGGAACGCATGCCGTGTTGGCGTCGCACGTTCACCGTTACCGCAGTGCCGTTGGGTTGCGGGTTTCCGTAGACATCTTCCGGGATGACAGCCAGCATCGCTCGATCGTTCCGATCGGCGGTAACGGACCTGGACCCGAGTAGGGGAACCACCGGGCCCACAATTGGTCCGGCGAGAACCTCGATAGTCGCCACGGCCTGGCTGCCGCCGGTGGACGCAATCAACGTCATGTTGCCGGCGACGTTCCGTGACCGGGCCGGGACCGAAAAGTATGCAACGTTGTCGGTGAGCCGGCTTTCGAGAACAACGGATCCGTTGCTGTCGGCGATCATCAACGTCACTGCTGTGCCGTCTTCGTCGAATGCCGAGACGCTTACTCCGGTTTCGTCGCCCGCGGCGATAACTGCCGGAGCCTCAATTCGAATACCTGCGCCAGAGGGATTGTTCGGTTCTGCCGATTCGGCCAGCAAGACCAGCAAGACCAGCGCACTCAAGAAGAAGATCTTCACGTGTTTCTCCCGGTGAAACCGGTCGTCATGATGCGCAGTCCGGCATACCCGAAGCCGTCCGGGAGGGTGATGAGGTCGGGGAGGCCATGCAATGATTGGTGATCGACGAGCCCGTTGTCGAAACGGGTGACCGTAACCGGGGCGATCTCGATCGAAGAGGCGACGGGGAGCTGAAGGTCAAAGTCGACCGTCCGCCCTGGCCTCACCGCATCTTCGACAAATGCATGGTCAACCCACGCCACGTCGCCGTTCAAGTCATACAGTGTTATCAGGACATGCGGGATAGTGACGATATCGATCCCCGCATTGAAAAGTGACCCGCTCACCGACAGGTTCACGCCGGAATGTATTGAGATATCGCTCGCGATCAAATCTCGCGCCAGGTCGGTTCCGGTCAGGATTGCTTTGGCATAGACATCCGCGCCTTCGACACCAGCGTCGAGTTGGGGCGGTGTGAAGAATTCGGGATTGAAAGAACCCGCGGCCGGATCATCAACCTGGATGGCACCCGCCACGCCTTCAAAGTCGATTCTGAACGGCGTGGTCTCGGACGGCAGCAGCTTGTGGGCCATGACGGTGGTTGCGTTGTAGGAGGCCAGGACGTCGGAGGAGTCCGACAGCAACTGGGCGGTGATCGTCACGTCGGCGGGATCAACGTCAATATTGCTGACCTCGCCAACGAGCGATAGGCGGCCACCGCGTTCCACAAGACGGGCCGACCGGATACTGATTTCAGGCCGATCGAGGACATCGGCGTAGGTCGTTGTCCCGGTGGTAACAGTTCTCCGTTGTTGTGCTCCGTAGGCAACGCCCGCTCGTCGGAAGAACGTCTCGGCGGGAATCGTTGGATCGGTTAGTTCGGGCTGAATCCACCACTGCCCATCTAGGTAGCTGAGCATGATCGTCTCATCGACGGCGTATTCGGCGAGCGACGTGGTGTAGGTGAGCCTGGTCGAGACTTCGGCTGTTGATCCGGTGTTGGCCATCGTGCTCGTTTCCACTGACTCGAGCATCGAGTACGAAGCGACAAGTCCGTCTTCGACCGAGAGTTGAAGAAGGTAGGCATCGAAGTCGCTACGCAGCGTTGGATCGAGCCGCTCCCAGCTTTCACGGAAGCGACGGAAATCGAGATCCTCGAAGTACGCAGCTACCACTTCGGTCGGTTCATCGGTGGCGGTGGCAGCTTTCCAGACCGTGCCACCTGCCACCAGGATGACGAGCACGGCTATCGGCAGAACGATTACCCGCCCGATTCGGTTCAGAACTGCGGCAAACGGTTCTCGCCAAACATGCCAGTCGCGAGGGGAGTGGTCGTCGTCAATGACAAATGAGCGCGAGGCCAACCAGGTGTCGCAACGTGTTGCCCACGCGGATTGAGGACGAGGAGTCGGTTCGATCTCGAAGTGTGCAGTGATCCCCATCGCGAGGGAGGCCGCGGCAATGGCGGCGAGTGGAAGCAGGCCCCACATCATCCGCTGGTAGGTCGGAAACTCGGGCCGTGATGCGAGGCCCGGCAGCGGGGGGATGTCCTCTCTCTCCCACACCATGACCCCGTTTTCGAGTCGCTCGATCTGGTGCCAGCCCGAAAAGAAGAGGAGCGGGTCGTAGAACTGATCATTGGAGAAGACGAACTTGAGGTGGTACCGCTCGGGAACAGCCAGGAATTGCTGCAACGACCCGATGCCGGGAACGCCCCGGAACTTGGCTCCTTCCAGGCGTTCCACCGGGGTCGTGATGAGCTCCGGGAGACGGCGGGCAGAGTGGTAGTTGCCATCGACGGTTTGGGCGGTGGTATTGGCAGACAGCCATGCCATCTGATCCCCGAACCCGAGCGTCAGATAACGCCAACGATCATGCTGGTCCTTGTCGAGAAACGCAACAAGAGGATCGGGATCAATCGAGTCGGGTTGGAACGTTCGCAGCTCGGCCAGGTTTGCCACCAGCAGCGAGGAGACCAGGGCCAGCACCATCCCGACCGAGACGATCGTGGTGCGTAGCCGGGGCTTGATACGTCGCGACAGCTCGCCCTGTGTCACATCGTCGAGCAGCCATCCTGCCAAGGGCAACGCCAGTATCGACGCCCAAAACGTGAATCGATCGAGCGTGAGGATCTCGAAAGCCCCTCCCAGCAACATGCGAGGGATCGGGGTGGTTCCGCCGGTGCCAAGGACGGCCATGAACATCATCGATGCAGTCAATGGCCAGACATGCGAGCGGAGTCCCCGCCATACCAGGGCAGGCAAAAACGGAAGCAGTATTCCCCAAAGCAGGATGAAGAAGATCAGACCTGCGTTCGGGTTGGCAATGAAGCTATCACGGCTGGCATGGGGAATAGGGATCTGGGTGATCGGGTCGCTGCGACTCCACATCCAATAGGGCAGCACAACGAGGGCGAGCGTCGCTGCGGTCCCGGCCATGATGAGCGCGGATCGGCCAAGCGATGGCAGCACGCGCCGCAGGCGCCGGGCGACGATCCCCACTGCGTTTGCCCGGGTCAAGCGGTGGGCTCGGGAGGGAGATTCTCCTGCAAGCGGAGTGCGCAGTCGGGTCAGGAACGCGTGTGCCATGACGGGTCCGATGAAGAAGACGGCTCCAAACAGCGTCGTGACATGATGGGCAGCCGTCGTTGCCGACATCACGACGAGACCGATCGCCAGGTTGTGGGATCCGCCCTCTGCTACCCAACGGTGTATCCAGGGTGTGGCGTTCAGCAAGAATGCCAGGGCGAGGATTGTGGGAAGCTGACCGAATACATGCACCGTTTCGGCTACCCCGGTTGCCACCACACACAGAATGGCGGCGTTTCCGGCTGCCCGGGCCCCGACCCACAGCCGGGAAAACCGATAGACGCCAACCACGAGCAGGAGCAGGGCAACCATCTGAACAATGACGAACGCTGCTTCCAGGCCGACCAGCCTGCTCACCAGCGATATCAGCTGGTGGCTTCCGGGTGGATAGCTCGTGACTGTAAAACCGGTGTACCAGCGTGGTTCCCATGGATCAAACCAGCTGCGCGAGTAGTGGTCGGCAAAGAAGATGTGAACATAGGCGTCATAGGTCCGGCGGAACGTTCCGGATACCAGCAGGCCGCCGTGGTAAATCAGTGTTGTCGCCAGGGCCACGACCAGGCGCAGGTCCCAGACCATGGTGCGACATGTGAGCGGTCGCTGGCGCAACATCACGTGGTTGCCGGGGAAGGTCGAACGATCGACGATGGGATCTGCGAGTCCGATCCGAGGCGAAGATGCCAGGCGAATGTGATCGCCAGCAGTCCGATCATGACAACCACCTGTGCCCAAACGAGCACCGCGATCGAGGTGTGGAAAAAGGCGATGACGACGACCTGGGCAATGCCACCTCCAAGCAGAATGCGGCCACCACCGGCCTGTGCTGTGGCCAGGTGATAGGAGGCGATGGTGTTGGCGACGGCGAATAGACCTGACGCGATCACGTAGGGCCATAGCCAGGGAGCGGCAGCGGCAAACTCGGCACCGAATGCGAAGGTAAGGATCTGCTCGGGAATCGCCGCCGCTGCGATGGTCAGCCCGGCTGTCACGGCGGTCACGATTCCTACAGCGATTCGGAGCACATGTCCGGTAGGCAGACCGTGTGCACCTCGTTTCGCCGCGATGGGAAACAAGACTGCTACCACCGGCCATGTGGCAAAGAACGCAATACGGCCGATCAGGCTGATCGCGGCGTAGTTGCCGGCCATGACCGGCTCGAAGGCGATCTTTGCCACGATGAGATCCGAATGTGAAATAAGGATCTCGCCGGCCAACAAAATGCTGCTGGCTCGGGCGAACAGACCTACTTCCCGCCGCAGATGCATCTCCGGGAACATGTGATTCGATGGGCGGCGCCGCACGACCAGCCAGCTCGCCAGAAACGAGAGGAAGAGTGCGGCGGCGCCGCCCGTTACAGCCCAACCGAACGCCACGAGCAAGACGCCGGCGCCAAGGCGGACCCACATCTCGGCTTGATAGGAGGCAGCAAGCCATGCGAAGCGGGCCTCACCTTGCACGACGCCGCGGTGCACGGCCTGTGCCAGGTAGATAGGAATGCCTAAGGCAAAGACGACAAGGGGGATTGCGGAGGTGAGTCGGAAGACCGTCGCCAGAATCGGTGCGCCAAGCGTTAGCGCACATGCGAGGCCGACACCGACCGGCATTGTCCGGCGCAACATCCATGCGCGGATCTGTTCGCGTTCACTGCCGATATCGAGGATGGCGATGTAGCGGGCTGCGGTGATCTGGAGCGTGGCAGCCGCAAACGTGATCATCAGCATCAGCGTGACGATGAGGTTCAGCTCGGAGAACAGTGCCGGACCTAGTTGTCGACCCAACAGAAGATTGAACCCGTAGTTGCCGGCGTGGACCAGGGCGGCGCTGGCAGCGAACGCTGTTGCGCCTCTTCTGATATCGACGCCGGCTGTTGTGGGTTCGATCTTTGTAGTCATCGGAGATCGTAGACCTCGAACAGATGCCGGAATCCACTGAGACCGAGTAGGCGATTGACCGCCGGAGGTATCGGCCCGATGAGCGTCGCGCTCCGATGCTGCCGCAGGGATTCGTGAAGAATCCAAACCAGCGCGCTAAGTCCCGCAACGTCCATGTGCTCAACTCCTCGGACATCAATGTGTGGGTCCTGGCCAATGCTGAAGGCTTCAATCGCCTCACTTCGCAGTTCGGATCCAGATAGGGCGTTGAGGACCGGTTGCACCTTCAACGGGGTTGCATGGGTGGTTAGGCCGATTGTCATCAGACAGCCAATGCCATTGTGCGATCGGCGCCGTCAACCGCCGGAAGTCCCAGGTCCGCGTCTCGCCCGGTGAGTCTCAAGATGATGCGGACCACCTGGCTGATCGACTCGACGACGAGTTCGCCGTTCGAGTTCCGAAGATCCGTTCGGAGTCGAATGAGCGCGTCTAGCGCTGGCTCATCTACGAACTCGACGTCGGTCATGTCGAGTAATACCTGGTTGCCCATGGGGCTACGCAGCCCTGCGATGATCTCGTTGAATCCGCCTATGGCATGAGCGTCAAAGCGGCCGAAGGGCCGCAGTGTGATCGTCTTGCCCGAGATCGTGGTCGTGGTGGTCATGAGGGTCTCCTTGGTGCCTTGTTATGAACACCTTCGGTCCCTCAGGACACGTTTCAGTTGCGGCTCGGTAGCAATTTGGTAGCAGTTTCACGCAGCGCGACGGTAGCGATATCCAAAGCCCCGCACGGCCTCGATCGGTGAAGTCTTCCCTTCGTGCCATCCGAGCCTTCGTCGGAGGCGCCCAACGGCGAACTTCACCCTGTCAGGACCTATTGCGTGGGGATCGTTCCAGGCATGCGAGAGCAGCTGCTCTGGTGACAAGACATTGCCGGCATGTCGGGTCAGCGTGGCGAGCAGGCGATACTCGAGTGCCGACAGGGGGACTTCTTCGCCGTCGACCCTCACGATTCGTTTCAGATAGTCCATGAACAGCCGCCCGTCGTCGAACACATCGCTCTCCTCGAGGCTGACCGGGCTGCGGCGGAGGAGCGCTTGCACTCTCGCCACGACCTCGGCATTGCTGAACGGTTTGGTCACGTAGTCATCGGCACCACTCTGGAGGCCGCGGATCTTCTCGGTCTCGAGGCCCCGGGCCGTGAGCATGAGAATCGGCACGTGACTCATGTCACGAATTCGCTCAAGGACCCCCCATCCATCCATGTCTGGCAGCCCGACATCCAGGATCACGAGAGCCGGCTTTTGTTCATGGAATAGGCGCAATCCTTCTCGTCCGGCGGAGGCGCTGATTGATTCGATGCCCGCCCGTTGGAGCACGATCCGCAGAGCCGTTTGCACGTCTTGTTCGTCTTCGATAATGAGGACTCTGTCAGAGCTCATCGTCATTTCTTTCGTCGGTCGGGAGCAAGACGCTGAAGGTCGACCCGACTCCCTCCTCTGTCGCGACATCAATTTGGCCGTGGTGCAGGCGTACGATGAGGTGGCATACGGCGAGGCCGAGTCCGGTGCCGGTAATCATGTGCTGGCGGGCGTTGGACGCTCGAAAGAATCGTTGAAAGAGCTGATCGACCTCATCGTTCGGAATCCCGATTCCGGTGTCGGCTACCTCGATGCGATGCCACGTGTCATCACAACTGCTGCGTACGACGACCTTGCCGCCGGTGGCGGTGAACTTGATTGCGTTCGCCACCAAATTGTCGACGACTTGCTCCAACCGCAAAGGGTCGACGAACGAGACCTGTCCGTCGGCGAAGTCGGAGGTGAGTTGGATTCCTTTTTCCAGTGCGACGGGCTCATGAACCGAAGCCACGCCCGCCGTCAGTTTGCCGATGTCCACCTGCTCCTTTTCCAGACCAACGGACCGTGATTCGAGTCTGGCGAGGAGGAGTAAGTCGTTGACCACGCGGATCAACCGATTTGCGTTGCGTCGGATCTTCGCGACGAACTCCCGGTTTTCATCTGAGAGCGTGCCCGGTTCGGCCGTCTCCAGGAGTTCGCTGAAGCTCACAATGGAGGTGAGCGGGGTTCTCAACTCGTGCGAGACGGTCGCCACGACCTCGTCTTTGAGTCGATCGAGCTCACGAAGTGAGCGGTTTTGCACTTCGAGGGCGGCCTGAGAAGCCTCGATGCTGCGGCGAGCCATTTGCTCGGTCTCGAGCATCCGTTCCCGTTGGCGTTCGTCGCTTTTGCGCTCGGTCACATCTCGGTAGAGCCAAATATGGCCTCCGGCATGGCCGTCGTCGCTGTGAATCGGGATGTAATCGCGTTCCAGAACCCGGCCGTCGGCAAGGGGTATCTCCTCGGCGAGGATCGCATGGGCGGCAGCTACTTTTTCGTCGATCCCGGCGATGAAACCATCCGGGTTCGCAAAGGCATCCTTGGCATCGAGCAGCAATGCTCGGCAATCGCGGCCGATCATCTCCCATGGCCTCAACGGAATCTCGAAGAGATCCAGGAACGCTTCGTTAACGGTCGCTATCGCACGTTTGGCATCTTCGACCAATACGCCGAGCTGAATATTGTCGAGTACCCCCGCCAACTGACTGGTTCGCATGCCGAGTTCCGCTTCTGCTGCGCGCCGTTCGGTGACATCGCGTGCGTGTAACACGATGCCCTCGACGTTTGGATCGTCGAGCAGGTTGATGCCGACTGTCTCGAAATAGTGGACGTTGTCATTACTGTCCAGCACCCTCAACTCGATCGGATCATCGGGGCCGCGTTCATTGGAAATGATCTCTCCCAGCGATTGGATGGCCAGTAAGAGATCATCGGGGTGGAGAAATGAGAAGATGCCGCCCTCGGGATCGTGGCCTTTCGGGTAACCGAGAAGCCGTGTACCTGCTCCGCTGGTATAGAGCCAATTGCCATCCCTGTCGAGGATGCTGATGACGTCGGATGAATGCTCCACAATTGCTTCGAATCGTTGCTGGTTACGCGCCAGGTGTTCTTCGATCCGCTTGATCTCGGTTATGTCTCGGGCCCAACCCGTAAACCACCTTTTTCCGTCAGCCGTGAAAGCTGTGATGGTCAGCTCTATCTGGATACTGCGGCCATCGGCGGTGACAGCGGGCATTTCGAGGCGCTGGTCGAGCACTCGCCCGGTGCCGGTGTCGAGGTAGCGCTGCATTCCGGCGGCATGGGAGGCTCGCAGTTCTTCCGGAACTATGAGATCAGCCATAGTTCGTCCTACCGATTCCTTGGCGGAGTATCCGAAGATGCGCTCGGCCGCCGGATTCCATTCTGCGATCACGCCTTCGGCGTCGATGGTGATGACGCCGTCGAGGGCGGCTCGAATCCGGGCCTCACTTCGTGCACGGTTGAAGGTTTGTGAGTGGTGGTCAGACATCAGGATCCAAGTAATTAGAGATAGGTGCCACCACGAAGTTTTCGGCAGATTCGGTCCAACCTTGATTCGGCCTCTGGCGTCGCCTTCGCGTTCCAACTCCGGGGATGTCTCGTTGGTTCCTTAGCTCGGATAACTACGCCAAACGACACTGCCAACGGCCGAAGCCGTCCACTTCGTAATGGAGCGCGTTTAGGCTGGCCTCATGGCGACGGCTCCCGATTTCACACTCCAGGACCAGGCGGGGGAGCCCTGGACGTTGTCGGCGTATCGAGGGTCGGCTGTCGTCTTGTTCTTCCTGCGGGGCGACTGGTGACCGTATTGCCATGGTCAGCTGGTCAGCGTGGCTTTGAGACATGAGGAATTCACTGACGCCGGGGCGGTTGTAGTCGGGATAGATGTGGACTCGCCCGCTCAGCATGCAGCGATGATCGAGAAACTCAACTTGCCATTTCCTCTGCTTTCGGACCCGGATCGCAGTCTCGCCGTTGAGCCATATGACCTCATGAACCTCGACGATCCGCGCAAC
>JBFGAX010000078.1:0-12450 GCA_041567895.1 Acidimicrobiia bacterium
GGATCCGGAAGCCAACGAAGGTGACACATGACGCACTACAAGACCAACTTGCGGGACATCGAGTTCAACCTCTTTGAAGCGAACGACGGGTCCGAATATTACGGATCTGGCGAATTCGGCGAGGTCGATGTCGCAACCGCTCGGCACATTCTCCGAGAGGTGGAGCGTCTGTCTCTGCACGAATTCGCAGCCTCCTTTGAGGACGCCGATCGCAATCCTCCGGTGTTCCAGAACAACGAAGTGGTGTTGCCCGACAGCCTCAAGGCTTCATTGGCGGCGTTCTTCGACGGGGGATGGGACAAGCTGGCGTATCCCGTCGAGTTGGGCGGCTTCGGCGCCCCGCCGTCACTTCGGTGGGCGGCCCAGGAACTACTGATAGGGGCCAACCCTTCGGCGTATTTCTATGTTTCAGGCGGCTTGATGGGCCTCGTACTGCACATGGTCGGAACTACGGATCAGCAAGAGCGTTTCGTCAAGCCGATGATCGAGAATCGGTGGGGTGGGACCATGGTCCTGACGGAGCCGGACGCCGGTTCTGATGTTGGTGCAGGTACGACCAAGGCAATCCACGTGCAAGACGATATGTATCACCTGGAAGGCGTAAAGCGCTTCATCACTTCAGGTGAACAGGACTTCGCCGACAACATCATTCATCTGGTCCTTGCGAGGCCGGAAGGCGCCGGACCGGGCACCAAAGGTCTCTCCATGTTCATCGTGCCCAAGTTCCACGTGAACGAAGACGGGACGCTCGGCGATCGCAATGGAGTGTTCGCGACCAACGTCGAGAAGAAGATGGGATTGAAAGCATCGACGACCTGTGAACTGTCGTTCGGAGCCACCGGAACACCCGCCGTTGGCTATCTGGTCGGTGGAGTTCATGACGGCATCAGGCAGATGTTTCACGTGATCGAATCGGCTCGGATGTTGATCGGTACCAAATCGATCGCAACGCTGTCGACCGGCTATCTCAACGCTCTCGAGTTCGCGAACGAGCGAGTGCAGTCCGCCGATCTCACCCGGGCAATGGACAAGACGGCACCGAGGGTCGAGATCATCAACCACCCCAACGTTCGCAGAATGCTGATGTTGCAGAAATCTCACGTCGAAGGCATGCGCGCTCTGCTGTACTTCACAGCCTGGGTTCAAGACCAGAAGGTTCGTTTCCCCGAGGAAGCAGCATGGGACGCTCTCGATGACCTCCTGTTGCCACTCGTCAAGGGATACTCGTCCGAGAAGGCCTACGAGTTGCTCGCACAATCGCTTCAGGTCTTCGGTGGATCGGGCTTCCTGCAGGATTATCCGATCGAGCAATACATCCGAGACGCCAAGATCGACACCCTGTACGAGGGAACAACCGGAATCCAGGGCCTCGACCTGTTCTTCCGCAAGATCATCAGAGATCAGGGGAAGACGGTCACCAAGTTGGCCGAACGTATTCTCGAACTCGTCAAAGGCGGTTCCGACGAATTCGCCGTTGAGCGCGAGTTGCTCGGGAATGCCTTGGAAAACACGCAGGGACAGATCGGTGCCCTGGTTGGCTACGCAATGGCATCCCAGTCGGACCCGACTGAGCTCTACAAAGCCGGTCTGCACACCAACCATCTTCTCGAAAGCCTGAGTGAGGTCGTGATCGGGTGGCTATTGCTCCGCCATGCCGAGATCGCGCACGAAGCCCTTGCCGGCGGTGAAGATTCGGATCGAGCGTTCTATGAGGGCAAGATCGCGTCTGCTCGCTTTTTCGCCCGCAACGTTCTTCCCGCAATCGAGCACCGCCGCCGCCTCGCCGAAACCGAGACCGGCTGGCTCATGGACCTTCCACCCGAAAGCTTCTAACCACGACGTCTCTAGGGGGATTCTTTTCGTAGTCCCCTGACGGGAGCTTCTTTTCGGTAATGGTCCCCTGGCGGGAGCTTCTTTTCGGTAATGGTCCCCTGGCGGGAGCATGCGCAGCATGCGAAGCCGGGGGAAGGTGCCGCTCGCCGGAGGCGAGCGGTAGGGGGAAAGAAGACAAATGAGCTAGTTGTGTCAATGGCCGGACTGCCTGTCGGCGCTTTTCCGTGTTTTTCCCTTGCCCCTCCTTCGTTGTGCTGCGCTAGGGGACCATCGAAGCCGAGCGTTCGGTTGCCGACCCTCAGCTCGCCAAAGACATGACCCAAAGGGGACTCTCATCTCCTGCGGATGCCACCTGATAGCACAAGAGAAGCCCGGGCCATGCGTCCCGGGCTTCTCTCAGTTCAGAACTACCTCACCTAGCGGGCGTGGCGTTCCTGGTCGGACTCCGTCGGCGGGCGATACCTGCCCAGAGACCCTTCCTTCCCCCCATTTCGGCAGTACGCCAAAATTCCTGAAGGGCTAAATCTCATCAAAGCCGGTGAACTGAACCGACGAATTGGTCAGTCGCGGAGAAGGTTCCTCGTCACGAACACGAGTACCCCGAGATGTCCGACGAGGCCGGCTGATTCGACGTTTTCACGCGTCGACGCATCTGCGCATTGGCTCACGAGAAGTGCTAGTAGCAACACGATTCCAGCGGCGCCGAGCATCCATCCGATCCAGGAGGTTTCGGCAGGGTCGTCGCCTCCGCTGGTTCCGACAACGTGCTCAACCCCAGATTCCGGTGGCAGCGTCTCGGTATTGTCATCGATGATGTCGTCGAGAGCGTCTTTTGCGCGGTCGAAAAGACCTTCGGCAGAAGCAACCGCACCCCCGACTGCACTGGTTATGGCAGCCCCTGCGGTCTCCAGCATTCCGTCGTCTTCGGCCTCGCCATCACCTTCGAGACCGGTGTGAACGACTCCATCCCCAACGTCTGACACGAGCGTTTCCGCATCAGCGCCTGTTGCCGAAGATTCCATCATTGCATCGACCTCGTCTGCCATCTCTTCACCCTCGCCTTTGATCCGTTCAAGGATCTCGCGAGCTTTCTCGGCAGCGTCGGCGCCGGCATCCTCGGGTCCGGCCTCGGAGCCAAACTCCTCGGGTCCGTTGTCACTCATCGTTTCTCCTCTTGTGTGCCAGGTATCGACCAGGCCGCTTGCTCGATGCCGAACAAATATACATACGGCCTAGGGTCATCATCCGCGCGCTGTTAGCGTCACACGACTCTCATCGGTAGGAATGCAAGTATGGCTCGAAAGTTGGCGCCGCGCACGGCGCTCGCTCTCATCTCAACGCTCACAGTGGTTGCATGCGGCAACGTTCTGGTTCAGGTCGAACCGACAATCACTCCAACCGAGGCTGTAGTTCAACCCGAAGCGACAGTCGCAACGACCCCAACGACGACCGCTCCGGGTGTTTGCGAGTCGACATTTTCTCTCGCGAGTGAGGGTGTCGTCGAGGACGATCGGCTCGACGAGATCTCCGGTGTGGCCTTTGCGTCGGCGGACCCTGGCGTGCTGTGGGTCCACAACGACTCGGGCGATGTCCCGCGTGTGTTTGCAGTTGGTCTCGATGGGAAGACGAAGAGCGTGCACGAGCTCGCCGGAGCGAAGGCGCGCGACTGGGAGGACATGGCGATCGCCGACGGCATGATGTACATCGGCGATATCGGCGATAACAAATCCAAACGCGATACGATTCGCATCATTCGCTTTGCAGAGCCGACATCGGACAACGGAGGCTCGATCGAAGAGTACGACGTACTCGAGTTCAACTATCCGGACGGACCCACGGATGCGGAGGGCCTCTTTGTGAGTCCTGCCGGTCGGCTCGTCGTCGTGACCAAGGACCCCGACGGAGGTGCCCGGTTCTACGCAACGCCTGCGGACCTGGCGTGGGACGGTATGCAGCGTGAGCTCGAGTTCGCCGGAAAACTCGACTTGCTGCCGATCGAATGGGTTACTGCAGCTGACGCCAATCCGGATCGGCTTGTGCTCCGAACCTATCTCAACATAGTGGCCTACGCTTGGCCGGAAGGATGGACGTTGGATCAGGTTCTCGAGCAGAGGCCGTGCAGACTCGAAGCCCCTCGGGAACCGCAGGGCGAGGCTCTGGCGTTGGATCATGACGGAGCGTACGTCACCGTGAGCGAAGGTTTGAAGTCAACCATCTACATCGGACGCACGGCCCCTTAATCCGGAACCACCTGACCGACTTGCCCGTACTGAGCGGGTACACAAGCAACACAAGAGGAGAGCTGATGAAGAACGCGCTGAAATGGGGAGGGCTGGCAATTTTGGTTGCCGGCATCGTGGGCGTCGCAGCCTTCTTCATCCGGTCCGGCTCGGGTGAGGCATCGGCTCCCGTGACGGCTCCGCCTGTTTCGACGGCTACGACTCTTGCGACGGCACCGGAAACCACGCAGACCTCAGAGGTCACGGAAGATGAGACCCCGGCGACTTCCGGTGGATCGCGCGTCTTTTCGATCGTTCCAGGGGAGTCCGAGGCCAGGTTCATTCTGCAGGAAGACCTGAGTGGGAGCCGCATTGATGTTGTAGGAACGACAACCGAGGTGGCAGGCGAGATCTCGGCGGACCCTGATGATCTCAGCTCGGCGACCGTTGGAACCATCGTGATCAATGTTCGAACGCTGTCGACAGGCAACAGCTTTCGCGACCGGGCAATTCGAGGCAACATTCTCGATTCTGCTCAGGACGAGTTTGAATTCTCTGCGTTCGAGCCGACCGCGATCTCCGGTTTGCCGGATTCTGTCGCCGTGGGGGAAAGCTTTGGATTCGAGATCGAGGGCGACCTCACCGTCAGGGATGTGACATCCCCGGTGGTGTTCGATGTTGAGGCAACCATGACAGATGCGGACACGGTGATTGGCCTCGCGACCACGACGGTCACTCAGTCTGACTTCGGAATCTCGATTCAAACACCTGCTCAGGTAGCCAATATCTCAGAAGAGATCGTGCTCGAGCTCGACTTTGTGGCCAGGGCCTAGTCCTGTCCCATCCGCCAGTAACCTCGGTTCATGGTTGAGCCAGATTTCTACGAGTTCGACACCCTCGCTCTGCACGCCGGTCAACAACCCGACCCCGCGACGGGAGCACGGGCAGTGCCCATCTATCAGTCGACATCATTCATGTTCGAAGATACTGATCACGCCGCCGGACTCTTCAACCTGGAGCGAGCCGGCCACATCTACACTCGATTGTCCAATCCCACCACGTCGGTGTTCGAAGAGCGGGTAGCAGCGCTCGAAGGGGGCGTCGGCGCCCTGGCCACAGCTTCGGGAATGGCTGCATTACACATCGCAATTGCAACGCTCGTGAGTTCTGGGGAGCACATCGTGGCCTCCGCCGCCTTATATGGCGGCAGCCACAACCTGCTGGCTCACACTCTTCCGCGGTTCGCCAACATCACGACTACGTTTGTCCAGCCGGGTGACACAGACGGGTTCGCCGACGCGATCACCGACAAGACCAGGCTCGTGTTCGGGGAATCACTCGGAAACCCCGGTCTCGACATCATGGATATGCCTGCGATTGCTGAGATCGCCCATCAGCATGGAATTCCCCTCCTGGTCGACAACACGTTCGCAACGCCGTACCTCTTCAAGCCTATCGAGTGGGGCGCCGATCTCATCTACCACTCCGCCACCAAATTTCTGGGCGGTCACGGCGTGGCTCTCGGCGGGGTCCTGGTTGATGGCGGTACGTTTGATTGGGAGGGAACCGATCGGTTTCCGACGATGACCGAGCCATACGAGAGTTATCACGGCCTGCGCTTCGCCGAAGAATTCGGCCCGGCTGCCTTCATAACCAGGGCGAGGGTCGAGGGTCTCAGGGACTTCGGCCCGGCGATCAGTCCGGCGAACTCGTTTTACCTGTTGCAAGGGCTCGAAACACTTCCTTTGCGTATGGAACGGCACGTCGCCAATACCCGGACGATCGTCCAATTCCTGGTTGAGGCCGCCGAGGTCGATTGGGTCAGCTACCCGGAACTGGAGGATCACCCGGATCACGAGCGTGCCAAGAAGATGTTTCCGCGCGGGTGCGGCGCCATCTTCTCCTTTGGCATCAAAGGAGGCCGCGACGCCGGGCGTAAGTTCATCGAGTCGTTGCAGCTGTTCTCCCACCTCGCCAACGTCGGAGACGCCAAATCCCTCATCATCCACCCGGGTTCCACGACGCATCAGACCATGGACGCCGGGGCGCTCAAACGGGCGGGCATCGGCGAGGAGCTGATACGCATGTCGGTGGGTTTGGAAGATCCATCCGATTTGGTCGACGATCTCCGCAGGGCGCTACGCGCCTCCCAGCGATGAGCGCTTCCCGGCAATGAGAAGGTCACGGTGATCATCGAGGTTGACGGCAGGATCGTCGATGCCTCGACCGCAGGTCGACCGTTCGAGCGCGGCTTGCCGGGAATCGTGTTTATTCACGGTTCCGGATTCGATCGAACCGTCTGGCAGATGCAAGCCCGCTACTTCAGCCACCACGGGTTCGCGGTGCTCGTCCTGGATCTTCCCGGACACGGCCGATCGCCCGGGCCGGCCGCCGGCTCCATCGAGGAATATGCCGGAATCGTCGAGGCTGCGATTCTGGAAGCCGGTCTGCGAAAGGCGACGGTCGTCGGTCACAGCATGGGCTCTCTCATAGGGCTCGAGCTCGGGGCGTCTGAATCGGTTGATCGATTGGTTCTCACGGGGGCTGCCCTGGAGTTACCGGTCCATCCCGAGCTTCTCGAGGCGGCGCAGGCCGGTGATCAGAAAGCGTTCGATCTCATCACTGCCTGGGGCTACGGAAAACCGTCTCACCTGGGGGGCCATCCCGGAGCCGGCGTGTGGATGACAGGAGGAGGCTTGCGGCTGCTGGAGCGGTCACCCGCGGGGGTGCTTGGTCAGGACCTTTCGGCGTGCAACGAGTACTCCGGTGGCAAACAAGCTGCACGTGCGGTTCGAGTCCCGACGCTGGTCATAGCCGGCTCCAAGGATCGGATGACACCGCTCGCAGCCAGCAAAGAATTGGTCGATGCGATCCCCGACAGCCGTATCGACATCATCGAAGGCGCTGGTCACATGATGATGCTCGAGGCCCCCAACGAGACTCTGGCATCGATGAGGCGTTTCATAGAAGGTTGAAGTTGCCTTTTGAAGGTCAGCAGGTAAGTTTTTCGCACTCATGCTGACGCCAACTGAAACCCGATTCCATACGATCGAGACTCCAGTGACGCTCCGCAGCGGAGCTTCACTCGGACCCGTGACCAATGCCTATGAGATTTACGGCGAGTTGAACGAAGACCGGTCGAATGCGATCCTGGTTTTCCACGCGCTCACGGGAAGCCACCACGCTGCGGGTTTCACTGCTTCGGTCCCCGGTGCCTATCGATGGAACGAAGAGTGTCAGCGAGGGTGGTGGGACTCTTTCATTGGTCCGGGCCGCGCCTTCGATACAGACAGATTCGCGATCATCGCCATGAATGTGTTGGGAGGCTGTTACGGCACTACCGGCCCGTCGTCGATCAACCCCGAAACGGGGCGCCGTTATGGGAGTTCCTTTCCCCGCGTGAGTGTATCTGACATGGTCGACATCCAAATGCGAGTTCTCGAGGAGCTCGGCATCGAGAAGCTCCACGCCGTGACCGGTGGATCCGTCGGGGGATATATGTGTCTGAGCCTCGCTACTCGATACCCCGACAGGGTAGACCGGGTGATCCCTATCGCCTCGGGAATCGAGGTGACCTCGCTCCAGCATCTGCACAACTTCGAACAGATCACAGCGATCGTCAACGACGAGCATTTCAATGGCGGCGACTACTACGACGGTCCCTCGCCCGACAAGGGGCTGGCGCTCGCCAGAATGATTCAGCACAAGACCTTCGTGTCGCTGAAGGGCATGGAATACCGTGCTCGACAAGAGGTCGTCCCTACGGTCGAACTACCCGATCACGTTCACATCGAATATCCGGTCGAGTCCTATATGTGGCATCAGGGGCAGAAGTTCATTGATCGCTTCGATGCCAACACCTTCCTTCGCATCATCGATGCATGGGAGACGTTTGACTTGCTCGAACCGGTCGACGTCATCGATGAGGTCGAATTGCTTCGAAGCTGCAAGGATCAGCGCTTTCTCGTGTTCACGGTGGACAGCGACGTGTGCTTCTATCCCGAGGAACAGGACAAGATGGTGAGCTTGCTCGCCGACGCCGGAGTCAGCGCAGAACATGTCCATGTCTCGTCTGACAAGGGTCACGACTCGTTTCTGCTCGATGCACCGCTGTATACGCCCTATCTCAGAGAGTTTCTGAGCAGACCGTGATGCCTCCATGGCCTCCCTCGGGCCGGTCTGTGATCGTGGGCGTGGCCGGCGGATCAGGATCGGGCAAGACCACCGTGGCAGAGGCAATCATCAAAGGTCTGGATCCCGATCAGGTCGGTTGGCTGGCCCACGATGCCTACTATCGCGATCTGGCCCACATCCCATTCGAAGAGCGGATCGAGGTCAACTTCGACCATCCCGATTCACTCGAGACCGAGCTGCTGATCACCCACCTCGCTGCGCTGAAGTCAGGCCAGACGGTCGAGGTTCCCGTATACGATTTCGCCCAGCACGTTCGCACGAACGACGTCACGATACTCGCCCCGAAACCGGTGATCGTGCTCGACGGCATACTCGTCCTCTCGGATCAATTGCTCCGGCAGCACATGGATTTGAGAATCTTCGTCGATACCGAATCCGACGTGCGGTTGATGCGTCGCCTCCGGCGCGATGTGGCCGAGCGGGGCAGAACGGTTGACACGGTGCTCGACCAATGGGAATCGATGGTGCGCCCGATGCACCTGCAGTTCGTCGAACCGTCCAAGCGGTACGCCGATCTGATACTGCCCGACGGCTATAGCGAGGCTGGTGTCGGAACGGTGATACGCATGATCAGGGATGTCGCTGCTTCTTGACAGATCGGGAAGGTTTGAGGGTTCGGCCGGAGGGGTACTGCGATATGATCCATTCTGGAGGAGATCGGTAATGGCGGATTCGAGACGAAAGTCCGATAACCGAATAAGGCCCGGTGGCGATCGCGACCGTTCCGGTAGTAATGGGCAGGACCCGATGTGGAGGGTCGAAGGGTGGGAAGACGAGGCCAAACCGGACTGGCGTCGTCAGATGCCGGGTGGTCGTTGGTTCTGGCTCGTGTTTCTCGGAATCCTGGTCTTGAACTGGGTCATCTCGAGTTGGTTTCTCACCCCCGAAGCTCCGATCACCGTCCCCTATACGACGTTTCTCTCCGAGCTGGACTCTGGCAATGTCGAGAGCATCGTCGCCAGCGGCGAGGACATCAGGGGTTCGTTTGCCGAACCGGTCGATGATCCGGTGAATCCGGAGTTGACGTCGACGACATTCGAGACCCGACGCCCCGATTTTGCCGACGATGATCTGCTGGCCCGCCTGATCGAAAACGAGGTCGTCGTCAATGCGGAGCCGGCCGACGAGGTTTCATTCTGGCAACAGCTCCTCTTCGGCTTCGGACCAACTCTTCTGCTGCTCTGGATCTTTGTGAGCATGTATCGTCGCGCAGGACAGGGGCTTGCCGGAATCGGTGGTCTCGGGACGAGCAGGGCCCAGAAGTACGAACCGAGCAAGGACCGGGTCACGTTTGAAGATGTCGCGGGGATCGACGACGCCGAAGACCAGCTGGTCGAAGTCGTAGATTTTCTCCGAAATCCGGAGCGCTATACAAAACTGGGAGCGGCCATTCCGCGCGGTGTCCTGCTGAGTGGCCCGCCGGGGACGGGTAAAACCTTGCTTGCCAAAGCGGTAGCCGGCGAAGCCGGCGTCCCCTTCTTTTCGATGGCCGCCTCGGAGTTCATCGAAATGGTCGTTGGTGTTGGGGCTAGTCGGGTGAGGGATCTGTTCAACAAAGCCAAAGAGGCGGCGCCGGCGATCGTGTTCATCGACGAAATCGATGCCATCGGTCGTGCCCGCGGAGGTGCTGTTTCGTTCGGTGGGCACGATGAGAGAGAACAGACGCTCAACCAGATTCTCACCGAGATGGACGGCTTCAGCGGTAATGAAGGAGTCATTGTCATAGCTGCCACCAACCGGCCTGACGTCCTGGATCCGGCATTGATGCGGCCCGGCCGGTTTGATCGGCATGTGGTGGTGTCGCCTCCCGACCAGATCGGGCGTAAGCAGATTCTCGAAGTTCACACCCGGGACGTTCCACTTGCACCCGAAGTCGATCTCGGCGTGCTGGCTTCGTCGACTCCGGGTATGGTCGGTGCCGATTTACGCAATCTCGTGAACGAAGCGGCGCTCATGGCAGCCCGGCGCGGGCATGCCAATGTTCAGGTGAACGACTTCACCGACGCCCTCGAACAGATTGTCCTCGGGGCCGAGCGCAAGATCATGATGACCGAGGCGGATCGCGAGCGTACCGCGTACCACGAGTCGGGACACGCATTGCTCGGCATGTTGGAGCCCGGCGCCGATCCCGTTCGGAAGATTTCGATCATCCCAAGGGGGAGAGCGCTCGGCGTCACGTTCCAAAGTCCGGAGGCTGATCGCTATTCATACACCGAGGAATATCTCCTGGGCCGGATAACCGGCGCTCTCGGCGGAAGGGTCGCCGAGGAGATGATCTTTGACGAACGGACCACCGGGGCCGAAAACGACCTGGTCCAGGCCACACAGATCGCTCGCAACATGGTGGGCCGCTGGGGCATGTCGGGAGCCATCGGGCCGGTCTCGGTGTTGAAAGAAGGCGAACCCGCCAACCCTTTCCAGTCGGATCAGGTGTCTGAACACACGCACCGATTGATCGACGAAGAGGTTCGGCGGATCATCGAATCATGTGAGGCCCGGGCTCGGGAGCAGCTCGCCAAACATCGTGACAAGCTGGATGCTCTCGCCGCCGCGCTTCTCGAAAAGGAAACCCTGGAAGAAGATGACGCGTATGAGATCGCACAGATCGATCGTGAGTCGAATCCGGTCGCCGCTACTCCTCCTGTTTGAGAATGTCGTAAACCCTGGCCTTGGCGTCGGCAACGATGTCTTTGGCCGCCGCGACCTGACTCTCGTCTCCCGACGTCGCAACCTGAATCAGTGCTGCTCCAAGCTGGAAAGCTGCGTCACGCAGGCCGACGAAATGGTCGTTCCTGTCGGCGTTGAATTTCTCCCATGGTGCCGCTTCACCTACGTTGCCCAGATAGTCGCGTCCGCTGTCAGTGAGTGCAAACACTCGCTTGCCGGCCGCTTCCTGGGGTTCGATCAATCCCTCGTCTTCGAGCTGTTGGAGCGTCGGGTACACCGAGCCCGGGCTCGGCCGCCACAAGCCACCGCTCCTCTCTGAGAGCTCTTGCATCATCTGGTATCCATGCATCGGTTCCTCGGCGAGGAGGAACAGAATTGCCAGCCGGACGTCGCCTCTACCTGCCTTGGGGCCTGCGCCCCACGGACCGGGTCCGGCCGGACCGCCCATGACCCACCCGGGTCCGAACATGCCGCGGCGGCCTCTCTTGCTCTGCCATTGGCCTCCGGACATGTTCGTCATAGCGGCCTCCAGTATGTCTTTGATGAACGGGGGGACATCCCAATGGGGATGCTGTGCGTATGCAGACATCAGTGCTCCCTTATTGCTGTGGTTTGTGCTGGGTCGCCGGTGCTTGGCGGATGTTGTAGGAATAGTATACGACACATCACGATATATCGTGATGTGTCTCAGGGTGCTTCTGATGTGGCCTCAGCGTCCCTCTTCCAGGGTCGGGACATCAGAGATGAGTTCGTAGAACTCGCCTTTGTATCGGGTGAAAATCTGCTGTCCTACGACGAGACCTGGATCTTCATCGAAGCTCCCGACCAGGATGCTGATCCGGTCGTGCTCGTCTGCCTTCCAGAACAGTGCGGTCCCGCACCTGGAACAGAATCCTCGCTTTGCCCACTCCGAAGATGTGTACCAGGTGAGCGTTATGTCCGACGTCAGCGCGAAGTCGTCGAGAGCCGATTCCGTCGCTGCGTAATACAGCCCTGTCTGGGTGCGGCACATTCGGCAGTGACACATGGTGATATCGCGGAGTTCGCCTGTCGTCTCGTATCGCACGCCCCCGCAGAGGCACCCTCCAGTTTTCATGGACCTCCCGTCACTGAGTTCTTCACTCGTCTCACAATCACAATGACACGCCGATAGTGCGCTCCGAAAGCTGATTCAGGCGTATGCCTCAACCGGGACACATTCGCAGAAGAGATTGCGATCGCCGAAAGCATTGTCGATGCGACTGACGGCAGGCCAGAACTTGGAGGACATGAGCCACGGCGCGGGGTAGGCCGCTCGTTCCCTCGAGTACGGATGAGTCCAGTCGTCGCTCGCCACCTGAGCGGCCGTATGGGGAGCATTGTGCAGCACGTTGTCGACCGGATCGGCTTTGCCGTCCTCGATCTCGCGGATTTCTTCGCGGATCGAGATCATGGCGTCACAGAAACGATCGATTTCGGCGAGTGACTCAGACTCGGTCGGCTCGATCATGAGCGTACCGGCCACCGGCCAGGACATCGTCGGTGCGTGGAAGCCATA
>JBFGAX010000079.1:0-12223 GCA_041567895.1 Acidimicrobiia bacterium
AAGTGGTCGCGCCGGTTTCTCGATCTGGGCGTTACGTTTTCGTTCGCGGGTCCCGTTGCCTTTGAAACCGGCGACACTGTCCGCAGGGGAGCCGCCGTGATTCCACCAGAGCGGGTGATGGTCGAGACCGATACGCCATACTTGTCGCCGCCGCCGTTTCGATCCGAGCCAAATGAGCCGGCCCGGGTCAGCCTCGTTGGCGCAAGCCTTGCGGAGGTGTGGGATCTCCCGATCGACGAGGTTGCCCGACTCACCTCGTTGCGCGCTAACGAGGTCTTCGGGTCATGACGTCACCGCGTGCGACCAGAGCACTGCTCGCTGCCCACGGAGTGTCGCCAAACAAACGCCTCGGTCAGCATTTTCTCGTCGACACAAACATCATCGATCGCATCGTCCGAATAGCGGATCCACGCTCTGGAGACCTCGTCGTCGAAGTCGGGGCAGGCACCGGTGCTCTCACGGCGGCCCTCATCGGCACGGGCGCCGAGGTTGTGGCGTTCGAGATCGACAAGCGGTTGGAACCGGTGCTGCGCTCTACGGTCCCGAACGCCGAAATACGGTTCGAGGACGTGACAACAGTCGACCTCGACGAGTGGCTCGAGAGGCCTGCCATGATGGTCGCCAATCTGCCGTACAACATCGGTACGCGCTTGATACTGGACGTCCTTCGTCGTCATCCCATCGTCACATCAATGGTCGTGATGGTGCAAAGAGAGGTGGCAGATCGGCTCACAGCCAATCCGGGCGGAAAAGATTTTGGGTTGCCGACGGTGGTGTCCCATCTGTGGGGTATCCCCCGTCTGGAGTTCCGTGTGCCGCCCCAGGTCTTCGTGCCTCCACCCGAGGTCGAATCTGCCGTTGTGTCGATTCGCCGTCGCGTTGTTCATCCCGACGCCGCAGAAGCGGCTGCTCTGGCTGCCGTGGCCTTCGGGCAGCGACGAAAGACGCTCAGGCGTAGTCTGCGGTCGAGTTTCGACGACGTGGTCGACATCCTGGCTGTGGCAGGCATAGATTCGAACAGCAGACCCGAACAGTTGGAGCCGGAGCAATGGATTCAAATAGTGGAGGCTTCTCGTGAGTGAACGCAATGCTCTGGCTCATGGCAAGGTGAATCTCAACCTCATCGTTCAGTCGCAAGGAAGCGACGGCTATCACCCGATTCGCTCGTTGGCGATATCCGTTGACATGGCCGACCGGCTAGCCATGGCGATCAGCGACGAGGATCTGTTCGAGTGTTCGGCCGAAGATCTCAACAACGAGAGCAATCTCGCGTGGCGTGCGTTGGTCCAATACCGCAATCGAGCCCTGACGCATCGGCCGATCGTTTTGAGACTCGACAAACGCCTTCCGGTCGCTGCCGGACTCGGTGGTGGTAGTGCCGACGCCGCAGCCGCACTCGTCCTCGCCAAAGAGTATTTCTCAGCCGAGTTGGGTGCTGAGATGGAGATTGCCGCCGACCTCGGATCCGACGTCGTGTTCTGTCTCCAGGGTGGATTCGCGATGCTGGAGGGTCGCGGAAATGACGTCAAGCCGATTGAGCCGCTACCTGAGGATTTTGCGCTCGGAGTCGTCACCCCTCCGTTCGAGCTGTCCACGGGCGCGGTGTACCGGAAGTGGGATGAACTCGGAGAGCCGGAGGGGCCGGCCATCGGAGGCGACGCCCTTCCGCCTTCCATGCGGGACTATCCACCCTTGCGGAATGATCTGTATCCGGCTGCGGTAGCGCTGGAACCGGGGGTCGCGGAGTGGCGGGACATGCTCGAAAGCGCCTGGTCACGGCCGGTATTCATGACAGGGAGCGGCCCAACGTTCGCTGGATATTTTCTCGACAGGGACGAGGCGAATGCCGCTGCGGCGGGCGCTCCCGCTGGACACCGTGCTTCGTTCGCCACCGAGCCGGTCGGATCAGGGGTGGTGCTGGTCTGAACCTGGCCGTTACACTTGCGCCGCCCCCACTGGGGGGTGGTGTAACTGGTAGCACTAGGGCTTTTGGTGCCTTCAGTACGGGTTCGAGTCCTGTCCCCCCAGCCAAAATCATAAACGATGCGCTCTGAGGAGTTATCTGAGCATGCCTGACGCCCTCAACCCGACGGTGATCATTCTCGCGGCGGGCCAGGGCACTCGGATGAAGTCGAACCGGCCCAAGGTTCTTCACGAGGTCGCGGGCCGTCCCATGGTTTTGTGGTCCGTCGAAGCCGCTCGCCAGGTGGCGAAAGACGACGACATAATCGTGGTGATCGGTCACCAAGCAGATCTGGTGCGATCGGCACTTCCGCATGGCATCCGGATGGTGACACAGGAACAGCAGCGGGGTACAGGCCACGCTGTATTGCTTGCGTTGGACGCGGGCGTCCGTGCAACCGGCCCCATAGTTGTGATTCCGGGCGACACACCTCAGCTACGTGGACGGGTTCTTCAGCAGCTGATCGATGTGCAGCAGGAGACCGGTGCCGGCGTTGTTGTCCTGACTGCCGAGGTCGATGATCCTTCGGGTTTCGGTCGGGTCGTCAGGGACAGCGATCGTACGGTCAGGCGAATTGTGGAACAGCGCGATGCAACGGAAGCCGAGCTGGCCGTGACCGAGGTGAACACTTCCGTGTATGCCTTCGACGCCGCGTCTCTCCGCGAGGTTATTGGCGAGCTCACCACGGAGAATGCCCAACAAGAGATGTACCTGACCGATACGGTTGGGTTGATTCGCGAACACAGAGGAGTGGAAGCCATGGTCGGAGAAGCGGAAGATTCGCTCGGAATCAACACACTCGGACAATTGGCAGCCGTCGATGCCGTTGTACGGATGCGAATCAACGAAGAACTGATGGAATCGGGTGTCAAGATTCTTGATCCCTCCAGGACATACATCGACGCAGCTGCCAGGGTGGCACCCGGGGCCACCATCTATCCAGACGTTTATCTGCAGGGTGATACAACGATTGCCGAGGATGCGATCGTCGGTCCATTGGTATTCATCGTCGACTCGCATGTCGGAGCAGGTTCCAGAGTGTGGTATTCGATTCTCAGAGAAGCCATCATTGGCCCCCGGAGCGAGGTCGGTCCATTTGCGTCAGTGCGTGCGGGAACCGTGACAGAGTCCGGGTCAAAGATCGGTACGTTCGTCGAGACGAAGAACACCCATCTGGGAGAGGGCGCCAAAGTTCCTCACCTTTCGTATATCGGCGACGCAAGGGTCGGAAAGAGTTCCAACATCGGGGCGGGCAGCATCACATGTAATTACGACGGTTTCGAGAAGCACCAAACTCTCATCGGCGACAATGTTCGGATCGGGTCAGACACAATGCTGGTTGCACCGGTTGAGGTTGGCGACGGTGCGTGGACGGGGGCGGGCTCGGTCATTTCGAAGAACGTATCGCCAGGTGCGCTTGCGGTGGAACGCAGTGATCAGAAAGAGATACCTGACTACGCTGCCAAGCGCAAAGCAAAGGCAGAAGACACATGATGGAATTCTCTCCAAGCCGTCGCGGACTCGTCTTCAGCGGCACGGCCAACTTCGAGTTGGCCGAAGACGTAGCCGAGCTGCTCGGGACGAAGTTGGGCGATGTCGAAATCTCCACTTTCGCCAACGGGGAGATCTACACCCGTTTCAACATCAGTGTTCGGGGCGCCGATTGTTTCGTGATCCAGAGCCACTCCAACCCCGTCAATCATCACATCATGGAGCAGTTCATCATGATCGATGCGCTCCGCCGCGCATCGGCCAGGACCATCACGGTCGTGGCCCCTTTCTTCGGCTACGCCCGGCAGGACAAGAAGGTTCGCGCCCGTGAGCCGATCACGGCCCGTCTCCTGGGAGATCTCTTTGTCACCGCCGGTGCAGACCGGATTGTCTCCCTTGATCTCCACACCGGCCAGATTCAGGGTTTTACCACGATCCCGTTCGATCACCTCACCGCTCTTCATTTGTTTGTTGACTATCTGTCAACATCGATGCCCGGTCCACCTGTCATCGTGGCTCCGGATTCCGGCCGTGTGAAGCTAGCTGAGCGCTACGCAACGCACCTCGGCGCCGAGGTAGCGTTTGCATATAAACGGCGGCGGACCGATGTTCGCAACAAGATCGAAACCCTGTGGGTAGTGGGGGAGATCGAAGGTCGGCACGCAGTGATTGTCGACGACATGGTCGACACCGGTGGAACCCTCGTTGCCGCTGCCGAGCTTCTCGCGCGAAGAGGGGCTGCAAGCGTGCGGGCCATAGCGACCCATGGCGTTCTCTCGGGTCCTGCCATAGACCGGATCAAGAACTCCAATCTCGAAGAGCTCGTAATCACCAACTCCCTTCCGATGACCGAAGAAGCTCGCTCGCTCGACAAGATCAAGGTTCTTTCGATCGCTCCGCAACTGGCCGAGACGATTGAGGCAATCTTCAAAGACCGTTCCGTCTCAGAGCTCTTCCGTGGCGAAAACATCTAGGTGAAGGGGGCAGTTCTCAATGTTCGCACCGGTGATGCGAGCGCAATCGTCGACCTGACGTCCGACGTCGCAGAATTTGTGCACGACGAGGGTGATGGTCTCGTCAACGTGTTCGTACCGCATGCCACGGCCGGCGTCGCCATCTTCGAAATCGGAGCTGGTAGCGACACCGATCTCTGGACGGCGCTCGATGACATGCTCCCAAGGGACGCTCGGTGGACGCACAAGCATGGTTCGTTTGGCCACGGTCGCGATCATGTGATGCCCGCGTTCATATCGCCGTCGATCTCCGTGCCCGTGGTAGAAGGTCGTGTGCAGCTCGGAACGTGGCAGTCCATTGTCCTGGTGGATCCCAACGTCGACAATCCCGAGCGAATCGTCCGGTTGAGTTTCTTACCCGGCTAGCCCGTTCTATTCGACAAATGCTGCTCGCTCCGGAGTTTCGGCTGCCTATTTCTGCCTAGAGACCCCTCAAAGATGCCATGTCTTGAGCCGATAGCTCTTGGTAATGAATCACATGACGCGACGCATTGCGGTTTCTCGAAATGCGATGATCGGGGGCGCGATCGGAGCGCTGATAGCTCTTGCGGTTGGCGCTCTGCTCCTCGCTAATTCTTTCATGGCGCGCCAGGTGGGTGACGATGCGATCCGCCTTGGTCGGGCACAGGATGTACTGGCTGCAAACGACTTGACGGTGCTCGCTCTGAGCCAGGCATTGTTGCTCTCCGAGGACGTTCTTTTGGGCGTTGCTGATCGAGATACGGCGCGGACGGCTCTCGCGGAGGCACACCGGCGCGTAGACAAACTCGAAAGCGCCTCCCAAGAATTATTGGTGGTCGGGAATCAGGATCCGTCTCTCGCTGCCATCCTGAAGGCGGCGACGGATCACGCATCATCGGTGGTCCAACACCTGGACAGTGACGATGTGGGCGCAGCCGGCGAAAGTCTCACGACAGGTCTGGCGCGGTTCGAGGCCGTGCGGGACCGGGTGACCGCAGTCAGGAACGAGGCCCAGGCCTCGATTGATGCATCAAGTGGAATCACCGGCCAATCTGGAAGCACTACCGCCTTTCTGATCGCTCTACTGATACCAGCACTCGCAATCGTTGGGTACCGATGGATTGCTCAGAACCAGGTTCGAGTAGCCGAGGTTGAACTCGACGCCCGTCTTGAGGCCGAGCAAGAAATCACGAGATCCAAGGATGAATTCATCGCCAATGTTTCGCACGAACTGCGGACACCCCTGACCAGCATCTTCGGATTGAGCGAACTCCTCCTGGAAGAAGGATTGGTGGACCCCGAGGTGTCTACCGACCTACTGACGGTGATCAACAAGGAAGCCATTGAGCTCACGAGAATGGTCGAAGACATCCTGGTCCTGGCTCGTTCGGAGGGCAACAGCCTCACGTTTCATCCCGAAATCTGCTCCCTCACAGAAGAGGTCGCCGAGTATGTGGCAAGCCTCCCCGACAGCTCAAACATCACGTTTGAGCGTTCTGAACTCACAGGTTGGTTCGATCGACCGCGCTTTCGCCACGTTCTACGCAACTTGATCTCAAATGCGCAGCGCCATGGCGGAGACGAAATCGAGATCTTCGGCTCCATCAGCCTCGATCAGGTGTCGTTGGTAATTGCCGACAACGGCGATGGCATTGCCGACGCCGACGTTGCCAGGCTTTTCAGTGCGTATTTTCATCAGGGGGAAGCTCCGCTCACGCAAGGCACGCTCGGGATGGGACTCGCGGCGGCCAGGGAACTGGCCCTGGGTATGAACGGCGACATTCGGTATGACCGAACCGATGGGTGGACCCGGTTCATCGTGATCCTTCCCGTCCGGCCGGCCGACGAGCTGCCGACGCCGACGACGTTGTCTGACGTTGCCTGACCTGATGACGGGCGATATCGCGCTTCGCATTCGCCATCCTCGTGCATGGCGAGCCAGCCTGACCATGCTGATGGTACTTGCTCTAACGATATCGTCGATTGGCCCTGCGCAGGCAGCAGTCTGGACCGTTCAAAGCACGGGTCCCGGTACGTTTCGCGATGTGTTCTTCACGACATTCAGCACCGGTTGGGCTGTTGGCGACGCGGGCCGCATCGACAAGACCACGGACGGCGGGGTCAGCTGGGTAACCCAGAGCACACCGGTCACCCGGATACTGAGAGGCGTGCAGTTTCCGCAGGGCGCGTTGGTTGGCTATGTAGTCGGCGATTCCGGAACCCTCCTGAAGACATCCGACGGCGGATCGACGTGGACAGGTATCAGTCTGGGAGCGGGAACTCCTGACTTACATGATTTGCATTTTCTTGATGCTCTAAATGGTGTTGTGGTCGGAACCAATGGTTCCATCTTCCACACGGTCAATGGTGGATCGTCGTGGACGGACGTTTCATTTCCAACAACCGAGACCTTGACAGGTGTCACCTTTCCGACTGCGAGCATCGGTTACATCTCGGGATTCGGCGGCACCATATTGAAGACCCTGAACGGCGGGAACACCTGGATCCAACTCGTATCCGGCTCGACACAAGATCTGCACGCAATCGACTTCTCGACCGCATCTACCGGCGTGGCCGTGGGAGCCAACGGCACGGTGATCCGGTCCCTTGACGGGTTCTCATGGGTTCCGGCGACCAATGTCGGCTCTACGGAGCGACTGAGAGACATCACGTTCGAAGATTCGAATGCATATCTGGTCGGTTCCTCCGGAACGATTCTGCACAGCAGCGATGGCGGCGACACATGGAGCCCGGATACCAGCGGAACCACGGATGAGCTTTTTGGAATCAGCTTTGTGGGATCACTCGGTTGGGCGGTCGGCGCCACGGCGACGGTGACCCATCTGTCAGGCGGCGCAGGAAACAATCCGCCGGTGTTTGGTCAGGATCTGGGGGATCGTTCTGATGCTGAAGGATCGGTGATTTCGTTGTCGGCGGGGGCGTCTGATCCTGATGGTGATGGTCTCACCTATTCGGCCACCGGCCTACCGCCCGGTCTGGCTATCGACCCGGCGAGCGGGCTCATCTCCGGAACCATTACATACGCGGCCGCCGGTAGTTACTCAGCCAAGGTCGGCGTCACCGATGATGGAACCCCCCCTCTCGATGCAACCGACGCATTTACCTGGACGGTGACGGATACGAATCGGGCGCCGGTGTTTGATCAGGATCTGGTGGATCGTTCTGATGCTGAGGGTGATGTGGTGTCGTTGTCGGCTGGGGCTTCGGATCCTGATGGGGATGGGCTGGTGTATTCGGGTTCGGGGTTGCCGCCGGGGTTGAGTGTGGATGCGGGTTCGGGGTTGATTTCTGGGACGTTGGGTTATGGGGCGTCTGGTTCGTATTCGGTGGTGGTGACGGTGACCGATGATGGGTCTCCGAGTTTGTCTGTTGATGATGCGTTTACCTGGACGGTGTTGGATACGAATCGGGCGCCGGTGTGGGCATCGGTTGCCGATCAGATCGCGATCGAAGGTGTTGCCTTCACGTATGGTGTCTCGGCGTCCGACGCCGACGGGCAAGCGCTCACCATTTCGGCAACCGGGCTGCCGGCGTGGGCATCGTTTTCCGACCACGGTGACAACACGGCAACCATCTCCGGACTACCCGGCTTCTCTGACAGTGGCACGTTTTCCGTCGTCCTGACCGTCGGCGATGGGCTTGATGACACATCGATCGTGATGGAACTGACCGTGCTCGACACTCCGCGCCCCCCTATCGCCGCCGATGACAGTGCCGAGATATTCGAAGATGCACCGACTGGCATCCTGGTGGACGTGCTCGCCAACGACACAGATCCGGACGGAGACATCCTGTCGATCACCGGGTTTGACGCCGGCACACCGATGGGGGGCACGGTCACGACGAGCGAGAACCGGCTGCTGTATCGGCCACCGCCGGAGTTCTCGGGCACCGATGATTTTTCGTACACGGTGTCAGATGGAAAGGGAGGCTTTGCGACAGGCATTGTTGCGATCACGGTCATCGCCGTCAACGATCCACCGGTCATCAGTCCTATCGGCGATCAGAAGATCACGGTAGGCGAAAACCTGGACGTTCAGATCGTCGCCTGGGATCTGGATAGCGAAACGCTCACCTACTCGACATCAGGGCTCACCGGCGCACAGATTGACGGATCGGGCCGCTTCATCTGGAACCCGCCTCCGGGCATCGAGCCGGGGCTGTATACGGCTACGGTTTCGGTGGGAGATGGCACGGACACAACGAGCGCGGTCTTTGACATAAACGTCATACCACTCCAGGCTTCCCCTCTCCAGGCCATTGATCGGCCACTGTCGTTTCAATCGCAGTCAGACATGGAGGTCGACGAAGAGCAACCGGTCGAAATCAGATTCGTAGCATCCGATCCGGACGTGGCGGACGCCGAAGTCCGCTATCGGCTCATCGAGGGTCCCCCGGGCTCGACGATCGACGCGGTCAGCGGAGACTTCCGATGGGTTCCAACAGAAGAAGACGGGCCTGGCGTATTTGCCGTCACGGTAGAAGCGCTCGGGTGGGACGATCAGACCGCACTAATTTCAACAGTTATCACGGTACGAGAAGTCAACAGTCCGCCATCCCTGGCGCTGGCCTCCGATAGAGCCGTTGAGGCGGGCTCCAGGCTCGAGATGAGCTTCGTCGCCACCGACGCAGATCTACCCGTCAACGATTTACGTTTCGGGTTTATCGGTCTGATACCTGCCGGGGCCACGATCGATCCCGTCACCGGCCTGTTGACGTGGGACGTAGAGGAGTCAAACCTGGAAGGCGGGATTCACAAACTGACGATCTCGGTGACTGATGAGGGCGGGCTTACTGCTAGCACCGACGTCACCATTCGCGTTCTGGCCGGTGGAACGATCGCGAAGAGAGGTTTGCTCATTGACGCGGTACAAGTCTCTGCGTCCGGTGTTGCGAATCCAACCCCCGAACCGGATGCCGGCGGAATGGTTCGAACACTCGTAGTGCTCGGTGAGGCCGGATCGTACACCATCGAATTGCTGAGAGTTCCACTGCTGATGGTGGCGGCGCTCATTCTGGCCTTGGGAACCGTTGGCAAGATCACTGTTGGGACGGCTGGTTCGAGGCGAGTCGAGACCGGCGTCGTCGATAGGTTCGATTCCGAGCGCGGGTTTGGCTACATTCGCCCCGATTCCGGGGATCCTCCTGTCTTCATTCACGAGAACGCCCTCCGCAGAGGTCAGCGAACCTGGTTCGCGTCCGGAGTCAACGTGAAATACCGGGCCATCTCTGGCAGCAATCGGGCATTCGTTCGATGGGTTCGGAACAACCGATGAACGTCGTACCGACGATCGTGATCGTGGAAGACGACCGGGCTATCGCTTTGACCATGGAGTTGTGGGTCAAACGACAAGGCCTCGATGTGGTCGTGGTCAGCGACGGAGCGATTGCGGTTTCATCGATTCTGCAACACCAGGCCGATCTCGTGTTACTCGACCTCGCACTTCCCGGAAGGACCGGGTGGGAGATCCTCCGGGAGCTTCGGTCTATCGAACAATTCAGCAAACTCCCCGTCATCGTCGTGACCGCCCACGGAGACCCGACGTGGCGTGAAAACGCCATGCAAATGGGAGCCACCGACTTTCTGACGAAGCCATTCAAGCCACAGGCACTGATAGACCTCGTGATGAGCTTGCTCGCCGACGAAGACGGCGGCGCTGCTGCTGTTGGCTGACCAGCTGTTCGAATAGGGCCGCGAGATATCACGACGGCCTCCCGACCGGGCGAGCTGATCTCTATACTGCGGGCCGCCTCTTCGCAGGCCGCCGGTCGCATCGACCGGGTGTCACTTCCCGCCTTCGTCAAAGGATATTGTCGTGAGCCAGATCGCTCTCAAAGCCGAAAAACGATCCGCTGCCGGATCGCGTGCGGCAGGCCGCCTACGTCGATCCGGCATGGTTCCGGCGAACGTGTACGGGTTGGGTCTAGCCCCTATGTCCGTCGCCGTCAATGCTCAGGAACTCTGGGCGGTCCTCCACTCGGAAGCGGGAGCGAATGCGGTCATTGATCTCGATGTCGAAGGTACGTCCGTGACGACACTCGCCCGCGAAATTCAGCGCCATCCGGTACGGGGTGACATTGTTCACCTCGATTTCATCAAGGTATCGCTAACCGAAACCGTCGAGGCAGAGGTTGTCATCGACTTCGTCGGTGAGCCAATTGGGGTCCAGGAGGACGATTCGATCGTGGAGACGATTCGCAACACCGTGCTTATCGAAGCTCTCCCGAATTCGATCCCGTCTTCGATTGAGGTGGATATCTCGCAGATGGCAACCAACGATGTTCTCCGAGTCGGAGATCTGCCGGTCATCGAGGGCGTAACGTATCTCGACGATGAAGAGCAACCGCTCGTTACTGTCACGATTCCGCGCGCGGTTATCGCAGAGCCGGAAGAGGGCGAAGAGGGTGTTGAAGGCGAAGAGGATGCCGAAGGCGAAGAGGGAGCCGAAGAGGGAGACGACGCCGAAGCTGATGGCGACGGCGACTCCAGCGGAGAATAACGGCGAGACCTGGCTGATCGTCGGCCTTGGCAATCCGGGATCCACGTACCGGGGAACCCGGCACAACATCGGGTTCGAGGTCCTCGACCTGCTGGCGGATCGGCACGATATCGGCCTGGGTAAGGCCCCGAAACGCGCTGCAGCCAACGTCGGGCGCGGTCACATCGACCAGATTCCGGTCGTGCTGCTTACGCCGACAACGTTCATGAATGAGTCCGGGGCTGCTGTCCAGCCGATGGCTCGCTACTTCTCGGTGGATGCCGAGCGCATCGTGGTCATTCACGATGACATCGATACCCCTTTCGGAAAGATCAAGGTGCAGCACAGCCGGGGGACTGGCGGGCACAACGGTGTTGCCTCGGTCGCGAGACGGATGGGAGGTTCCGAATTCTGGCGAATCAAGATCGGTGTCGGTCGTCCGCCCGGTCGCCAGGATCCGGCCGACTTCGTGCTCCACCGCTTTTCGGACGATGAGCGCCCGGATATGGACTATCTGGTTGAAGTCGCGGCAGATGTAGTTGAGCGCCTCGTTTCAGATGGTGCCGAAGCCGCCCGACAGCTTGCGGGAACAACCCGTCTCTGAACCGTCGGGTTCATAGACGCCTCATGCGAGTAACCTCCCGTGTTCGATGTCAGCGCCTCTAGCGCCGCTGGTAGCTGCGTGGAAGAAATCCAGGTACTCCGCACCGGGCCGAATCGTGGTACCGGAGCCGCTACGCGCCTTTTTTCTCGCAGGCGTGTTCAACCACGCGTCGGGACACGTGGTCGCAGTGGTGCCGAGCGACTCGGACGCCGATAGCGTTGCGGACGACCTCGCGCTCTTTGTCGAAAACCCTCTTCTCCTACCGGCATGGGAAACGCTGCCGTTCGAGATGGTTTCGCCGGCGACGGCGACAATGGGTCGCCGGGCCGAGGTGAGACACGCTCTCGCCGGCCCCGATCCGAGAATCATCGTTGCTTCGGTGCGAGCGTTCACCCAGCGACCCAGCCCTTCGCCAGTAGCTCCGGTCACCTTTTCCGTCGGAGAAGAAGTGAATCTCGACGAGATGATCGACGAGCTGGTCGCTCTCGGCTACGAGCGTACGCACCAGGTCGAAGTTCGAGGCGAATTTGCTGTCCGGGGCGGGGTCCTAGACATCTTTCCTGCCCAGGCAGACGGCCCCGCGCGGGTGGAGTTGTGGGGCGACGAAGTCGAGTCGGTCCGAGAGCTCTCCGTTGCCTCCCAGCGTTCGGGAACCGACATCTCTTTCCTGCAAGCTTTTCCGGCCCGTGAG
>JBFGAX010000080.1:0-11697 GCA_041567895.1 Acidimicrobiia bacterium
CCGAACCACAAACCGCCGCGGCCACCCAGGGCACCTCCGACGAGCACGAGAAGCGCGCCCATGAAGGCCATCAGCGCCACGGTCTTGACGTTATTTTGCACTACCTATCCCTTATGTGAATGAAGGCAGAATTTTACTTCGATCCTGGGAAATAAAAGTCTGACCCCGCGAAATCTAGACAGCGAATGAACTAGGAACGGGCGGGGGAGGGTCGGTACGGTCCGGGGGTCAATATGTGAGCGGGCGGAGTAAACCAACCGGTCATTTCCTGAGTGGGCACCCAACTTCCTCCTTTTTGGAGGCTGGGCTACGCCAGGAATCGCACACCAGACCCGAGACCGGTTGGAGTTCGCTCAACGCAAAGGGAAGGAGTACACCGGTACTCCTTCCCTTTGACGTTGTAGGGGCCGCCAAACGGCTACAAGCGCTCCCCTGCTTCCACCCGTATCGCCAGCCGGTTTTCGGGTGGAGGCAACGGACATGTCCACTGTTCGTCGTGTACGCACGATGGGTGGTAGGCGCCGTTGAAGTCCATGATCACTCCACTGCCGTCCCGGCCGAGATACGCACCCTTTACCGAGTCGATCAGGTAGCGTCCGCCGCCGTAGGTTGCAGAACCGTTGGTCGCATCCCCGAACGGCACGAATAATCCGCCGCCGTAGGTGTCGAGCCAATAGGCGTTGAGCGACATCTCGATTCCTTCGCGGTCAAACCAGAGCCGACCGACGAGCACGAAATCCCCCCACGGCTCTTGGGGAAGAGCCTCCAGATGCCCGACCAGCCGCCACGACGGGTCGTAATCGAAGAATGGCAGCCCGGAGAAGCGTTCTCGTTCGGTCGCAGGAATGGGGCTCTGGGAATGGAGCGAAAACAGCTCATCTCGCTGCACTCGCCACGCCCACCAGGCGTCCTCACCGGCTCCGGCCGCTCGCCACCTTGCGTAACCGTCTGCGACATGGTGACGAAAGTCGACGAGGTCGAGAGGCGAACCCGAGACCGGATGCTCAGACATTGTTGCCCTGCGGACGAACTTCCAGCACCCGAAAGTCTCCGAGGCCTCGTGGATGGAGCAGCGTTTCGAGATCGGTCGCCTCGGATCTCGTGCGAAGGCGTTCGATCGGTTCTCCCTCTCTGGCCAACGCCAGCTCTGCGTGGCGCAACTCAGAAAGCTTGGTCCGCAATCCCTGAGCTGCCAGGAAATCATCCTGACGCATCAGTGACGCGGTCGCCCCTGTCTGGTCGGCGGCGGCCATGAGTGCTGTGAAGTTCACATCGACCGTGATATCTGTCTCCCCCGGTGCCGTCAGTGGATCGGGACCAAGGTGATGAGCCCGATAGGTGCGTAGCGTCCCCATCGTACGCCTGGGCAACAATCCCTCGGCGGTTTCTCCGTAATCGATGACGAGCGCCGCCCGCAGTCCGGGTCTGGCCAGCAGGTCGGTCAACCACTGGTACGCGGCGAGTTGAACTTCAACCAATCCACCGACCGGCACATCTCCTCCGAACGCGTCTGCCCATGCCGCCACTTCGGGACGACACGGGTGCGGCACGAACGTCAGGGTGCCGTCGTGGTTGGCAACCCAGCGTTCTTCCCAGCCGTCTGCGGTGCGTACAACAATGGCGACGACGAGGTTGTCGACGAGTTCGTTTGCAATCACCACCTCGGGAAGAGCGGAAGGAACCTCCTCGAGAGATGAAAACACCTCGAAGCCGAGATCACGAAGACGCTCAACTGCCGGCGGTGACACCTCGACCGCGGTCAGGGCGAGGGTCTCCGGGACCAGCGGGGCGATGCTCGCCAGCAGGGATCCCGAGCCGGCACCCACGTCTACGATCCGGGCCGGACCTTCGACATCCGCCAACACCTCATTGGCCCAGTGCGCAATCGCCCGGCCGAACCAGGGGCTCACTTCGGGGCTGGTGAGGAAATCGCCCGCTGCTGTCGATTTCACAGTGCCGTCCGCAAAGAATCCACCGGGACCGTAGAGGGCTTGATGCTGGAATTCCTCGAACGGTATGGGGCCCGAGCGAGCGATGACGTCAGCTACGACGGACTCATCCACCGGCTACGAGTGTGGAGAACTGCGAAACCTCGGAGATGAGCCATGGCAACACTCCAATCACCATGACCGCAACTGCCGAGATGCTGAGGGCGAACGCCAGCGACGGCGCAACCGAAACGGTGCGAGGCGCGAATCCTTCCTTGACGGGCAAGAACCATGCTGCGACCACCAGCCTGGCGTAATAGAAGAAGGCAATCACGGCGTTGATGGCGGCAGCACCTGCCAGAACCGCCGCCCAAACCGCTCCTTCCGAGCCAGAGAACGCATTCGCAACCGATCGGAACATCTCGAATTTGGCGAACCAGCCTGCGAACGGCGGGACTCCTGCCAAGGAGAACATGAAGATCGTGAGCAAGATCGCCAGGTCGGGTGCGTATTGACCCAGGCCATTCCAGTCCGTGACATTGCCCGATCCCACGCGCCGACTGGCCGCTATCACCAGCCCGAACGCTCCCAGGTTCATGATCCCGTAGATGATGAGGTAGGTGATCGTTGCCGAGAATGCCTGATCGAGCCCGGCATCGTCATAGACCCATGCCATGGCGAAAGGAACGAGCATGAACCCTGCATGGGAGATCGACGAATACGCCAGCAGGCGAACGATGTTCTCCTGGCGGAGCGCCACGAGATTGCCGAGCGTCATCGACACGATGGCGATGATCCAGATGGCGGGACCCCATATGTCTGCCACAGGCCGGAACGCCTGGTACAGCATCGTCAACAGGCCTATGAACCCTGCGGCCTTGGAGCCAACCGAAAGGTAGGCGGTCACAGGGGTGGGCGCGCCCTCATAGGTATCGGGCGCCCAGAAGTGGAACGGCACCGCGGACACCTTGAATCCGAATCCGACCAGGATGAACAGCACGCCGAGGATGATGGCGGGGCGGATGGCAGCATCTGCTGCGCTCAACACGGCCGCAATATCGGCGAACAGCACCGAACTCGTCGCCCCGTAGATGAGTGACATGCCAAACAGGAACACCGCAGCAGAAAGCACCCCGATGATGAACATCTTGAGCGCTGCTTCCGACGACCTGGCGTCCCCTTTTCGCCATCCGGCCATGAGGAAGGCGGGGCCAGACACGAGTTCGAGGGCAACGAACATCGTGACCATGTCGCGGGCCGAAGCCATCAACATGGCACCGAGAATCGACGACAGCAACAAGAAATAGAACTCGCCCTGGTAATAACGATCGCCCTCGATATAGCTGAACGACAGGAGAACCGTCACGAACGCCACGAAAAGGAAGAACGCCTTGAGTGCGATGGCGAACTCGTCGACCACGTAGGAGCCATCGAGCATGGTGCGGGCGCCCACCTCGGAGAACCCAAGCGTTACGAGCGGGAACGATGCAACCACGATCCCGGCCATCGCCGTGAGCGCCGTCAGGTACTTCCGGTCGTGGCGGGTGAAGATGTCGACGACCAATACCACCAGGACCGTTCCGGCCATGATGAGATCGGGCGCGAGGGCGTGGTAATCGATCATCTAGCTCCCGACAGCACGGGTGATGTTCTCGACGATGTTGGCAACGGCGGGGTCGGTGGCACCGAGAACGATCTTTGGATAGACCCCGAGCGCCACGATCGCCACCAACAAAGGCACCCAGGCGAGCAGTTCTGTTCGCTCAACGTCGTGAAGCTCGACGCTGGCCCATTCTGCTTTTGGCTCGCCGAGGTTGACCTTCTGCAGCATCCACAACAGATAGCCGGCCGTGAGAACCGTTCCGATGGCACCAATCACCATTGCGGTGCGGAACAGCGTCAGGTCGAGTCCGGCCAGCGGATTGAACGCTCCAACCAGCGCCATGAATTCTCCCCAGAACCCGGCAAGACCTGGCAAGCCCAGTGACGCCATGGCCGTAAAGCCGAGGATTCCGCCCATCACCGGCATCAACTTGAGGTTGCCTCCCAGGCGAGACATCTCGCGTGTGTGGTATCGATGCGACATCGAGCCTGCAACGAAGAACAACAGGCCGGTGATGATTCCGTGTGCGACCATGCCGATGACGGCCGCGTTGATACCGATGGTTGTCATGGTCGAGATGCCGAGCATCACGAACCCCATATGGCCGACCGACGAGAAGGCGATGAGTCGCTTCATGTCGGTTTGGGCCAGACACGCCAGCGAGCCGTAGATGATGGAAATGACGGCCAAAATGGCGATGATCGGCGCCCAGTTCATCGACTGTTCTGGAAGGATCGGCAGGCTGATCCGCACAAATCCATAGGTACCGAGCTTCAGCAAGATGGCGGCCAGCAACACCGAGCCGACCGTGGGAGCTGCGGTATGGGCGTCCGGCAGCCAGGTATGTAGTGGCCACATCGGAACCTTCACCGCGAACCCGAGGAAGAGAGCCGCAAAGATCCACGGAGCAGCAGTCCCCAGGAATCCGGGATCCACCCGGCTTGCGATATCGCTCAGCACCTCGATGTCGAACGTTCGGATCCCGAGCTGGCTGTCGCCGCTCTTGAAGTACAGGGCGAGGAAGCCAAGCAACATGAAGGCGGAACCGAACAGGGTGAACAGAAAGAACTTGATCGATGCGTACAGCCGCATCTCAACCACCCGATTGACGATGGGAAGCGTGACCTGCTGCTTGTCTCCCCAGACGCCGATCATGAAGTACATCGGGAGCAGCACGAGCTCGAAGAAGATGAAGAACAGCACGAGATCACGGGCAATGAATGTTCCCGCCATCCCGGTTGCCAAGAACAGGGTGAGGATCAAGAAGGCCTTGGGGTTGTGCGGCTCTGGCCAGTGATCCCACGAATAGATGATGGCCAGGACGACCACAAACGTTGAGAGAACCATCAACGGCAGGCTGATGCCGTCGACGCCGATGGCGTAATTGGCATTGATGGAAGTGATCCATTCCAGCTTGTTGCCGAGTTGCATCTGTTCGGCCCGGCTGAAATCAAACTGGAATATCGCAACGACGCTCAAGAAAAAGGAAATCAGCGCCGCCACCAGGGCGATCATCTTGGCCGCACCTTCTTCGCTGCGGGGTATGGCCAACAGAATGGCGGCCGCCACGGTGGGGACAAAGACGATGAGGGTCAGGCCCCAGCCGCTATCGAACCATTCCATATCTGTTCCTTCCTACCTGCTCGTAACGATGAAAAAGCCCACGGCCAGCAATAACACCCCGATGAATAACGCCGCGGCGTACTGCTGAACCTTGCCGGTCTGGACATAGCGGAGGGCACCACCGGCTTCGCCGGTCCCCCCGCCGATTGCATTGATGGACGCGTCGATGCCGCGCTGGTCGAGACCCTCGTACACGAACTTGCCGAGCATCGACATGAGGATCCCGGTTCCGGATACGGCGGCGTCGATGAGGCCATTGAGCCAGTTGGCGGCATTGGCGAGCGGACGCTTGATGAAGTTGACGATCAGCATGTAGAAATCGTCGATGTAGTACTTGTTGACCAGCAGGGTGTGGATCGGCCCTGGAAGCCGGAAACGCCGATCCCGGGCTTCCTGACTTTCACCGTCTGCAAAGAAGAAGGTGTAGCCGATCGCGATTCCGATCAGTCCCGCCAGCGAGCCGACCACCAGCACAAAGATATCGAAGCTTTCGGCGTGGTGATCGCCGGGGGCGAACTCGCGGCCGGAAAGCCAGTCGGTAAACGGCGTGAAGATGCCCGGGACGTTGAAGTAGCCCGCAACGATCGCCCCGACCGCCAACGCCTGAAGCGGCACGGTCATCAAGCGTGGCGACTCGTGCGGCTCATGGGCCGGATCGCCCTTGTACTCGCCGAAGAAGGTGAGGAATACGGCCCTGGCCATATAGAAGGCCGTGATGAAGGCAGTGACGATGCCGATCCACATGACAAATGTCGCGCTCGGTGTTCCGTGACTGGAGGCGTAGTTGAGAGAGGCCAGCACTTCATCCTTCGAGAAGAACCCGGCGAGGAGCGGGAATCCCGCCAATGCCAGGCTGCCGATTCCGAAGGTCCAGAAGGTCGTTGGCATGTATTTGCGCAACCCGCCCATGTCCGACATGTTGTTCGAATGGACGGCGTGGATCACCGAACCCGCCCCGAGGAACAACAGCGACTTGAAGAACGCGTGGGTGAACAGGTGAAACAGCCCGGCCGTATACGCGCCGGCACCCATGGCGGCCACCATGTATCCCAGCTGGGAGACCGTCGAGTATGCCAGAACACGTTTGATGTCGTCCTGCACGATGGCCAGCAGACCAGCAATGAACATGGTGATCGCGCCGATCCACATGACGATCGGTAGCACGTCGATTGCCACCGAGTTGTAGAACGGGAACATGCGGCCCAGCAGGTAGACACCGGCCGTGACCATGGTGGCTGCATGCATCAACGCCGACACCGGTGTCGGACCGGCCATCGCGTCCGGCAGCCAGACGTGGAAGGGGAACTGAGCCGATTTCCCCATCGCCCCGATGAAGAGCAGCAGACCGATGATGAATCCGTATTTGACGAGGCCGGGATTGCCCTCGACTGCCGCACCGAGAATGTCGTGAAAACGGAACGAACCAACGATGAGTGCCGGGATCAACACGCCGATGATCAGACCGACGTCGGCGACCTTGTTGACGAGGAACGCCTTTATCGCTGCCGACGAGTTCTCCTTCTCTTCCCAGTAGTGGCCGATGAGCAGATAGGAGGCCAGGCCGACCAGCTCCCATCCGACCAGCATCTGCAGGATGTTGGCGGCCGATACGAGAACGAGCATCGCGCCTGCGAACAGGCTGAACGAGGCCCAGAATGCCGTCTCACGGATGTCGCCTTCCATGTACGAGACGGCGTAGGTGAACGACGCCGTTGCGATCGCACCAACCACGAAGAACATCATGATGGACAAGCCGTCGACGACGACGCCCCATTCGATATCGAATTGGCCGATTGTTGCGATGTTGAAGTTCTCGGTGTGCGCAATCGGGTTTGCCCAATGGCTGATCAGCAAGATCAGGCCGTAGACGAGCACAAAACCGACGGTACCCACTGCAATCCAGGCGCCTCCCCTGGGAGTGCGTTTGCCGTAGAGCGTTATGAAGAGAGCCGCCAGGAATGGCAGCACCACCATCAGCCATGCGTACTGGGCGAGCAGTCCGCCATCGCTGAGCTCGATACTGTGGCCTTCTTCTTCGGCCGCTGCCACGAGGGATCCGGCCGACAGCGCGAGGGTCGCCAGGTTCACCATCGCAAGAGGTCCAATTCGTCGACGTTCGCCGAGGAGCGATTGCGAAAGATCAAGAGCACGATCGCGAGCCCGATGCCAACTTCTGCTGCCGCTACTGCGATGACAAACAAGGAGAAAATCTGACCGGAGATGTTGTCGTAGAACCGGCCAAAGGCCACGAGGTTGATGTTGACGGCCGTCATCATGAGCTCGACAGAAAGAAGCACGAGCACCGCGTTGCGTCTCACCAGCACGCCATAAACCCCGACGGAAAACAGCAGGCCACCGAGAACTGCGAACTGGGCGATGGTCATCGTTCCTCATCCCGTCTGGCGAGCACGATGCCACCGATCAAGGCGGCGAGCAGAACGAAAGAGACCGCTTCGAAAGGAATCACGAACCTTCCGAACATGGAGTCGGCGATGTCCGCCGTGCGGACCACGCCTTCTTCGGGCAGCCGGGCGTCGCCGAACAGCTCGACAATCCCGTACGTGATCGCAGCAAACATCATGCCGGCGACCACCGCGGCCATGACCCGCACGTTGCCCTCATGGTCGAGGGCGGTTGCCTTGCCTACTTGAGCTCGCGTGATCATGATGCCGAATAAGAACAACACGACGACCGCGCCTATATATACGAGCACGATCACCCATCCGACAAACTCGCCTCCCAGCATGATCACGATGGCCGCGGCCGTAGCCATCGTCGTTACGAGCGCAAGGGCGGCATGCACCACGTTCCGCGTGCTGACGGTGTACATGGCGGCAGCCGTGATCACGACGGCGAGCACCAAAAACACCCAATTGCCTGCAAGCGAGAAATCCATCAGCTCTCCAGTGCCGGAGGATCGGGAACGGTCGCGAGCCAATCGGTCAGGCGTTCTTTGTCGTGCAACATCTCGGAAATGCCGTACTCGGAGTATTCGAACTCCGGAGACCAGAAGAGGGCATCGAACGGGCAAACCTCGACGCAGATTCCGCAGTACATGCAAAGCGCATAGTCGATGTCGAATCGATCGAGGGTGGCACGGCTGCGGGGGCGCCCTCCCGGTTTCGACGGTGGTTGTTCTTCTTTGTGACCCTCTATATAGATGCACCAGTCGGGACATTCGCGAGAACACAGCATGCAGACCGTGCAGGCTTCGGTGTCGAGCGCGATCACTCCCCGGGCACGTGGGACCGGAATCTCTTTCTCGAGTGGATATTGGACCGTGGGCGTCCGCTTGAACAGGGTCTTGAGGGTGATCCACATGCCCTTGGCGAGGCCCGGAATCATGCTGCGCGTAGTCACTAGAGCACCACCTTGAAGAACGCGGTCACGGCAATATTTGCGAGTCCCAACGGAATCAGAATTTTCCAGGCCAGATCCTGAAGCTGGTCTTCACGGAAGCGTGGGAACGTCCAACGCATCCAGATCATGAGGAAAACCAGGATTGCCACCTTGCCGAACAGCACCAGAGCACCGATGGCGTTGGCAGCTATGTCGTTGAGGCCATTGAGATCAAAGAACAGCGGGTCGTAGCCTCCGAGCCACAGCGTGGCCATGATGGCCGACATGGTGAAAATCCCGATGTACTCACCGATGAAAAAGACAGCGAACCGGAATCCGGAGTACTCGGTGAGGTAACCCATGACGAGTTCAGACTCGGCAATCGGCATGTCAAACGGCGTGCGGCTGAGTTCGGCCAGCGCCGCGATGTAGAAAATGACAAACCCGATGAACTGGGGGAAGACATACGGGATCGCGATCGCGTTGCCTGCGATCTCGAGGCCGAAGAGCTGATACTCGGCCTGGGCGTCGATGATGCCGATCATCGACATGGTCTGGGCCTGTATTACAACGCCAACCACGGCCAGAAAGAGAGGCAGCTCATATGCGATGAGCTGGGCGGCTGCTCGCAACCCGCCGATCAGCGAGTACTTGTTGCCCGACGACCACCCGGCGATCAATATGCCGATGGTGGAAATAGAAGAAATCGCGAGCGCGAAGAAGATGCCGAGATCAAGATCGCGTCCGATCAGGTCGGGGCCGAACGGGATGACGACAAACACGGCCAGCGCAGCCGCTAAGACGAGGTAGGGAGCAATCTTGTAGACCATCTTGTCGGCGGCATCGGGCACCAGATCTTCTTTTTGGAAGAACTTGAGACCGTCTGCCAACGGCTGGGCCCACCCGTACCTTCCACCTGCGAAGTACGGTCCGATCCGGTGCTGCATGTGTGCGGACAGCTTGAGCTCGGCAAAAATGATCGGCAGCGCCACCACGGGAACGATGGCTGCCATGATGCCGATTTTGAGCGCCAAACCCGCCCAGAAGCCGACCGCGAGTACCACGATCATCGGTCGACATCTCCCAGAACGAAGTCGAGGCTGCCCAGAATGGCGATGAGATCAGGCACGAGCTGGTCTTCCAGCAACCATGAGAGAACCGAGAGGTTGGAAAACGATGCCGACCTGATCTTGAGTCGGTATGGCACCCGACCGCCGTCCGAAATCAGGTGATAGCCCATCTCTCCCTTGGGATTCTCGGCCCTGACATAGATCTCACCGGCCGGGACCTTGATGATCTTCGGCACCTTGGCCTGAAGCGGACCCGACGGAATCGTGTCGACCGCCTGATTGATGATCGAAGCGCTCTGCCGGATCTCTTCAAGCCGAACCTTGTAGCGGTCGAAACAGTCGCCGTTGCGACCAATAGGGATGTCGAACTCGAACTTGTCGTACGGTAAATAGTCGGTGTGCTTGCGGAGATCGAAATCGGGACCTGAAGCTCGAAGATTGGGACCGCTGACACCAAACGCGGCTGCCCTGTCGGCAGACATCACGCCAATGCCGACGGTGCGGGCCTGGAAGATCTCATTCCCGGTCACCAGGCCCTCGAGATCATCGCAGATCTCGAATATCTTGACCATGGCGGCTCTTGTGTCCTGCAAGAAGCCTTGCGGCAAGTCCTGCACGACCTTCTTCGTCTGGGCACCCGCACCCGCAGCAGGCTTGACGCCGCCGAGCCGGTTGAAGTTGGGATGAAACCGGCCGCCGGTGACCGACTCCAGGAGATCGAGTACACGCTCACGCTCACGGAGTGCATGCATGAGCGGGGTCGCGGCTCCGATCTCCAGCGGATAGGACGACATGAATATGAGGTGAGAGGAGATGCGCGCCATCTCTGTCAAGATCAGGCGGATGTACTGGGCTCGTTCGGGCACCTCGAGGCCCATCAAGCGCTCAGCAGCGACGATGAACGGGATCTCGTTCGCGAATCCCGAAACCCAGTCGATCCGGTTGACGAGTGCGGTTATCTGGGGATAGGTACGAACCTCGGCCAGTTTCTCATAGCCGCGATGCATGTATCCGATCACGGGCTCCACAGATGAGACCCGCTCGCCATCGACTTTGGCCACGAGGCGTAACACACCATGCGTGGAAGGGTGCTGCGGACCGATATTCAAGGTCATATCGGCGGTTTGAAGCTCCACCGAAACCGATACCTCGGAGATATGAGCGAGAGCTGTCGGATCAAGCGTCTGCATCGGTCACCCCCTCTTCGTCGTTCCCATCCGTGGCCTCCGGATTTTCCGTGGAAGGTCCGGCGGATTCGGGCATCGCCTCGACGTCAACCGTGCCCGGCCAGGGTTTGACCTCGCGGCTCAACAACGGAAATGACTTCCTCAACGGAAAGCCTTCGAACGCGTCAGGCAAATAGAGCTTCTTCGGATTGGGATGTCCGCGAAACTCGATGCCGAACATCTCGTGTGCCTCACGCTCGTGCCAGTTGGCACCTGGCAGCACCGGAACCAGCGAATCAATGACAGGAGCCTCCTTGTCGAGATCGGTGCTGAGCGTGATGGCATCGTCGCTCGAGAGAGAAGACAGCCGAATCAGGAGCTCATATCGCTCTTCGACATTCTCATCACTGAGAGGATCGCCGACGGCCACATCTCGCGACCAGTCAACCGCACTCAAGAACGAGAGGAAGGGCATCCCGTTGCGGTGCGCCACCGAAACCGCTCCCACCCATTGGTCGTTCGAAACCCGAATCTTGGCGAGTCCGTGATCCGCACTCCACGATTCGGCGTCGACCAGTGTGGCGAAGCGCTCCGCGATCTCAGCCGTTCGGCTGGTAGCGGCTTCCGGCTCTGCGTCTGCCGCCTCCGCCACGGCATCTTCGGCCCCGGGCTCTTCCGCTGCCTCGTCAGACTGGTTCGTGGTCACGCTCGGTCCACTTCTCTTTGACGTTCTCGCCCTGGATCTTTTCCTGCAAGAGGATGATGCCCTCCATCAACGCCTCGGGACGCGGTGGACAACCCGGGACGTAGACATCGACCGGAATGATCTGATCGACACCCTTTGTCACCGAATACGAATCCCAGTATGGACCGCCACAATTCGAACACGATCCCATCGAAATGACGTATTTTGGATCGGGCATCTGGTCATAGAGCCGCTTGACGGCCGGAGCCATCTTGTCGGTCAC
>JBFGAX010000081.1:0-11641 GCA_041567895.1 Acidimicrobiia bacterium
ACGGGTGGGTGTGCGGCATTATTAGCGGTACCGCGAGCAGCGGTACGGTGGCTACGTTGTGTCGCCGAACAGGGCTGACATGCCCAGGAGGTTTTGGACCATATCGGCGAACATGCCGAGGGAATCGAAGAGGGTCTCGTTTGCCTGGTCTTTGTCGAGATGGGTGAGGAGCTCGGCTCCAAGGAACATGGAGGAGATGGCATAGGCCAGGTCCTCGGTCGGGAACTGGCCGGCCAGCGGACTTCCTTCCAGCACTGCGGTGACCGCCTCGTTCACGACGTCGATCCATGGTTGGAATTCGTCTCGCAAACGTTTGCCCATCTCGTCGTTGCCGGCGGCGCCCGCCATGAGCTGAGTGAGTACGGTCAGGTTGCCTTCGTTCATGTCTTCGTGATGGAGCTCGGAGCCGATGGCGACCAGCTCGGGCAGCGTCTTCAAGCCCTTCAATCGCTCCTTGTAGCGCTCGATGCGTTGCCGGCTCGTGTAGCTGATGGCAGCCATCAGGACCTCATCGATCGAGCCGAAGTGGTAGAAGATGAGCGCCTGGTTGAAGTCGCCGGCACGAGCGATGGCCCGGGCGCTGGCGCCGGTGATGCCCTCGGTCTTGAGGGTTTCGATCGCCGCCAGCACGATTCGTTCTTTGGTGTCCATCGAGTTGTCCCGACTATCCGAGAAGACGGCCGTCACTTGGCCGGCACGCAGTCTGCGCACTTCGGTGGTCCAAGTATGGCCCCGATCGCCATCCGATGGGTGGATACTCGCTTGAAGAACCCGCCGGCCAACCCTGCGAGAACCGGGCTGGACAATCGCTCTGCCCACGGCCGCCACTTGCGCAACGCCCACAGGCACACGAGATAGGCGTCTGGCGAGCCCCACCACATCCGTCCGTCGTCGGCGACCACGACCATGTCGTCTCCCAGCTTGCCGAAGTCACCGAATCGATCGATGGCGGCCGGGGACCCGGCCGCCATGACCTCGATGGGGATGTATCCCGGCTGATGCGTCAACCAGAGAGCCGAGCGACGGCACAGGTTGCAGTTCGGGTCATACAACACTGTGATCGACGCCGGGCTCGTCATGCTTCGACGTGCGGTTCGAGAACGCCTCGATGCAGGACCGGCGGTGCGGCTGACTCGAGCGCCTTGCGGCTTCGGATGCGCCAGAACACGATCATGTTGATGAAATGGATCACGCCCAGGCTCACCAGCAGAATGCCCAGCTTGCTGATCAACAGCTCGCTCGCCTCCACGGCCGAGTTGGGGCGTTCGCCCGGCAGGAGAAGCAGGGCGTATCCCAGGTTCAGCATGTAGAACCCGGTCACGAGCATCCGGTTCAGCGCTTGCGCCAACTCCTTGCGACGGCTGAACACGTCCATGAGAAACGTCTCGCCGTTCTTGTACAGGGTCTTGGCGAGCCAGACCACCAGATAGATCGCCACGACCCCGTACAGGACGTAGACGATCAGCAGTTGTGTTGTCGCTTCCATTGCGACTCCTTTCGTTTTCTTTCTTCGGATCCCGTGCCTTGGAAACATCCGCAGTTGAAACATGAGCGGTGGGGTCGAGAAACGGCCCGGACCTTCGAGGTTCCTCGGGAAAATCCCAGGAATCGTCGACAGTGAAAATCGCCTCTCGCTTCACCTTTCGGTCGACCCGGCGGGCGCCGGCCAAGGCAGACCACGTGGCCAATGCGAGGTAGGAGACGAGAGCTGCCCGCCCGAGCGAAGGCTCCGCCGAATAGAGCCACAATCCGAGAAACCAGAACCAGCTGCCCACGATGGTGGCGGTGACCGCCGTTGGCTTTGGGCTTCGACGGTTCATGAGTGCGACGAACGCAAATACGGGTGTGCCGAAAATGACGGCAAGCACGGGTCCGAAGATCGCTCCGAAAAACGGGGCTGCGATGGCTGACGCGAACTCGCCGTTTACGATCATCAGGCCAATCAGGAACAGGGTGCCGGACACGGCTCCCCGCCAGAGCGCCTCGATCAACCACTTGCCAAACGTCTTCGTTCTCGGCGTCCGTCGCTTGATCTGAGACCGGGTATGTGGGGTTTGAGCGTTCGGTTTAAGCATTTGCTTTAATCGTATGCTCAAACCGTATGCCTGTCAACCGAAAAGAGCAGGTTTCTGCTCGGGCGATGTGAGATCTCGTATCCTCGGCAGATGGCTCTCCCCAACCCCCGGCGACTGCTGGAGCCTGGAATGGATTACGCGACCATGCGAGAACAATTCGTGTGGGATATCCCCGGGCGTCTCAATATGGGAGCCGCCTGTTCCACGCCGGCCGATTCGTCGATCGCGCTTCGGGTCGTGGACGGCAACACCAGCGTCGACTACACGTTCGAACAGTTGAACAACACATCAAGCCGGCTGGCTGCAGCCCTGGTCGAGTTTGGGATTCAACAAGGAGACCGGGTTGCGGTCGTTGCACCCCAGTCGTGGGAAACCGGTGTCAGCCATCTCGGCATTTGGAAAGCCGGTGCAATCAGCGTTCCGTTGGCATCATTGTTCGGACCCGATGCCCTTCGCTACCGGCTCAACGACAGCGGAACACGATTGGCGATCGTCAGTCCCGACCACATCGAGAACGTTTCCGAAGCCGCTCCCGATCTCGACATCATTTCCACCGAAACGGAGTTCAACGAGTTTCTAGCAGTTGACCCAGTCGAACCGGTTCAGACAAAGGCGGAAGATCCGGCCTATCTCATCTATACGTCTGGGACCACCGGACCTCCGAAGGGAGCGCTTCTCCCCCATCGTTCGCTGTTCGGACACCTCACTGGATTCGATTGCTACTACGAATTTCCCTCGCGAGACGACGTCATCTGGACACCGGCCGACTGGGCCTGGATTGGCGGCCTCATGGATGTTCTCATCCCGGCGTGGTATTACGGCATGTCCGTTGTAACCACCAACGCCGATTTCGAGCCGGCTTCAGCCGTTCGGCTCATGGTCGATCAAAACGTGACCCTGGCGTTCCTCCCGCCGACCGCCCTGAAGATGATGCGGGCTGCCGGTGTTGGCTCCGACGATCTCAGTTTGCGAGCCATTTTCACCGGCGGAGAACCACTCGGAGCAGAACTCCTCGAATGGGCGCGCTCTCACCTCGGGTGCAACATCAACGAGGGCTATGGCCAGACCGAGGCCAACCTCGTGGTGGGCAACTGCAGCTCGGTGTGGCCCACCCGCCCAGGCTCCATGGGACGGCCCTTGCCCGGCCACGATGTCGCGGTGTTCGCAGAAGACGGCTCACGGGTAATCGGCGAGCTCGGTGAGATCTGCGTCCGGACTCCTGACCCGGTGACGATGCTGGGCTATTGGAATCGCAGCGACAGCGACAAATATCGGGGATCCTGGCTGCTCACCGGGGACCTTGGTATCGAAGACGAAGATGGCTACCTGTGGTTCTCGTCACGCAAGGACGACGTCATCATGTCCATGGGCTACCGGATCGGTCCGGGAGAGATCGAGGAATCGCTGCTGGGGCATGCTTCTGTAGCCATGGCAGCCGTCGTCGGCGTCCCTGACGAGCTGCGCGGTCAGGTCCCGAAAGCGTTCGTGGTCTTGCGTGACGGGTATCACCCGTCGGGAGATCTCACGCGAGAACTCCAGCAGCACGTCAGGACCAGGCTCGCGGCCCACGAAGTCCCTCGGGCGATCGAATACCTCGATTCCCTTCCCCGAACCACCTCGGGCAAAATCATGCGCCGGGCCCTGCGGGAGCCCCACCAATAGGATCTGCCGATGCAATTTGGCGTCTGCTGGTATCCGGAACAATGGCCCCGGGAAGACTGGAGCGATGACGTCGCTCTCATGCGAGACATCGGCTTCGAGTTGGTTCGTATCGGCGAGTTCGCATGGTCCTCCTATCAACCCGAACGGGACGAGTTCGACTGGGGCTGGCTCGATGTTGCGATGGATACCATCGCTGACGCCGGGATGGCAGCAGTTCTGTGCACCCCCACCGCTACGCCTCCCGTCTGGCTCATGAACGAACGGCCGGAAATCCTCTCGGTCGGGCCCGATGGCAAGCGGCGTGCGTACGGCTCGCGCCGACACACGTGTCCGACGTCGGTGGAATATCGGGAGGAAGCGGCGCTGATCACATCCATGCTCGCCGAGCGATACGGCGAGCATCCGGCGATTGCCGCATGGCAGGTGGACAACGAGATCGGCAACCACGACTCTGCCCGATGCTGGTGCGACCAATGTCAGGAGCAATTCACCGGATGGTTGTCGAGGCGCTATGGATCAATCGAAACGCTGAACGAGAAGTGGGGCACCGCGTTCTGGTCGCAGACGTATCCCGACTTCGCCTCCATCCGGCTGCCGGTTCCGACGCTGACGAGCCACAACCCCTCGCTCGAGTTGGCACATCGACAGTTCGCCTCTGACCAGACGATCGATTTCGTGAAAGTCCAGTTCGAGATACTCCAAACCCGTTCGGAGCTTCCCGTCACAACCAACTTCTATAACGAGGACACGGCGGTTGATCAGCGAGCGGCGGCACGGCTGGGCGGGGTGGCTTCGATGGACAACTATCCAGACGGCCCATCGGATCCGATCGTCACGGCATACCTTCTCGACCTGACCAGAGGAGCTGCCGGGCCGCAAGGTGAGGCGTGGATCATGGAGCAACAACCCGGTCCCATCAACTGGACCGAGACGAACCCGCCGGTGCCGCCGGCCCGGGTTCGTGTCTGGATGTGGCAAGCAGCTTTGCACGGCTTCGACGCCCAGCTGTTCTTTCGTTGGCGGGCAGCCCGGCATGGTCAGGAGATGTATCACTCTGGTCTCCTGCGGCAGGACAGATCAGAGACTGCCGCGGTAGGCGAGATTCGCAACACCATTGGCGACATCCTTGAAACCGATCTCACTAAACCGCAACCGCGGGTGGCGTTGCTGCACGACTACACAGACAGCTGGGCCATCGAGATCAACCCACACCGAAAGGGCATCACTCATCGATCCCTACAGATGGGAGCGTATCGAGCGGCACGAAGGTTGGGTCTCGAGGTTGCCATTGTCGATCCGACAAGCGACCTCACCGAATTCGATGCGGTGCTGGCCCCGGCCCTTCACATCACTACTCCGGAGCGCATCTCTGCTTTGACTCGAGCCCTGGATGCCGGAGGGCTTGTTGTGCTCGGACCGCGCAGTCTCGTCATCGACGAGCATTACGCCTGGAGCGCTTCGCCCCTTCCGGGGGGCCTCGCCACCAGGTTGGGCGCCCGGGTGTCCGAGCACCTGAGCCAGCCGGATCCGTTGTCGGTAGATCCGTGGGGAACCGAGGCCGGCGTGTGGACAGATGTCCTCGAGGTCAGCGATGCCGAGGTCCTGGCCCGGTACAGTGGAGACTCCTACCTCGACAAAAGTCCCGCGGTCGTCCAACGTGAAACACTCGTCTATGCCGGATTCTCCGGAGAAGCGTCATGGCTTGCGCTCCTTGCCGATCTCTTCGACCTTGTGGCTCATCCGCCTGGCGTAGAAGTGTTCGTGAGACGAGATCGGAAGTTTACGATCGATCACGGCAGCTTTGCGATCGACGACGCGCATCCTATGACATAGGCTGCGCTGCTCACATGAAAGCCGTTTTGAACGGGCAATTCACCTTCCAACCCGCCGGGATTCGATGACCAACCGGCATAACGCTTCGCCGGTTGCCAAACGTGACGGCGCACAGGACCGCGGGGGCCTTGCTCTGTTGACGCTCGGTGCCCTCGGTGTCGTCTACGGCGATATCGGCACCAGTCCGCTCTACGCATTTCGAGAAGCATTCAAAGTAGGTGGCCTGGACGTGACCGAGCAATCGATCCTCGGGATTTTGTCGCTCATCTTCTGGTCTCTGGTGCTCGTGGTTTCGATCAAATACCTGCTGTTCGTGCTCCGGGCAGACAACGATGGCGAGGGGGGAATTCTCGCCCTCACGTCTCTCCTCATTCACAGCGATACATCGAGGCTGAACAGCAGGTTCGTCATGATCGCCGTTGGCTTGTTCGGCACGGCCCTGCTCTACGGAGATGGAATGATCACCCCGGCCATCTCGGTGCTCTCGGCCGTCGAGGGTCTCGAGGTGGCCGTCCCCGGTCTGGAACCCTGGGTCTTGCTGATTGCTTCTTTGATCCTGGTCGCTTTGTTCGCCAATCAACACCGCGGCACCGCAACGCTCGGGAGCCTTTTTGGTCCGGTCATGGTTCTTTGGTTCGCAATCATTGCGGCTCTCGGACTCCTACAAATCGTCAGCAATCCCTCCGTGCTCGCGGCGATCAATCCGCTTTCGGCGCTGACATTCGCCTTCGAAAAGCCAGGCTTCGCCTTCTTGTCACTCGGCGGAGTCTTCCTGGTCGTGACGGGCACAGAGGCTTTGTACGCAGATATGGGTCATTTCGGACCAACTCCGATCAAACTGGGGTGGTTCGGCTTCGTCTTTCCGGCCCTCACCCTCAACTACTTCGGACAGGGAGCGCTCCTCCTCCAGGACCCTGCCGCCATCGACAACCCCTTCTATGGTCTCGCCCCCTCCTGGGGGGTCCTGCCGCTCGTTGTGTTGGCAACCGCCGCGACGGTCATCGCGTCACAAGCCTTGATTTCCGGCGCCTACTCGCTGACTTCCCAGGCGATACAGCTCGGATATCTGCCCCGCCAGCGCATCCATCACACATCATCAACCAGATCCGGCCAGATCTACGTTTCCGGCATCAACTGGATGTTGATGATCGCATCGGTCGCTCTCGTTTTTGCGTTTCGTTCGTCCAGCAATCTGGCCGCTGCATACGGCGTGGGAGTCGCGACCATGATGGTGATCACGACAATGTTGCTCTACGTGATCATGCGAGACCGTTGGCAATGGTCAAACAGCAAGGCAGCCGGCCTCACGGCCCTGTTTCTGATCTTCGACTCTCTGTTTTTTGCCGCCAACATCACAAAGATTCCTGCCGGCGGCTGGTTCCCACTTGCCGTCGGAATCCTGGGTTTCACGTTGATGACGACCTGGAAGCGAGGACGAAACCTTCTCGCCGCTCGCCTTGAGCGCAACGAGCTGCCAATCGATCGGTTCATCGAGTCGATCATCGAGAATCCGCAACAGCGTGTAACGGGCACCGGGGTCTATCTGCACCCTGTAGCCGGCGCGACCCCTACGAGCCTTCTCACGAATCTGCGGCATCACGAAGTGCTCCACGAACGGATCGTCCTGGTGGCACTCGAGGTCAGCAACCGTCCACGCGTGCCGGAAGCAGGACGAACCAAACTGACGCCGCTCGGAGAAGGTTTCTTTCAGATCGTTCTCACGTACGGCTTCATGGAACATGCCCACGTACCGGAGGCTCTGCACAACATCGTCTCCCGGAACTTCAGCTTCGATGAGACCCACGCCACCTACTTCGTGGGAAAGGAGACCGTGGTGCCGAGCGCCGTACCCGGGATGAAACTCTGGCGAGAACACCTCTACGCGTTCATGCACCGCAATGCCGAAAGCGCAGCACTGTCATTCGGACTTCCACCCGAACGAGTAGTAGAGGTCGGAATTCAGGTGCCCATTTGAGCAGCTAGACCGCCAACCGCTCCCGGCGCCGGATGAGCATCAGGAGCGCCGCCAGTGGAATGAGCGCCAGGGCAGCACCGGCCAGCGAAAGCGTCGCAAACGAGGTCGTATGCACGATCACTCCTGACAACAGGGCTCCAAGACCCCCGCTGATCCAGGTTGACGAATCGGCCAGCCCTTGCAGTCCAAGGCGATCTTGCAGCTCCAAACCGGATTGCAGAACCGTTGACGACGAGACGTATCCGAAATTCCACCCCAACCCGAGGAGGAACAGCCCGGGAAGTAGCAGCGACAATTCAGCGTTGAGCGCACGGGCCGCCATGAACGACGCGCCAATCAACATCACCGATCCGGCGGCGAGCACCCGGCGCGAGCCAAACCGGTCGACCAACCACCCTGTGACGGGCGCAAAAGCGAACATGCCGGCCGTGTGGGCGGTCATCACCCAACCAACATCGTTCAGGTCATAACCGTTGCCGTCTAGATGGATTGGCGTCATCGTCATGATGAACACCATCACAAACTGGCTGACAACGAGACCTGTGAGGCCGAGCCACACCGTGTCATGCCGCAAGAGCAGGGATAACCTCGTCTTTTCGATGACCGGTTGGTCGCTGGTGTCGACAGCAAGAGACATCGGGTCGGGCCGGAGCCAAATCCAGAACCCGAGCGCCGCGAGGGCGAGACCTGCCGCCATAAGAACCATTGGACCGAGCAGGGCCTCCTGCCCGCGCGAAACGGCGAATTCTCCGGCAGGTGATATGAGTCTGGGACCAATGACGGCGCCGATCGTGCCAGCCCATACGATCGTCGATATTGCCCGCCCGCGCCGTGCTTCCGAACGCATGTCGGCCGCAGCAAATCGAGCTAGCTGGCTCACCGATCGTCCGAATCCGACAAGCAGAAACCCTGCCATCAGAATCATCAGGGACTGGACGACGATCGAGAAAGCTGCGATGAGGCCTCCCGCGGCCGCCACCAGATAGCCGCCGATGAACGTGATGCGGCGACCACGCGTCTTGGTGAGCCTCGTCAACACGGTGGCACCCAGGGCAGCACCGAGCGTGCCGATCGATCCCGGGAACCCGGCGAAGGTGTCCTCGCCTGTCAAATCACGGGCGACGAGAGACGCGACCGTTATCCCCGCGATGTAGGCGATTGAGACCATGGCGTTACCGCCGAACATCGTCCAGATCGAACGAACGCGTGCCGATTCGAGCGCATCGTCGGATCTGATCTGCATCCATTCAGCCTATTCAGCGGAGGCATTCGACCCTCTAACACCGAATATTTTTTGGGCTTGTATGCTCAGAGAGACCACCACCGCCGACGCTAGGGAGACCTCATGGCCGAACAATTCGGAGCCAAAGACACCATTGTTACACCCCTCGGCGAACGCACGATCTACCGCATTTCGGCACTCGCCGACCAGGGTGACATCGGGCGCATGCCCTATTCGATCAAGGTTCTCCTCGAGGCGGCACTGCGAACGCACGACGGTCATGCCATAACCGACCAGGACGCCCTCACGCTTGCTGCGTACGACGCAAGCAAGGTCAGCGAAACCGAGATTGCATTCGTGCCCGGAAGGGTCGTTCTCCAGGATTTCACGGGAGTACCGGCCGTCGTGGACCTGGCGGCCATGCGTTCGGCCATTGTTCGCATGACAGGAGACCCGCAATCGGCACAGAAAGTCAATCCTCAGGCTCCCGTCGACCTCGTAATCGACCACTCCGTGCAGGTGGATGCATTCAACTCGGGCATGGCGCTTCAGATCAACTCCCGCATGGAGTTCGAGCGAAACCGAGAGCGCTACGAGTTTTTGAAATGGGGACAATCGGCTTTTGAGAATTTCCGTGTGGTGCCACCAGCAACCGGCATTGTTCACCAGGTGAACCTCGAGTACCTCGCCAAGGTCGTGTGGGATGACGGCAGCAACCTGTATCCGGACAGCCTGGTCGGCACCGACAGTCACACAACCATGATCAACGGATTGGGCGTCGTGGGGTGGGGGGTTGGCGGGATCGAGGCCGAGGCAGTCATGGTTGGACAGCCGATTTACATGCTGCTGCCGGAGGTCGTCGGTTTCAAACTGACCGGAACCCTGGCCGAGGGTTCCACCGCAACCGACGTCGTCCTGCGGGTCACGGAAATGCTGCGCAAACATGGCGTCGTCTCCAAGTTCGTCGAGTTTTACGGCCCCGGGTTGGCCGACATGCCACTTGCCAACCGGGCAACGATCGCAAATATGGCTCCCGAATACGGAGCGACAATCGGCTTTTTCCCGGTCGACGACCAGACCACGAAATATCTCCGGTTGACCGGTCGCGATGAAGCCCTCGTCGAAACGATCGAGATGTACTACCGCGAACAAGGCATGTGGCGCGACGACACCGCCGACATCCTCTACTCGTCTTCGCTCGAGCTCGATCTCTCAACCGTCGAACCGTCGCTGGCGGGGCCAAAACGACCTCAGGACCGCATTGCGCTCTCGAGCATGAAGCGTCAATGGGAACACGACATTGTCGAGACATTCGGCAAAGCGACAAGCGAATCTGTGAAGACGACCTACGAAGATCAGACCTTTGACCTCGAGCACGGCGACGTTGTCATCGCCGCCATCACCAGTTGCACGAACACGTCGAATCCGGCAGTCATGGTGGGCGCCGGACTGGTTGCTCGAAAGGCTCGCGAACGTGGGTTGACGCGCAAGCCATGGGTCAAGACTTCCCTCGCCCCCGGATCGAAGGTAGTAACCGAATACCTCGACGCCGCCGGTTTGACCGAAGATCTGGAGGCGTGCGGGTTTTACCTGGTTGGATACGGATGCACGACCTGCATCGGGAACTCGGGGCCCCTGCCGGAACCGATTTCGGCCGCCATCAACACCCATGATCTGGTGGCAACATCCGTGCTGTCTGGCAACCGCAACTTCGAGGGTCGGATATCCCAGGATGTAAAAGCGAACTATCTGGCATCTCCTCCTCTCGTCGTCGCCTACGCCATTGCCGGAACTGTTGACATCGATCTGACCACCGAGCCGATTGGCCAGGATCCAGCCGGAAGCGATGTCTTCCTGGCAGACCTTTGGCCGAGTCAAAGCGAAATCGATGACATCGTCTCGTCGACCGTCACGCGAGATCAGTTCTCGACCGAATACGCATCGGTGTTCGAGGGCTCAGAGGAATGGCGTGCGATCGAGACAACGGGAGAAGCGCTCTACGACTGGGATCCGACGAGCACCTATGTGCAAGAGCCGCCGTTCTTCGAAGGTTTGACGCGGGAGGTCAAACCGATCACGCCGATCCACAATGCGAGGGTTCTCGCCAAGCTCGGCGACTCGATCACGACCGACCACATCAGTCCGGCCGGGGCCATAGCCCACAACTCCCCCGCCGCTGACTATCTGACCGAACATGGCGTCGAGCCCGCCATGTTCAACTCCTACGGATCGCGACGTGGTAACGATCGGGTCATGACCAGGGGCACGTTCGCAAACATCCGGGTCAAAAACCACCTCGCTCCGGGCAAAGAAGGTGGGTTCACCACCGACTTCACGACGGGCGAGATCGAAACCATCTTCGACGCGGGCATGAACTATCGGGCAGCCGGTATACCGACCATCGTCCTCGGCGGCAAGGACTATGGAATGGGATCGTCGCGCGATTGGGCTGCCAAAGGCACGCTTCTGCTCGGTGCACGGGCGGTCATCGTCGAGAGTTTCGAGAGAATCCATCGCTCGAACCTGATCGGGATGGGGGTGCTTCCGCTCACGTTCAAAGAAGGAGAAAGCGCTGACACTCTCGGGCTCGACGGGCGGGAAATCTTCTCGATTCTCGTGGACGACACCGTCGAACCCCGATCTGACATCGAGGTCAAGGTCGCGAGGCCAGATGGTAGCGAGTCGAGCTTCTGGACAACCTGTCGGCTCGATACGCCGGTGGAGGTCGATTACTACCGCAACGGCGGCATTCTCCACACCGTGCTCCGCCGCATGGCAGAGTGAATTCAGCCGGTCGACGTGAGCGCCTGATCGAGGTCACGCCAGATATCTTCCACGTTCTCGCAACCGACGCTGAAGCGGATCAAGGTTTGG
>JBFGAX010000082.1:0-11627 GCA_041567895.1 Acidimicrobiia bacterium
ACTTGAACCGGGAGTTTTGAGAATCGTTAACCTCTCGCCCCTTGAAGTTTGCAACAGCGAATGCTTTTGCAATACTTCCAAGGAACTCGAAGAGTTCCCGCCCTCGTAGCTCAGGGGATAGAGCACCGGTTTCCTAAACCGGGTGTCGTAGGTTCAAGTCCTACCGAGGGCGCATGCTGAAAACCATCCGGGATTGGGTCTTCACGATTCCGTTCTATATCGCCTTCGGGTTGATCATTGTCGTGTACGACATCGCGATGAGGATCGCCAGACGATTCGGATCGCGGGCGATGTCGACCGTGGTCGCCAGCCTCCAAGCATCGCTGGCGGCGTCACTGCGCCTCTGTGGCACGCGGATCGAGGTGGAGCGCGACCCGGCGGTCAAAGGACATACCCCCTACCTGATCCTGACGAACCATCAGGACATGATGGACATCCCATTGTTTGGAGCCGAACTCTTCTCGAATTTCGTGAAATACGTGGCGAAGATCGAGCTCGGACGATACATCCCGAGCATCTCGTACAACCTGAAGTACGGAGGAAACGCTCTGATCGATCGCTCTGATCGGCGCCAGGCGATCTCGGCCATCACCGAGCTCGGGGAGCGGGTCGCTTCCGAGGGAGTGGCTGCTCTGATCTTTCCGGAAGGCACGAGGGCGAAAGATGGGGTCCCCGGACCCTATCGGATCGCAGGGGCCAAAGCACTGCTGAAGGCTGCGCCGGATGTTCCGGTCGTAGCGGGCGCCATCGATGGAACGTGGCGGCTCGGCCAGAAGCGATTTGCACCCGTTCCGTTTGGGACAACCGTACGTATCGCCATCGGACCGCCCATGAGCCGGACTGCGGACGATGAGGTTGAGCTGATCCAGACCGCAGAGTCCTGGATGCTTGCCAAGCTCGCCGCGTGGCGTCAGACCGAACCGCCCACGATCCAACCGGACTGACGGAAGAAGGACGATCGGGTGAGGACGTCGTCGGCACCCAACATTCGCGCTCTCGCCATGGCGTCCTCGTCGACGTGGGGACCATAAGCAACCACTCTGAAGGCGGCAGATGCCGCTACGGCCTGTTCCGATGCCGGGTGGCTCAGATCGACGACTACTTGCGCTGGAGATCGTGCCAATAGGTCCTCGAAACGGGCAAAGGTTTCTGCGGTTTCGAGGGAGAGACCGTGAGCATCAAAGATTGGCTCCAAACGGGACCGGTCCATCAAGTTGGCTGTCAGGAGAAGGGCGAATGGATTCTTGATGGCGGCCGCCTTCGCAAGTCCCCACGCAAGGTGGGCTTCCCACACTTCCTCTCCCAGTTCCGACGACGAGGTCGGCGCCAGGTCATAGAGATCGCCGGGTAGCGCTTGGGCCGCCATGGGATCGCGCCCGGGAGGTTCTGTGCCGAGCTCGGCCAGGAGCCGATTCGGTTCGGCAAACGCAGCCTGGAAGACCTGCAACGGGCTGCGCCGTTGAACAGAGGCCGGCTGCGCAAGGAGCTCGTTCAGTTCCGATCTCAGAGTTTTCGCGGTCATTGCGAGCGTGTCTTCATCGAGCGAGGGATATCCACGCTCTCGAGTTTTTGCCTCGAGATACGGGAGAAAGGCGGCTGCCATCGCTTCGGCCAGACGACGCCCCGCCTCCTCAAACTGCTTCACTCCCTGCCCATCTTCGACGAAGCATTAAGCGTAGATCGAGGGAGCGGGGTGCACGTGCACCACAAAAGGCTGTGGCTACTTCTCGCCTGTTTGGCGCTGGCGGGCTGTCGCGTGGACGCTGACATCGAAGCGAGGATCAATCCTGACGGTACCGGACTGATCGATATCGTGGTCGTGGCCGATGAGGAGTTCCTCAACAACTATGCCCTCACCGGGCGAGACTTCGATCTCGAACTCCGTAGGCGAGTTCTCTCAGAACCCGGGATGCAACTCGTCGAGTCCACCGACCTGTCGTGGCATGTGCAGGGCAGAACCGGCACCCCTGACGAGATGGAACAGCTTCTCGAAGCGCTATCGCCGGCATTTGAGCGCGTTGCCATCCAGGTAAAGGAGAGGCAATCGTTCACGACCCAATTCGTCGGATTTGCGGAAGGAGAAGAAATCGACCAGGTGCTGGAAGGAATCGACGTGTCCGAGATCAACGCCGACGTGGACGTCTCTCTTTCGGTGTATCTGCCCGGCGAGGTCATATCCCAGAATGGTGAGCTTGCAGCCGACGGAACATCCGTGACGTGGTCGATCGGAAATGCTGGACGCCGGGTGCTCTTTGCCGAGACTGACGAAAAATCGTTTCCACTGTGGATCGTGATGTTGGTCATCGTGTCGACGCTTGGAGGGTGGTTCCTGCGGAGTGTGTTCGGCTTCCTCGAAGAGCGGACGGGCGCAGTGACGGAACGTGATCCTGATCTACCTAAAGCCGCCTAGTCGCTGAAGACCTGGACCACCATCAACCCGTAGGGCCCGGAGACGGCGCCTATGCCGATGGTGTCGAACTCGGTATGCAGAAGGTTTTTCCGATGGGAAGGGCTCGCCATCAGCCCCCTCTGCACGTCAGCAGGATCGGCCGCAAGAGCAAAATTCTCTCCGACGACGGAGGCATCGACGTTGGCTGCCTGGATACGGTCGGCCAACGAACCCGTCGCGGGCGAGTGGTGGGCCAACAGGCCGGATGCGTACATGTCCTGGGCGTGAAGCGCACCAACACGTGCCAGCTCGGACGACCAGGCCAATGTTGGCAGTCCCGCCTCGGCTCGATCCCGGTTCACCCGCTCGAATAACTCGATTGCTGACTCGTCGTCGCGACTGGTCGTCGTGAGTGGCACGGGCGGCAACTTGTACGAGGCGTCTCCTGCCACGGTTACGCGCTCGGCTCCGATCAGACCCCTGAGATTCAGCATCATTTCGAGGGCCCGGTCACCTGACAAGAGCGCCAGGAGCTTCTGGGTGGGACCGTCTGAATCCACGAGTACGGACGCCACAGATGAGCCTTCAATCGATTCTTCGACCGCTTGAATCGGTACGAGCAGGCCGATCGACAGGATGAGTGTGGCGATGACGCCCCCCCATAAAACCGCGAGGCCGGCACCGGCCAGACGGTTGCTGAGGCGCAGCCCTGGCAGATTGACCACCGACTGTAACCGCCCTGCAATCAAAGACGCCACAACGCCGATCGCAACGAAGATCAAGCCGCCGGACACCAGCCTGGCAGCCCAGGGCGAGGCCCCGATAACACTACTGAGAGCGTCACCGGTGGGATAGCTGAATCGAAATGCGAGGAGCAGGCCGGCGAGCGCGCCTGCCAGATCCATCGCCTCCCGTACGAAGCCCCGCCAATATCCGCGTAACGCCAGCAGCGCGAATATGGCACCCAACAGCATGTTGAGCACCGAGACACCTTAGGCGAAGATTTCGCGTTCTAGAGGTTTTTGGTCACCCCGGCGGCCCGTCGACGAGCGAACGGCGCCTGCTCAGATTTCCTGATCCCCATCGTCATACGAATCGTCGGTGACGACTTCGGATCTGGCCTTGATCCGATCGGCCACCGGCGAACTGGTGGTTTCGAACAAGGCATCTCTGGCTTCTTGCCACGATTGGCCGAGCATCCTCGTGCGCCACCAGTGCCCGACCAATACTTTGAGAACGGCAACCGTCGGCACGGCGAGCAATACACCTAAAAGACCGGCGAGCTGCCCCCCGGCCAGCAGCGCAACGATGACGACGACGGGGTGCAGCCGTACCACGACTCGCATCACCAGCGGGCTCACCACGTGGTTGTCAAGCTGTTGGACCACGATCGCAATCAATCCCGCATACAAAGCTTTCGACGGGTCTCCAGACGACAGCCCGGCCAGACCACCGAGCAAACCACCAACCCAGGGACCGACGAACGGGATCACGTTGAGGATCCCGCTCAGCAGACCGATGATCAACCAGAACGGAAGATCGATGGCGAGAAATCCCAGGCTCATGGCGATTCCAACGAGCAGTGCGACCAACAGCTGGCCTCGTACGAAGCCTCCGACGACATTGTTGACCTCGCCGCCCAGAAAGAGAGCTTCGTCGCGCCATTCGCCCGGCACAAGCCCCTTGGCCGCCTCCCTGGATTTTGGCAGGTCGGTCAGGATGTAGAGGGCGAGGACGGGCACGAGCAGAATGATGACCAGCCACTCGAACAAACTGAGCGTCAGCTCGCCGAGCCGACCGACCTGTTCCCCGATGAGTCCGGCGTTCTCGGAGCTGCCAAGCCAATCACCGATCTCCTCCAGCGTCGGCAGCGTCAGGTTTCCGGGAAGCTGGCTGGTCAGATCTTCGAGTACGACGCTGGCATCTTCGACAATTGTCGGAAAACGATCAACAAACTGACTTCCCTGATCGGCGATGATCGGTATGACGAGCATTCCGATCATCGTGAAGACGGCTCCGACCATGAGATAGGACAGGCAGGACCCCAGAAGGCGATGAATCCCCCATTTTTCGAATTGGTCGACGAAAGGATTGATGATGTAGATGAGCGCTGCCGCAAACACGAGCGGCGGAAAAATGATCGCGACGTGCGAGCCGACCCAGATCACCATGCCGAGGAACACTGCGATGCCGATCAGATGCCACGCGATCGTGCCGACCCGTTTGATGCTGTCGACGTTCATCGAGCGAGCTTACCGACAGTCACCTATGGCCGGGGTCCCACTGCTCCAATGTTTCGACCATGTCGGCAGTCTTGCGTTCTTCTCGCAATCGTCGCAGACGCTTGACTGTCAGCGGTGCGTGCGCCAACGCCGCGGGCGAATCGATCAAGCGCCGCAGTATCTGGTAGTAGCGGGTCGCCGACATCGTCAGCTGTTCCCGGATGGCGCGATCTTTCGGACCCGGATAGAGCCACCACGAGCCCTCGAAGTCAAGCACCTGTTTTTCACGGTCAGAAAGCACGGCGAGAGGTTAACCGAGATGAATTACACGGATGTGTTTTTAACTCCTGGTTTCAGACATGTGACCTGCCCGGAGTTGGTCATGGTCGCTCCAGCCTGCGATTGCCGATCGCGATTCGCTCAGCGACCGTCTCGTGACCCTCCCCTGGTTGGCGATGCAGAGACGCGGCATCAACCACGCGGAGCTGGCGAAGGGAATCGAACCCTTGACCTGCTGATTACAAATCAGCTGCTCTGCCGACTGAGCTACGCCAGCGTGGAGCCAAAAGCGTACTTCGCGAAAACAAGCGCATGATTGCATGACTGGCCGGGCAGAACCGCGAAAACGGCAAACGCATCGCGGGCAGCGCAGAAGAGGCGGTCAACGATATTCCCACCATCGCCAACGATCTACTGCGACATGCACGTAGGGCCCCTCCGGCGCCGCGTTCTCATACTGGGGGTATTTGGCGACGAGGGTGTCTAGAAGGTCCGCCTCCGGCTCCTCTACGACATCGGCCAATCCGTCGGCACGAACCCACCAGAGGCGGCTCCAGTCTTCGTCGTATGTATCAACCACGATCGCTACTCGCGGCTCGGCCCTGATGTTGTCTATGCGCCTGAGCCGTCGCGTCGATTTCGGCTTGTGGTCGACTGATGTGATGATCCGATCGTCGACGAGGGCGAACACGATCGGAACCACATGAGGGCCCTCCGGACCGATCGTCGCGAGGCGCCCGACGCGGCCTTCCTGAAACCTGCGAATTGCGGTTGACTGCTCCACGCCGAGACGGTAGCCGATTGAACCACAGCACTGCTAGACACGAGGAACCGCCCTCGCCCGCGACGCCTCGTAGAGCGCGACTGCGGCAGCAACGGAAGCATTGAGACTCTCGACTCCCTTTTCGATCGGAATCGAAGCAACGACGTCGACTCGCTCGCTCACGAGGCGGCTCAATCCTGTCCCTTCCTCCCCGAGAACCAGGGCCAGGCTTTCGCCGAGAACAGCCACATTGGCGATATCGGTGGAACCGGCTGCATCGAGTCCGACCGTCCACACGTCGTTTGCCTTCAAACGTTCAATGGTGTCACCGATCGAGGAAACGACCGAAATCGGAATCGATTCGAGCGCACCAGCCGCCGTTTTGAACGCCAGAGGGCCGAGTGGCGCAGATCGGCGGTTGGCGACGACCAATCCTGTTGCTCCAAATGCCAATGCCGACCGGGCGACCGCTCCGACGTTACGAGGATCGGTGAGGTGGTCGAGCACCATGATCAAGGCGCCGGCATGGCTCAGCGTGTCGATGCTCACCGATCGAATCGGCCTGCAGTCGGCGACAACTCCCTGTGGACGATCCGTCGCGGCCAGGTCACGGGCGTCGGGGACGATTTCGATTGGAATGCCCGCCGCTTTCGCAAGGTCCGCAACTTCCGCCAGATCCTTGCGTCCCCGCTCGACATACAGCCTCTGGACGCGACCGGACGCCAGCGCAGCCCGGACCGCATGCATCCCTTCGACCCTATTGCCGATGCCAGCGAGTGCCATCTGCTGCATCCTCCAAACGTATACCCAAATCGCCGAGAGCGTCGCGGATGCGGTCGGACGTTTCGAAATCCTTGTCGATCCGCGCTTGCCGGCGTTTGGCGACCAACCCACCTATCACGTCACCGTCGGCAGTTGAACCTACCTCGGCGGCCAGCAAGCGAAGCTCCGGTTCGATATCAGACAAGTCAGCTCGCGGTTCGGTCAGCCCGAGGACGTGCATCATCTCATCGAACGCTGCAACAGCCGGTCCAGGATGATCACCGGCGTCGAGAGCCACGTTTCCCTGTTTGACGATCTCGAACGCCACACCGAGGGCACCGGCGGTATCCAGATCATTGTCCATGGCCCGCTGGAAGGCGGCGAGCGCCTCCTGATCCGGTTCAGCAGCGACGGGGACGTCAATTCTCCTCCGGAACGACCAGAGACGTTCCAACGTGGCCTCGGCATCTGCCAGATTGGCAGGCGTGAAGTCGACGGGTTTGCGGTAGTGGCTGCGGAGGTAGAAGAGTCGAAGGGCCAACGGTTCGTGATCTCGAAGCGTCTGGTTGAGATCGACGACGTTGCCAATCGACTTCGACATTTTCTCACCCGCCAGGTTGATGAAGCCGTTATGCAGCCAGTAGCGGCAGAAAGGAACGTCGGTGGCTGCTTCGGACTGGGCAATCTCGTTCTCGTGATGGGGAAACACCAGGTCGATCCCTCCACCATGAATGTCGAACGAAGGACCCAAATATTTCGTGGACATCGCCGAGCACTCGATGTGCCATCCCGGCCTGCCCTCTCCCCATGGTGACGGCCACGACGGCTCGCCCGGTTTGACTGCCTTCCACAGGGCGAAGTCGAGGGGGTCTTCTTTACCGGCCTCCGGTTCGATTCTCGACCCCGAAATCAGTTCGTCGATCTTTCGTCCCGACAGCTTGCCGTATCCATCGAAATCTCGCACCCGAAAGTAGACGTCTCCGTTTACCTCATACGCGGAGCCGTTGTTCACGAGCTCTTCAATGAGCTCGATGATCTCGACCATGTGATCGGTGACGCGCGGCCGGACGTCGGGATCAAGGACTCCGAGTTTCCGATACGCGTCGAGGAACAGGCGGCTCGATTCGGCGACGACCTCCGTCCAGTCGACACCACGTTCTGCGGCACGCTCGAAGATGGTGTCATTGACGTCCGTCACATTCGACACGAAGGTCACCTCGAACCCCTGCCACACCAGGTATCGACGAAGAACGTCGAAGATCACCGGGCCCCGGCCATGCCCGATGTGTGGCGCAGCCTGCACGGTTGGTCCGCACAGATAGATCCCCACCTGTGCCTCGTCCCGCGGGACCACGTCTTGAAGCTCACGACCCAGGGTGTTGAATACCTGCATCGCCGCGAGCTTATTCGTTCAGTGCGAGAGCGTCGTCCATACACTGTCCCACATGGAGCAATGGTTTCACCACCCAACCCCACTCGTACTCGGGCACCGGGGATCTCGATCCACCACCAGAGAAAACACGATCGCATCCTTTCGCCTGGCACGCGAGGAAGGAGCAGACGGGCTCGAACTCGATGTGCGCCAGACCGCCGACGGTGTGGTCGTGGTGCATCACGACGCAGACACACGCGACGGCATCCTGATCAACGAGGTGCCGTTTTCCGAATTGAGGGCGTCTGACCCCGAGGTTCCCACGCTATGGGAAACTCTCGAGGCGACAACCGACATGCTGATCAATGTCGAAATCAAGAACTCTCCAATGGAGGAGAGCTACGGCCTCAGCCTTGTCGATGCGACACTCGCAGCGATCGGGCGTCACCGCGATCGTGTATTGGTTTCATCATTCGACCCCGCTTCGGTCGAGCGGGTACGTTCGATCGACCCCGAACTGCCACGTGGCATCATCACCGATAGCGATGTGGATCCGATGGCGTTGCTCGGCAATGTCGATGTGCACGCCATCCACCCGTTTCACCTTGCAATTCAGGATGTAGCCGCGCTGATGGAGGCTGCAGGCGAAGTGGCGATCAATCCCTGGACGGTCAACGAACCCGGGGACATCCAGAGACTGGTTGACGGTGGCATCACCTCGATCATCACCGATCATCCGGCCCGGGCGAGAGCCATCGTCGAGGGCGGCGCTTCGGCTGGGTGATCCGCCTGAACCGCAAGCGCTCTACTCCCGGTCATGGCTCGACGAGAGCGACCGCCAGGGCGGCGACAGCTGACCCGTCGCCGATGATCCCGAGACGGTCTGCCGTCTTTGCTTGAACCGACACATCAGCTATCGGGATTCCAAGAGCAACCGCGAGCCGCGCTCGCATGTCTTGCCGGTGAGGCGAGATTCGGACTTCCTCGACGACGACCGTCACATCGACGTTGCCGATTCTGAAGCCTCTGCTGCGAAGCAGCGCCGCAACCTCCGTCACCATCGACATGCTGTCCGCATCGACCGAGGCCGGGTCATCTGCCTGAAACAGATCCCCGATATCGCCCAGGGCTGCGGCTCCGAGCAGGGCATCGGCCACCGCGTGAGCGCCCACATCGGCGTCCGAGGTGCCCACCAGACCGTAGGGAGCTTCGAGATCGACACCCAGGAGACGCATGGGACCATCGCCTCCGGTCGCATGCACGTCGAAACCCTGGCCGATCCTCATACCCGACTCCAGATCGATTCAGCCAGGACGAAATCGTCCGGATACGTGATCTTGAGATTCGTCACTTCCCCGGGAATCGTCACAACGGTGCGACCGTGGGCAGATACGAGCTGGGCGTCGTCGTGGGCATCACCAGGCATCGCCTCATGCGCTGCTCTCAGCACATCGAGACGGAATCCCTGTGGGGTTTGTACTGCGACGATGCCTCTGCGGTTCACGTGGCCCGTAATCGTCTCATCCTCAACCCGCTTGAGAGCATCGGTCACCGGAAGCACGGGCACGACGGCATCCGCGCCTTCTGCCAAGGCTCTCAGGACCGATGCGACAAGAGCTGCCGATCCCAGAGGCCGGGCAGCATCATGGATGAGGACGTACTCGACATCGGGGACCACGCTGAGTCCGGCCAGCACGGAATCACGTCGTCGAGCGCCACCCTGAACTCCGTCGGGGACATCGCCCACAACCACGACGCCGGCGCAACCGCCTTCCAGTAATGCGTTTCGTGCCCGTTTCCACAACGCCAAACCGCCGATTTCGAGGACATGCTTGGGTCGGCCGAACCTCGAACCGGCGCCCGCTGCAACCACAACGCCCCATGCATGAGGCACCGCGTTCACGCAGCGCGACGGGCAAACAGCATCCGACCGACGCGAGTCCGAAGCGCATTCGAGATCTCCACGTCGACGGTTTCGCCAACCATGTTCTCGGCGTTCTGGATCACAACCATGGTTCCATCGTTGAGATAGCCTACGCCCTGGCCTTCTTCGTTTCCGACCCGCTCGATCGTCACGGATACACGATCCCCAACACCGGCCTCAGCCCGCAGCGATTCTCCAAGCGTTTGCGGATTCAGTACCCCCAGACCTCGCAGTCCGGCTGCTTGAGCGAGGTTGGAATCGGTTGTCACAAGCGTGGCGCCCGATCTGTCGGCAACCGCGAGTAGCTTCGCATCTACATCATCGAACTCAGGAACGGTTCCCTCGAGCACTGCAAGCTCGATCCCCTCGACATCACGCAAAGCCTCGAGAATATCGAGTCCTCTGCGTCCGCGTCGTCTCCTCGTCTCGGCCGTTGCGTCTGCCAAACCCTGCAGCTCGTCGATCACGAATAGGGGTAGCCAGTGACGGCCCTTCATGAGTCCAGATTGAGCGAGGTCGAGAATGCGCCCGTCGATAGCAGCCGACGAATCGAGCACATAGGTCTCCGTAGCCGAGTCGAGGCTGCGACTGGGCAAGGGAGTCTTGGGGCGCAAGCCGACCGATCCCAGCATTCCTTGCGAGCGGGCCATGAAAACGCGCGCTGTGAACGCCGCGCTGAGGAGGACGACGAGCGAGCCAAGCGGCCATGCGTATAACTCTGGAAGAAACACGATCAGCGGAATCGACATGACTAACCCGACGAGCATCCCCATGGTGACTCCGATCGATCCTGTCAGTATCTCGGCACTGGATCGCTGCGGCGCGATGGCCTTCGGAGCCAGATTCAGCGCTCGACCGACCAGGCGACCGAAACCACCACCGATGACGTAGCCAACACCGGCACCAACAACAGCCCCCATGACCTCCGAGTCGAACTCGGCGCCGATCGAGTAACCCATGGCGGTCACGGTCAGAGTGATGAGCAAGCGAACAATTTCTACGATCAAGGTCGACCTCTGCAGGCGTCGGTCAGTCCTCTTCTACCTCGACCTTGGGGATAGCCCTCGTGATCTTCGCCAACGCCTCTTCTTCTGTGACGTTGAGCGAGAATTGCAGCTCGCTCGAGAGGATTGAGTGTGCCTTCGAAAGCATCCGTTTCAGAGCTGGAGAAATGCCTTTGGTCTGTTGCGCGTAGCTCAGGTCGCGCACAACTTCGGCGACCTGAAAAATGTCCCCCGAATTGATCTTCTCCGTCAGAACTTTGTACCACCGGCTCCAGTTGCTCCCAGCTTCCTCAGGTTCTTCTCTGAAAACACTGAACACCTTGCGGGTCATGTTCTTAGAGATAACGGGGCGCGTACCCAATTCCTCGGCCTTGTCGACCGGGACGCGAACTATCAGTTGGTCAGTGGCCACCTCGAGAACGAAGTATTCCACCGTCTTACCATCGACAGATATGCGCTCCTTCTTAACAATCGTTGCCGCGCCGTGATGGGGGTACACCACTTTGTCGCCTGCTTTGAAACGAGATGGCTTCTTTTGTTTCGGGAGCGCAGGAGCGGCTTCAGAGTGCTCAGCGGTCTTCGTCGAAGCCGAACCCTTTGCACCCCGTTTGGCCGGAGATTTCTTGGCAGCAGGTTTTTTGGCAGCAGGTTTTTTGGCAGCAGGTTTTTTGGCAGCAGGCTTTTTGGCAGCAGGTTTTTTGGCAGCAGGCTTTTTGGCAGCAGGCTTTTTGGCAGCAGGCTTTTTGGCAGCAGGCTTTTTGGCCGCAGGCTTTTTGGCAGCAGGCTTTTTGGCCGCAGGCTTCTTCATTGCGGGTGCCGATTTCTTTGCAGTCTTGGACGCGGACGAGCCGCTGGTTTTGTTAGTAGCCATGAGGGCGCCGGAGTGTAGCGGGATGTCGCAAAAGAGGAGCG
>JBFGAX010000083.1:0-11197 GCA_041567895.1 Acidimicrobiia bacterium
CCAGTGCCACGAGGACCTTCGGTGCGAGGGGCGGCCTGAAGAAGAAAATCATGTGATTGGCGCCACTCTCGATGAACTCAGCCGCCAGGTCGACTGCCATCTCCGGGGTCCGGTTGACGATGATCTGCACCGAACGCTCGATCTCATCGCCCGAACGTCCGGCTCCTTCGATGGCGGATTCGAGAACCTCCAGCTTGTGGCGGAAGAGCTCCGGGGTGTCCTCCTTGAACTTCTGGACGGTGAAGTTGTAGTGATCGGAATGGCGGGCTGCGATGGGGATGGTCCGTTTCTCTCCAGGACCGCCTATGACAATTGGCATTTTCGACTGCACTGGTTTCGGCACGCTCAGAGCCTCCTCGTAGTCGTAGTAGGTCCCCGAGAACGTCGTCGCTGGATCGTGGAGCAAGCTGCGGATGACTATCGCTGCTTCTTCAAACTGATTCATGCGTTCACGCACAGGCAGGAAGGTGAGGCCATAGTCGAGGTGCTCCCGATCCATCCATCCGGCGCCGATCCCAAGCTCAAAGCGCCCGCCGGAGAGATGGTCGAGCGTCACCGATTTCTTTGCGATCAAGATCGGGCTCCGAAACGAAACGGCCGCAACCAGGATTCCCAGCCGCATTCGTGTGGTTTTGGCCGCCAGAGCTGCCAGGGCAGTGAAAGGTTCGAATGTGGCCTCGGCCCGTCCCTCCAATCCCTGGAAATGGTCGTTGACCCAGCCGCAATCGAACACCTCGAGATCCTCTGCCGTCATCCACATCTCCTCGATGTCCGACCACGGAGATCCGTCGAGGCCAACTTTGAACGAGAATCTCATACGACCAATCTACGCGGCGGGAGATGTGGCCTCATGTTCTCCGGATGCTCTCCAAAAGCTATGTCGTATTCGGCGGTGGATCGGCTTCTACGGCGTCAGCCATCTCGTCAAGTGACGCAAATCGAAAGTCAGGTTGCGGGAGATCGGACACGATGGGGGTTGCGCCCCATCCACCGTCGCCGGCGAGGTTTTGGCGATCAATCCAGGCGGTGGCGAGTCCGAAGTGCTTCGCGGGAACGAGGTCGTGGAACATGCTTTGAGCGGTGTGAAGAATCTCGGTCGGTTCAAGGGACAGATCGGATTTGACGCGTTCGAGGAGATATTCGAAGTTGCCGGGTGACGGTTTGTAGGAACCGATGTCTTCGGCTGTGTAGACGGCGTCGAACTCGACATCCAATTTCTCGTTCGACGCCGCGAGGCTTCGCCGGTCGACGTTCGAGAGAATCACGAGCCGAAACCGCCGTTGCAAGCGTTTCAGAGCAGGCGCGCTATCCGGGAACGCAGGCCAACGTCGGACAGATCCCCCGAAATCCTCGTGCATGGCCGCCCCGGCAGATAGACCAAACGTCGCCGCGAGTCGTTCATGGACAAGCTCGAGAATGCGAGGGTAGGCAAGTGTGGGATGGGACTGCTGAAGTCTTCCCTCCTCTTTTCCGAACTCCCGAAGCACGTCCTGTCGGTCTATCACGGCGTCATTCGAGATCAGCACCGGCAGGAAGGCATTCCAAATTCCAGATTCCCAATCGATCAACGTGCCGTAGCAATCGAAGGACAGCGCGGAATAATCATGTAGCCGTCTCACCAATTCCTCGCCCTGTTCCTCACGTGCTCTCCCCGTCTGCCGCGAGGGAGGCTATGCAATGCATCCTCTGGATGCGTCCGGGACAGGGTGGCTGCCTAATATCAGAAAATGCTTACGGAAGAGCGACCCGAGACGGCCGAGAATGAGAAGGACCGACCGGCTCTGCTGAGCGCAAGCAACGTGTTTTACGCCTTGGCGGCAATCTCGGCGATCGGGATCCCGCTGGCCGGTTGGATCGGAACGTTTCCTGATCATGCCGAGGCCGAGATCAAGCGGGACGTTTTCGTCAATATTCCGTCTTCGTTGCAAACGCTTTTCTACGTAGGAACCGGTGCGTTCCTCGGAATCATGTTTTATCTCTTCGCGTTGCGAGCCAAGAATTGGCAACGAGGAGCGGGCGAACTTCGGAAGGGCTTGCTCGCCAGGCGAGTCAAGCGGCTCGAAGAGGGTCTGAGGATGAAGACCTTGCTGCGCGATCGGGTCGCGGGGTTGATGCACTCGATGATCTACTACGGCTTCCTGTTGCTGTTTGCCGGCACAGTAACGCTCGAAATCGATCATCTGATGCCTTCCGACTGGAAGTTCTTGACCGGGCGGGTCTACCAGGGATACTCGGCAATCCTCGATGGAGCTTCGCTGATGTTTCTGGGCGGACTTGCCTGGGCGGTGTACCGGCGGTTCATCCAGAAACCGTGGCGTCTGAAGCAGAAAACCAAGTCAGAAGACGTGTGGACCCTGACTCTCTTGGCCGCCATAGGGGTTTCAGGACTGCTCGTTGAGGCCGCCCGCATCGCAGATTTTGGGCGTCCTGATTACGAGGTTTGGTCGTTCGTTGGATTCCCGTTGAGCTATCTGGTTCCGGAATCCATTGCCGGTACCACGCACCAATGGCTATGGATTGCCCACGCCGGACTCTTCGTTACGTTCCTGGTCGCATTGCCCACCACCAAGTTGCGGCACATGGTCACGTCGCCCGCGAACCTGTTTTTGAGTCCGCAAGAGAACCGTCCCAAGGGTGCGATGAAGGCCATGCCAAATCTGCTCGAGGCGGACGACATCGAAACCGTAGGGGCGGCCGCCGTTGGTGATTTCACGTGGAAACAGCTCTTCGACACCGACGCCTGCACCATGTGCGGACGCTGTACCGAGGTTTGTCCGGCCAATATCACAGGAAAACCTCTCGATCCCCGGGAAATTGTCCTGAAACTCGGCGAGGTAGCCACGCAAACTGCCGGCTATCCGCTTTCGCCACCCGTTGCGATGGACGAGGGCATCTCCATCAGCGCAGATTCGGTTTTCGAACGTATTACGTCTGACGAAGTGTGGGCGTGCACGTCGTGCCGAGCATGCGACGAGGCCTGCCCGGTTGGCATCGAGATTCTCGACAAGATTCTCGACATGCGCCGCTACCTGGCGCTCATGGAATCCGACTTCCCGTCTGAGCTCGGTAAGGCCTACGTCAGTATCGAAAACAGCAACAACCCGTACGGAATGGGCCAATCACAACGAGCGGACTGGACCAAAGAGGTCGACTTCCCGGTTCCGATCCTCGGCCAGGACACGCAAACCGCAGAGTATCTGTATTGGGTTGGATGTGCGGGTTCGTTTGACGATCGAAACCGGAAGGTGACGGTCTCGACCGCCCGGCTTCTGCATGAAGCAGGAGTCGAGTTCGCAATCCTTGGACCGAAGGAGTTCTGTACGGGCGATCCAGCGCGTCGAACGGGAAACGAGTTCGTCTTTCAACAAATGGCACTGCAGAACATCGAAACGCTCAACGATCTCGGGGTCAAAAAAGTAGTGACCCAGTGCCCTCACTGCTTCAACACACTTGGCAACGAGTATCCGCAATTTGGTGGCGATTATGAGGTGATTCACCACAGCGAGTTGTTGATGGATCTGGTGCAAGCCGGCAAGCTCGTCCCGAAGGGGACCACGGAAAAGAAAACCATCACCTATCACGATTCGTGCTATCTCGGTCGCCACAACGACGTGTATGAGGCACCGAGAGAGGTCATCGGTGCGATGGCGAATCTGGTGGAAATGCCTCGAAACGGTACCAGAGGATTGTGTTGTGGCGCCGGGGGTGGCCGGTTCTGGATGGAAGAGCAAACCGGCAAGAAAGTCAATATCGAGCGTTCAGAAGAAGCACTGGCGACCGGTGCCGACGAGGTCGCCGTGGCTTGTCCATTTTGCTACGTGATGCTGGACGACGGCATCAAGGAGCTCGGATCTGAGAATGTTGTTGTCAAAGATATTTCCATGCTCCTCGCCGAACGGTCACTGGACGACTGACGAATCGAGATTGTCGGAGGAGCCTGCGGGTCGCCGGTGGGCGATCGGGTCCTCGGTCGGGACCCTTGATCTGCTGGTCGCTCGCTACCAGTCTGTGAATTGGAGGGAACATGGCGTCATCGATCGAGGAGCTGGCCGGCCAGGTACGAACCGCTGACATCGTCGACTCGCTCGGCAGACTGCATCGTCATCGGGCTCATGTGCTCGATCTCGTGAGTCCGACTCCAGGACGGGTCCTCTTCGGCCAGGCGGTCACCATTTCCTACTTCCCGACCTGCGATCTTGCGTTGGATCCGGAAACACACAATTTCGCTCATCTGTTCTACGAGGCCATTGGAGAAGACGGCACCGGCAAGGTGTTGGTTTTGGCAAGCAACGGATATACACAAACCTCACTCGGGGGCGGGACCAAGATGTCCCGCGCTCACAACCACGGGTTGGCGGGGGTTCTTTCGGACGGGCGGCTCCGCGATTTCACGGAATTGGCGGGATATGACATGGCCGTGTATTGCTCCGGAGAAGCAACCCGCTGGGGAGGCGATACCGTGACACCGTTCCAGGCCAACGTGCCGGTCGTGCTATCGGGCGTTGGCGTATTACCCGGTGCGTACATTTTTGCCGATTCCTCGGGTGCCGTGGTCATTCCGGAAGCTCAGGTTCGGGAGGTTCTCGAAGGCGCCGTGGCGGTGCAAGCCGAGGATGCAACTGCCATGGGTGCCATCAAGGCCGAAAATCCGGCACAGTCGGTCAGCGAGCACTGAGCCATAGCCGACGAATCCACCCGTAAAGGAAATCGGGAGCGGGATACCTCCGAGCGGCTTTAGCCTGGCCCGGCCTCAAGTCAGCACTCCGATCTGTCGATACCTCAGCGGTAGCACCGTAGGGAGATTGCAGTGAATTGTTCGCGATGTGAAGCCAAGGCGGTTGTCCGTCGAGGCGAAGCTGTGTATTGCGGCAAGTGCGCTATGGCGCGTGACTGGGAAGAAGTCATTCAGTTCATTCAAACCGAACGGGTCGCCCGACCATCGAACAAGCCGATCGACAGCGCTCCTGCCCCGGCCGCAGCCGCCCGGCCCACCGGCCAGGACGGACAGAAGACGAGGCCTGCCCGACGCCCGGAATCGGGTGATCAGGCACCGGCCGAGTCGAGCTCCGCCCCTGGTGGACCTCCGGCAGATCCGTTCGCATAGTGTCCGTCCTGGATTGACTCTGGCCCTCTGGCTACCCTGAGGCCCGATGACGGCCCCGCTCCATTTCAGTGCCGAATACCACGCGCCCCGATTGACTATTTGGAGGGCGCTCCAGCAACCGGAAACCTGGACTGCCTTGACCGGTATCGACGAAATGATTGACTACGAGATGGATGGCGAGGACCTCGCCGTGATTCGGTGGCGCTCGAAAATCGGCCCACGACGCATCAGCGGCGTGACCAGGGTCGAGGCTTCTGAGAAACCAGACTTCATGACCATGGTCATCGACGGTGGAGAAGTAATGGCGTTGACCACTGCGTCGCTGTTTGACTCGCCGTCCGGGACCCGAGTCGATGTTGTCGGAGAACTCGAGCCGAACGGGTTCATGGCCCATCTCATTCTTCCGGTGGTCGCAAACTCGATCGAAAACTCGATGCCACGGGCACTGGAACGGCTCAATGAGTTTCTATGAACTGCATGTGCTAGTGGCGTAATCTCGGCCCATGAAGGTTTTGGTGACGGGTGGCACTGGTTTACTGGGTTCGGTTCTCGTGCCCCGACTCCTGGCTGCCGGCCATGAGGTGTCGGTGTTCACGCGCCAGGAACGACCCGAGTTATCCCCAGGCGTTTTGGTTCGCCACGGCGATCTTTTGGACGGATCGGGAGTGACCGCGGCAACCGAAGGATCTGAGGTGGTGATACACGCTGCCTCGAACGCTTTCCGACGCACGACGGCGACCGACGTCGGCGGGACGGAACTCCTCATCGAGCACCTGCATCACATGGCCGACGCTCCCCATCTGATCTATCCGTCCATCGTCGGTATCAACGACCATCCGCTGCCCTACTACAAGGCCAAGGCAACGGCAGAAAAACGAATTCTCGATTCCGGCGTCTCTTGCACGATCCTCCGGGCAACCCAATTCCATGTTCTCATGGCCCGCGCTTTTGACAAGCTGTTGCGATTCCCGGTAGCTCCCGTGGTCAAGGGATGGCTGGTTCAGCCGGTCGACGAAGGAGAAGTTGCCGATCGCCTCGTTGAGCTCGTTTCGTCTCGTCCTCAGGGTCGCGTCCCCGATTTTGCCGGGCCGAATGTGTTGTCCGTCGGTGAGATGGCTGAGCAGTACGCCGATCACCACAATCGCAAGATTCGGCTGCTTGGCATGCCGCCCGTCGGGCGAACACTCAAGGCGTACGCAGCAGGACTGAACACCAATCTCGAGGCCGATCTCGGCTCAATCACGTGGTCAGAGTGGTTGGCTGCCCACGCCTGAGGTGGGACCGACTCTGAGCAGCCAATCACCGCCGTGAAAGCGGCTACCGTTCCTTCGATGCGAATCCTTGTTGCTGCAGCCGAATTCGCCCCACTTGTCAGTTCCGGGGGCCTGGGCGACGCAATAGCGGGTCTCGCGGGCTCGCTGGTCAGACAGGGGGCCTCGGTGTCTGTGGTGATACCCAGGTATCGGTCTGTGTCGGACATCGGGAGAAAAGTGGCCGGTTCCGACAAGCTCTTTCGTCACAAGGCGAATGGGGTGGAGGTGCTTCTCGTCGACGAACCAGATATGTTCGATCGCGATGGAATATATGGTCCGGAATCCGGTGAAGCGTATGAAGACAACTGGTTGCGATGGACTCGATTCGGGATGGCGGTCGCAGACCTAGCCAACACAGGCACATATGACATCGTCAACCTTCACGACGCCCACTCGGCCCTCGCCGCCACTCGTGTCGACGCTCCTACGGTATTCACAATTCACAATGCGGCCTACCCGCTCCTGGGGCCATTGAAGGACATCAACGCCATCCTCGGACTCCGGCCGGAAGTCATTCTGCCAATGGGCGCATTGGAGTGGTTCGGCGAGGCCAATTTCATGAAGGTCGGACTGATATTTGCGGATCAGGTGACAACGGTCAGTCCCGGGTTTGCCCGCCAGATCGCCCACGACTCCGAAGTGACGGGTGGGCTCGACGGTGTGATCCGCTCCTTGCCCAATCCACCCGTCGGCATCATGAACGGTATTGATGTCGACGCTTTCGACCCGGCGACAGACGCATCACTGCCGCTTCCATTCGAAACAGCCACCTGGCATCGCCGGCGCGAGAATCGCCGTGCCCTGGCCGACGCCATGGGCCTCGATGCCAGTGGCATCATCTTTGGCATGGTTGGTCGCGTGACAGGGCAAAAAGGCTTCGATCTCATTGCGCCATCGCTCGCCGACCTCGTCGATGAGGGATTCCGACTCCTGGTTGTCGGCAACGGTGAGGAGGACGATATGGTGGATGGGTGGGTGGCTCAGCATCCCTCGGCCGTTGCCCATCGACCTTTCGATCAGAAGCTCGCGAGGCTGACGTGGGCGGGATCGGACGCCTACGTGATGCCGTCACGGTTCGAACCGGGTGGACTGGGCAACATCTATGCCATGCGATACGGATGTCCCCCGGTCGTGAGGCTCACCGGTGGGCTCGCCGATACGGTGATCGATATCGATGAAGATCCTGAGTCAGGCAACGGAATTGGTTTTCGTCTCTACGAGGCCGCAGAGTTCTCAAAGAGCGTGCGAAGGGCGATGCGATTGGTGCGAAGTCATCCGGAGTTGTGGCGAGAAATGGCTACGCGGGGTATGGAATCCGATTGGAGCTGGGATCGGGCAGCAGGTGAGTACCTGAAGGTCTATCGGAAGATCCTGGCGCCTGGTCCGTCGGCGTGACAGGAGGTTGCTACGTTGATGGGCATGGATCTGATGAATGACCTCGAGCGAATCAATCGCGCCCTGGACGAGGCGACCAAGGTTCTGGGGATGTTCACCCCGGGCCGGATTGCAGCCGTGCAGAAGCGAGGCGGTGATCCAGTGACCGAAGCCGATCAAACCATCGACGCGATGCTTCGTGAGATGCTCCCGCGCCATGACGAAGGATGGCTGTCCGAAGAAACTGTCGACGACACGCGGCGGCTTTCTGCATCACGCGTCTGGGTTGTCGATCCGGTCGATGGCACCCGCGAATTCGTCGACGGAATACCCGAATTCTGCGTGTCGATCGGACTGGTCGAAGACGGTATTGCCATTGCAGGAGGCATAGCCAATCCAGCGATGGGAACGCGGGTAGTTGGGTCCTTGGACTCCGGGGTGTGGCTGAACGGGGTTGCGGCCTCGGTGCGGTCGATCGATGCGATTGCCGGCGTTGAGGTGCTGTGCAGTCGTAGTGAGGTTCGGCGTGGTGAGTGGGACATCTTCGCCGGAGAGGGAATCGAGTGCAGGCCGATGGGTTCCGTGGCGTACAAGATGTCCCTGGTAGCAGCCGGATTGGCCGACGCAACCTGGACTCCGGTTCCGAAGCACGAGTGGGATGTCGCAGCGGGCACTGCGCTTGTCATGGCCGGCGGGGGCCTCGTGTTCTTACCCGACGGTTCGACCCCTGCGTTCAATCGCCCCGATACTCGCATTCCGGGTTTGGCTGCGGCACCTGCCGGAATCGCGGATGAAGTCAATGAGATGTTCGCCAGGCAGATGGCGCTGATCGCCACGGGCTGAGTAACCGCTCAGCTACGTATGTTCCAGATAGCCGCAGCCCTGGCTGGCACAGTCACAGTTGTCATTCCGTCTGTGGTTGCAATTGACCCCTGACCCCAGATCAATGTGGAGTCCTCCTGGTGATACGCAAACGTCGTCGACGACTCGTCGTCGCCGGCATTGACGGCAACAACGACGCCATCGTCTGCCAGTCTTCGCTCCATCACGTACAGCCAGGTTTCGTATTCGCCTTCTCCGGGTGCCAGGCGACGATATTCGCCCGTTCTGAGTACCTCTTCTTGTTTTCGCAGCGCGATGAGCTCCGTGAAGATCGTGAGGAGATCTTCATCCCATGAGTCTCGCCTATCCCATGGAAATCCGCCCCGGGATCCAGGGTCGTGGGCGCCCCTCATTCCGATCTCGTCGCCGTAATAGATGGAGGGCGCCCCGGGAAACGTCATCTGGAGAACAGTCGCAAGCACCACTGAATCCCTATCGCCGCCGACGGCCTCGAGCAATCGGGGCGTGTCATGGGAACCGAACAGGTTCAGGTTTCCTAGCGTCGCCTGCCGTGAGTACACACGGTGTAGGAAATCGATGGAGTCGGCATAGCCACCGGCGTCGTGTGGATGCGATAGGTCATACGATGCCGGGTCGGTGATGGTGAGGTTGATGCGCTCGCCTGCGACGAATCTCAGTACATATTCACCGAACGGATAGTTCATGACGCCATCGAATCGGGATCCTTCATTGACCCAGTCCGGCGCGGGCTTCCAAATCTCGCCGACGATGTACGACTCCGGATTGACCGCCCGCGTACGCGCCCGGAACTCTTCCCAGAATCCTTCCGTCTGGATTTCCTCCGGCACATCGAGCCGCCAACCATCTACACCCTTTGCAAGCCAGTATTCGCCGACCTGCATGAGGAACTCACGAACTTCGGGGTTGTCCGTGTTGAGCTGGGGAAGTGCGTGCAGCCCCCACCAGGCGTTGAACCGAGCAGGCTCGGATTCGTCGTAAGCCTTCAGAGGCCAGTCGTGTATTTTGAACCAGTCCCGCCATGGCGACTGCTGGCCGTTCTCGAGTAGATCGTTGAACTGAAAGAAACCGCGACTGGCATGATTGAACACTCCGTCGAGCACCACGCGGATACCACGATCGTGGCATGCTCCCATCATGACTTCAAAGGCGGCATTGCCGCCGAGCAGGGGATCTACCTTGAAATAGTCGTGCGTGTGGTATCGGTGATTTGACGCCGACTGGAAGATCGGATTGAAGTAGATGGCATTGATTCCAAGAGAAGCCAGGTAGTCGAGATGGTCGACGACTCCGAGAAGGTCTCCCCCTTTGTAGCCGTGCGGCGTGGGATCGGCGTCCCAGGGTTCGAGGTTGGAAGGCTGGGGAACTCTTCCAGATCGGGCGAAGCGATCTGGAAAGATCTGATAGAAGACGGCGTCGGCCACCCAGGCGGGCGGCTGGTCGAATGGAGTGGTCATGGTGGACGCAGGCTACCGGCCGGGTGCATCCGCCCCGCGTTATCGAAGCCGGGGAGATCTACCCCGGTGGGCCGCCCAGTCCCAGCTGTTCCATCATCTTGGCGGTGTCCATGAGACCCCAGTGGGCGATTGCCTTGTCTCCCTCGAACTCGATGATGTCGATCACGTTGATGTCGAACGAGTTGCCGGTTGCGGGGATGCCCATGAACTCGCCCTGGTGGGTCCCGGAGAAGCGTGCCCGGGCGATCACCTTGTTGCCGTCCTGGAGCATCTCCTCGACGTCGGCGCGAAAGTCGGGGAAGGCACTCCGCATCATCGCCATCATCGCCTTCGGCGCCTCCCGGCCAGGTGGTATCCCGGGTGGGAGTTCCTCGTGCTCGACGAAGCCCTCGTGCATGAGCTCATCGATCATGTCGGCGTTGCCTTGCGTGAACACATCGTCGTAGATGCGCTTCATCACGGCCTGGATATCGGACATCAGATCCTCCCCGATCTGGCGATCCCTGGTTGGCACCGCGCCGTGCGTCAGCCTACTCACTGCGGCATGCTCGCCCGCCGAGGTCGCGCGGCTCAGTAGATCGCGCGCTCCAACACCTTCTCGTATCAGGCTTGGCCAGGCTGCTCGCTGGTGTGGACCATCATGACCGCGGGCCTTAGAAAGCGCCCACCGAGGCTGTTCTTCGATGCCGCGATGACGTTGAAATGGAGGCTTCCGAGGGCAGCTATTGCCTATCGACCAGGTTCACGTTCATCGTCGTCGACGGATTCATCGCTTGGCGCGTCATTCTTCAGCACTTCGACGTCGAGGATCTCTGGCGTCCCACATACCTGATCCAGCACGTCGCCTTCCTCCGGGAAGTCCCGTATTCGGTGGAAGGAGTTCCGGCTCACTCGTTACGTCCAGGCATGCGGGCGCACGTTGTGGAGGTCTCTCCAGTCGGGTCAAGGCTTAGCGCCTCGGCGGCCTCAGCCAGCGGGATCAACAGACCTGGTCGCCCAGGGTCCGAGAGCGACGCGTTGATAGAAGATGGCGTCGGGTACCCATGCGGGTATGTCGTACTGCATAAGAGCGGTGGACCCTACCCGAA
>JBFGAX010000084.1:0-9998 GCA_041567895.1 Acidimicrobiia bacterium
AGGCTCAGGAGCAGTTGCTGTCGCGCCACGCGTTCACCCGGTCAGCGGCCGCGTCGAACTCGGGCGTGAAGATCTCTTCGGAGACGGATTGCAGGGCTTCGGCATCAACCTGTGTCTGGTCTCCGCCTGCGGCTATGAGAAGATCCGTGATCTTCAGCACACCATCGGCAAACAATTCGGCGTCGGCCTTGATCTCTTCCGGTGCCACCTCCGTACCCTCGACGTATTTGTCTCTTCCTTCGCGGATGATCGGGAGCGCCTCATCAGCCGGGAGGCCCGTCGTGTCTTGTTCATCGAGTTCTACGAGGATCTCGCAGAATCGTTCGGGGTCAGCACTGGGTTCGGAGCTTCCGCAAGCTGCTATGACCAATGCAGACGCAATCAGAACCATGATGTATCGCAAAGCAAATCCTTCATTGACGGCCTGAGTTGAGCCTAGACCGTATGCGGCAACGATCGCATCGCCAATTCGAACGTGCGTCAGCGGAATGCGGCGATGATTTCCGCGAATTTCGCGACTGCAGACGGTTCGTCGAGATCTGGTAAGGACACGATGGCCAGCTGAACTCCCGCCTCCGCCAGCTCTCGATACCGACCGATCTGTTCACCGACTGTTCCCGCCATCACAGACGCGGCGTAATCATCTCTGCTGCTGTTGGTGGGTCGGTGCCGATCGAGGGAAAGGGTCAACGTCTCCCGGTCAGAAGCCACGAGGGCCGGACCCAGATGACTGACCGTGATTTCCTGCGGATCACGGCCGATCTTTGAACAGTGTTGGCGCAGAACGCTCACTTTGCGACGAATCCGTTCGGGGTCACCGAACAGGTTGCAGTAATCGCCGTAGCGGGCGACCAGCTTCAACGTCCGGCGTTCGCCTGATCCGCCTATGAGAATCGGAATTCGATTCTGCAGCGGACGCGGGTAGCACATGGCCTCAGGAACGCGGATGCGTCTCCCGACGAATTCGGGGTTGCCGGGACCCCAGAGCAGGGGCAACAGTTGTAGCGTGTCTTCGAGCAGCTCGTACCTCTCTGCTACCTCTCCCAGGTCGATGCCGTAGGCCTCGGCCTCGCCGGCGAACCATCCGAGACCCAGTCCACATATCGCTCGGCCTCCGCTGAGAACGTCGAGCGTGGCAATGATCTTTCCCAGAAGCGCCGGATTGCGGTAGGGAACGGCTGTTACGAGCGCTCCCAGTCGGATCGATGTCGTTGAAGCCGCCAGAAAGGCAAGCGTCGTATACGACTCGAGCATGTCCTCCCAGGCGCGTCCAACCTGTGGGATCTGTCGCAAATGATCCATGACCCAGAGGTTGGCAAATCCGGCGGACTCGGCGTCGTTGGCGATCTGGATGAGACGGCTCGCAGTCGGTTGCGATTTGTTCCACGTGAACGCCGAGATCTGGAGACCGAACTGCAGCGCCGCCGGATCGCTGGCCTGGCGTTGCAGCGCCGCATCCACACCCTCGAGAGCCGCCGGACCCCTGCTGACCATCGTCGTGGGCGCTGATTCGTCGGAAGAGTCGACGTACACGACTTCATTGAATCCTTCGCCCGATACGGATTCGCGGTTTTTTCGATACATCGAGAACTGTTTGGTATGGACCGACTTCGGGATCGGCCTCGTCCTCTTCTCGTTGCGAGCCCTGCAGACCGCGGTCGGAGTGTCAAAACAAACCGCGTAGGTGACCATGTCGCGATCCGATGCCAGGCTCACAAACTCGAGGCGGGTTTTCACGTCCAGGCCGGTGGTGTCGATGACGGTCGTCAGGCGGCGCGCCAGGCGGCGCTTGACAACCTCATCGAGCAGAAAGAACGCGTCCGAGCTTGCTGTCTGGTCATCCTCATCGATACCGACCAGCGCCCGGAGGGAGTCGGAGGAAACAATCTCGGATTCAGAAAAAGTCGATCCGGCCCAGGTCGATTTTCCGGACCCGGATGGGCCTACGAGCACCACCAGACATGGCGTCACGAAACGAGTCATTGCTCCTGCTTCAGTTCTTTCTCGAGCGGCACCGAAAATCTGGTGCGCAGCCGGTGCTCCCCCATCCAGTCGGCGAGCTCCAGCGCTCCCCCGGCGATCTGCTCCTTGGCCGAGTCTGATACCTTCTCCAGGAGACGCACCCGTACCTCACCCGACTCATGATGTGCCCATCCGCCGACAACCCGACCGTCAAGCCAAACCGTTGGACCTGCGTTTCCATTGCGGTCAAAGAGAACCTCGTGACCTGATGTCAGATACCAATCGCGCTGCTTCCAGCCCATCGTCGTTGGGTCGAGCCCGGGAAGCAGGGCAATCCACGGGGCGGGATCTGCGACGATGTCGAGATCGTCGGGATGGAGATAGCCAACGCCCTCCTCGAGTTCTATTTCAACCGCTCCCGATTCCTCGAGTGCCTTCCGGGTATCGCGTACACCCCACCCCGTCCACCATTTGACGTCTTCAAAGGTCCCCGGGCCGAAACGCATGAGCCACGCTGCGACCAGGTCCCGCCGGGCGATGTCCGTATCCAAGTGAGGGATGGGCCCCCCGAGCCATTCTTCGGTGAGAGCCCAACGGTATTGACTTGACACCCAGGTCCCGAGTGGACGGGCTCGCACAATGCTGCCCGCGGTCGCAAGAAGAAAGAGAACCTGAGTCGAGACGCCAACGTCTCCCTCGTACTTCTTTCCGACGTTCATCCGCATTTTGATTCCAAGCTCGGGTACATCTTCGGTGATTTCGCGAGCCGTGGCAGAACCGCGCTTGCGAAGCGATGCGAGCACGTCATCTGAGACTCTGGCGCACCAGCGAGCGCCATCATTGGTGATGCCGTGGGCCTCGATCATCTTGACGAAGCGTCGAAACTGCGCGTCGTATAGAGACCTCGTGCATGCGGCATCGATGACAGGGGCCAGATCTGCGGGCACCACGAACATCGTACGACGCATGCCAAGCATCCGCACGAGGGTTCGTTCTACATACAGTTCGCGTTCTAGCACAGATGTGTCGAAGTCAACTACACGCGCATTCGCCGACAGGTAGACCGATGCCGGGTCGCTGGAATGGAAACCAACCAGATCACGACAAGCGGACACGACATCCCCGGAGGGCACGGCGAGATCATGTTTCGTCCCCAATCGCGCCCGCCGTTCCTGGTTCGTGACAAGACGCACGAGAAATCGCAGCGAGAAACCACAACCGCTAGCGGAGCGGTCCGGTTCCCTCTATCTCGAAACCGAATTCATCTTCAAAGCAATACCACCACGCCTCTCCCGGCTCAAAGCTTCGGATCAAGCGATGATCGTTGTGCTCTCGATAGTGGGCGTGTGCGTGCTTGTTCGGCGAGTCATCACAGCAACCGACCTTCCCGCATTCAACACATGATCTCAGGTGAACCCACGACGATCCGGTTTTCAGACACTCCTGGCATCCATCACGGGTTTGCGGCGGTGCGGAATGACCGGATTCGGGGATATGTTGGCATGCATCCACATCGCCAAACCTAGCCATCTCGGGGCTCGACGAGAACTTCGTGAAGAGAGTCCCGAAAGCGTCTAGCCTGCGGTGCGCCGGCCACCGCTCCACCCGGCTCATACCGGCTCCCCATCACCTACCGAGGTCCGATGGTGTGATGATGCCTGGGTATGAGTCTCTCCTCTCAGGGTGAAGCGGCAACCGACGTTGCGGGCCATGCAGATCCCTCGGGCAGAAGGGACGGCCCACACTTTTCGCATGGCGACTGTGCGAACGTGGTCAGGAAGGCGGCTGCGAGGACCAGGCCTCCAAGCATGGTCAGGGTCACGAATAGAGCGATCATGACGCCATGTGCTCAATGATGGAAACGGCCGCCCGCCTCGCCAGGCGGGCATCTTGAATATTGGGCTGCGTTTCGATACTTGCCACCCTCCCCGTCGGGAGCGTTGTGACCGTGGCCAACTGAACACCGGAGTCTTTCAGCATGCCGGCCGCAGTCTGCACGCTCTTTCCTCCCGGGCCGGCGACCACGTTCCCGCAAGCCACGAGACTCCGCAACGTGCGGCCGACAGGTTGCCCGGACTCGACAGTCGAGACGCCCACCTGGGACAGTCGTTGTTCCCACACCGACCATCCGGTACCACCGCGCCACGACTCGGAGTCGTAGTTGTTGACCATGCGAATCGGACCTTTGTCGGCAGCCGCCAACCAACTGGCGATGACCATTGTGTCTCCGCAGTGTTCCGATTCCGTCAGGCCCGCACCAGCTTTGTCGGGGCACCGGGACCAGCGCAGCATCACACCACGGACAGGCGAGCCCTGGATGTAGAGGGCATCGGGGCGGACGAAGTACTGCACTTTTGCAAGCTGGTGCGGGCTGACGTCCCAAACCGGGATGTCGTCGTACCGCAAGAAGGTTGAAACCATGTGTGCGACCAGGTCTCCACGATGCGCCACGACGACGACGCCGGGCTCATCGCTTTCACAACTGGGCGTGAGCACTAGCGGCGCCTCTTCGGGTCGGCGCCAGATCGCTGCTGACTGTTGAATCTTGTCACGAAAACTGAGACGCTCCGATGGTTTGCTGACGGCCTGTCGGGTGCCTCGGGTCCCCCGGTCTTTCAGCGACGCCTCGAATGCGGGGACCAGAAGATCATTGATGCTGTCGGCAGCATCGCGGATAGCGGTCCATGGCTCTAAACCTTGCGTTGTATGTGAGAGCGTTGTCACCATTTCTCCGTGGTAGCTGAGGTCAACTTACGAATGGGGTGTATCCCGCGTATCTCCAGGAGGCTCGACCGACGCACAGAACCTTGCGGCCACGCACATAGTGGTTGTTCTTCACTCATCGCGCGCATTCACACAAACGGGTCTTGATTCAACACCCGTACCTCCCTACTGTGGCGCCGTGACCAACCTCCGAATTCGACTGTTCGGTGGGCTGCTTCTCGAAAGCGGCGGGCGGGTTCTCCCTCGCATCCCGTCACGAGTGGGTAGATCGCTGTTCGCCTATCTCGTGATGAACCGGGATCGCGAGCTGAGTCGCGATCTTCTTGCCGGTACGTTCTGGCCCGACATGCCAGACAGTCAGGCCCGCCGGCGCCTGAGCCAGAGCCTGTGGCAGATACAAACTCACCTTGCCGAGGCCGGCGCGTCCGGCGACTTCATTGTCGCCAATGCGCACGGCGTTCGATTCAATCGGGCAACCTCGTACTGGCTCGACGTGGAAGCGTTCGAAACCGGCATCCGTGAGATAAAGGACAATGTCGTTTCGCCGGCCGTGCTTGCCGCGACCGCAGATCTGTACAGGGGAGATCTACTCAGTGGGTTCTATGACGACTGGTTCCTACTCGATCAGGCACGGTTGCGCGACGAGTACCTCGATCTGCTCAGCACGATTTCCACGGCGTACAAAGGTCGCGGGCGTTTCGATGATGCCTTGATCTTCGCCAGGCGCCTCGCACTCAACGACCCGCTTCGCGAAGAAGCCCATCGTGAAGTGATGCGTCTTTGCTATCTCGCCGGCAGACCGAATGACGCATTGCTCCAGTACGAAATCTGTTACGCAACGCTGCAGGATGAGCTCGGGTCCGAACCGGCGCCCGAAACCACGGCCCTGTTCGAGTCGATTGCGGCCGAGCGGGAGTCGGGAGCAGTTCCGTTCCGACCTGCCGCCTCGTCCCCGCTACTTGACAAGGATGCCCAGATTCCCCTCGTAGGGCGTCGAGACGAGCGCGCCGTCGGCTTGACGGTCATCGAGGGAGCGCTCACCTCGCACGGCGGAATCCTCCTTGTGGAAGGAGCAGCCGGCGTGGGCAAGAGCCGGTTCATCGACGCGCTCATCGATGATGCCAACTGGCGAGGAATTGGTGTCCTGCGTGGAGATGTAGGACTGGCAAGGCAAAGCTACGCGCCGATCTCGACCGCCCTCGACCAATCCCTGTCGCGTTTGCGGGTCGACCAGCTGGGCGCCCAAATCGAGCCGGTATGGCTTCGAAAAATCGCCAGCCTCACGCCTCGCATATCAGAGTGGATACCTGACCTGCCCCCATCAGCTGCGTTGCGCCCTTCCGAGGAATCTCACCGGATGCTCGAAGCAATCTCCCACGTGTTCGTCGGGTTGTCGAACATCTCGCCTTTGCTTCTCGTGCTCGACGACTTTGACGTTGCGGACGACGACACCGTGAGAGCGATTCGCCACCTGGGCAACATCACTGCCGACAGTCGCCTCGTCATTGTCCTGTCGTATCAAAAAACTCTCGCGGCTGACAGAGAAATCGTGTGGGATTGCTTGCGGGATATCGACGGGCTCTCGAACACCCGCCGTATCGACCTCAAGCCTCTATCGGAACACGAGACAACCGAATTGATCCGGCTCAGTACGGCAGCCGATATGGAACCTGCCACGTCGTCACGTCTCCATGCTGAGACCGGGGGCAATCCGCTCTTCGTGCTCGAAACGCTCCGCGCACAGCACGAATACCACGTGGCCGCTGCCGCTTCAGGCGCGAATGCCCTGACAGACCGATTCCCGCTACCAGATAGCGTGCAGGAGGCCATCGGCGTCCGTATTGCTGCCCTCGCCCCCTCGCAAGTTGAACTCTTGAAATGGCTGGCAGTCGCAGGCATTGAGGCGGAACCCGAGGTGCTGCTATCGGCCAACCCTCGCCCACGTCCAGAATTCTTCCTCGACCTGGAGGCGCTGGTCCAACGAGGAATCATCGCCAATCGCGATGGCCGCTATCGATTTGTTCATCAACAGGTTCAACGAGTTGTCGATCAAGACATCGAAGGTCGTGAGCATTACCACCGGGCGCTGGCTACATCCCTCGAGGCTCTTCACCCGGAGTGGCCCGAATCGATCGCTCACCACTACGCGGCGGCAGGCGAAGGACGCTGGGCCGCCATGTATGCGGAACAAGCCGCGGCCCGGGCCATCAACGTCAAGGCGTACGCCAATGCAGCGAAGTTCTACGCAATGGCGCTGGAGAACGCGGACCATGCGGGTCTCGATGATGCGACTCGATTCCGGCTCCTGTCGGGTATCGAAGAGTCCCTGGACGTCCTGGGCGATCGGGCCGGGCAAACCGAGGCATTGCAGGCGATGTCCGAAATCCGGTCCGGGCAGGACAGTGAGCGTGCCGAGACGCTCCGACGCATTGCCTGGCTGCGAGCTCACACCGACCGCTTTGAAGAGGCGATGATTGCGGCCGAACAAGCACTCGACATCGACCGAAACCTCAATGACGAGCTGGCAATGGCAAAGGATCATCGAGTCCTCGGCATGATCGGCCTCTGGTCGGGCAATACAGGAATTGCGATCTCGCACCTCGAGGAGGCAACCAGCCTCGCACATGGAGAACAGCTTGCCGAGGCAACGGAAGCTCTCGGAAGAGCGTTGACTGCTGCCCAACGCTATGACGAAGCCTCTCGCCAGGCCGAGAACGCACTCCGGCTGTTCGTTGCTGCAGACAACCGGCGTGGGCAGGCAGAAGCGCTTGGTTCCCTGGGTGTCATAACCATGGAGAGAGGCGAGGCGGAGGCGGCCCTCGATTTCTACCAACGGGCGATCCACGTGTGCCGCGCTATTGGCTATCAGCACGGCGAAGGTGTGAATCTGGTCAATCACGCCAACGCGCTTTGGTACACGGGTCGGGCTGCAGAAGCACTTGTCCAGTTCGAAGAGGCAATCGATGTTTTTCGTGCCCTTTCCAACCGGCGCGGAGAAGCTGTGGCCCGGGCCAACGCTGCTGCGCTGCATCACACCATCGGCGACAACACCACAGCGCAGCTATACAGCGAACAATCGTTTCAATACTTCAGCGAGGTCCAAAATGATGTGGGGCTCGCTCAGGTTTCATGCAATCTCGCCGATATCGCCCGGGCTCAGGGCCGGTTCGACGAAGCGAGGTCGCACTTGACAACCGCACTGGCAGGCACCAGAGCCTCAGATAATCACTGGTTGGAGATCCAGGCCCTCCACGCACTTTCTCTCGTAGAACTCGAATCCGGTAACCATCAACATACGATCGTCGTCGCAGACGAAGCCCTTGGAGTTTCGCGGGCTTATGGCTTCGGTGATTTTGCGCCGAATCTCTTGTCGATTCGAGGGATGGCTCACCTTGCCCTGGGTGAGCTAGAACAGGCCCTTGCCTCGACCGAGGAGGCCGTAAAACATCTTCACAAAGGCAGCAACCGCGCCTATTTGATCCCTCATCGTCACGCCGTCGTACTCGAAGCAGTTGGCAGACACACAGAAGCTGCCGAATATGCAACTGAAGCCGCCACCATGCTGGATCAGGCATTGACGGGGCTTTCGGAAGACAAGCTGAAGACAGTCCGCTCTCTCCCCGAGCACAGCCGGATCCAATCGGCAACGGCAACGACGGTGGAGACACGGTTCGTCCGAAGCGGGGTACCAACCGGCAGGCCTTTGACCGACGACGACTACGTACCCGTCACAATCACCGTACATCATCCTTCGGATTCGACCGTAGAGGACCCTGCCAAACGCCGGGCAGTCCGCATCATGAGGCTTGTCTCAGAAGCTGCCGAACAGGGAGCCGTTCCCACCGTGGAAGACCTCGCGACACATTTGTCGACCAGCATTCGAAGTGTTCGTCGTGCCATTGCTGCCCTGCGTTCAGGTGGTACCGAAATCGTCACCAGAGGGGCAAAACCTGGCCGTTCGAAGCATCAGCGCTAAGCGGTAACCCGTTGCGATCGAACCTGCACCAATCAGAGAAATGTTCGTGTCAGAGGCGCTCGCTGACCTGTCCTGTAGTCGGGTTCCCAGTTCTTTCCAGAAAAAATGACCACTTTCTGTGGTAATTAGTCCTTTAGGAAAACTCAGTCGAGTCGAAATATCCCCCACAAACCCTGAGACCATTAGGAGGAGAGGGATATGCGCCGAATTGTCACGTTGGCATTCACAACCGCCGCGATGTTGGTTCTTTTCGCGCAGCCTGCGTTCGCAGCTGTGCTCAATATGTTGTAATCAGAACGATATGAAGGCGGTTGCCAACCCGGCAATTCCCAGTCCGAGCCAGTGGCGCGGAAGCATGGCCTCCTTCAAGAACACTGCCGCCAACAGCACTGCGGGTATCGCATAGAGCGCCGCCAGAATCGCAGCAAGGCTCAGCGATCCGAGGCGTGTCGCATAGAGATACGAGGTGTTGGCAACAACAGAACAAACCGACCCGCCGGCAGTCAGCCAGAACGCAGTCCCGCGCAAATGCAAGGGGCTGCGTTTTGCGATGACCAGTATCGTCCCAACCACGGAGGCTCCTATGAACACTCCGACGATCGGCCAGAGTCCGGATCTTTCCGAGACGAAACCGAGGATTGCGAACTGAACGCCGAAGCTGGTTCCGCTCCCCAGCCCGTACCAGATACCGGTCAGATTCATACGACGTCCGTCCGAGGCTACGAGCCAGATCGCACCGACTGCGAGAATGACCCCCGGGAATGCAAGGGATGACAGGTGTTCGCCGCGTACATATGCAGTTGCCACCGGCAGTAGCGCAGACATGAGCCCACTCGTCGGAACCACAGACGAAGCAGGTGCCTTTGCGAATCCGAAAAAGAGAAACGTTCCGCCCGTAACTGCCGCCGCTCCCGCTATCACCCCGATCAAAAGCGAGTCATAGGAGAATGATTCGGTACCGGACGCGATGAAGGCCAGTACGAGCATGCCGGGCAGAGCCATGAAGCTGAACCACCACGCAACCGTGAACGCTGAATTGGTTCTGGCGGCCTGCCCGCCAAATACCGACGCCCCGCCCCACGCCACGGAAGCCGTAAGAGCGAGGGCAAACGCGAGCATCGTTCGAACACTACCGTGGCCTACCGGCGGTCGTACACTCTCACCCCATGCAGCCAAACCGCGAAAAGGTGGTCTTGACCGGATTCATGGGTACCGGAAAAACCACCGTCGGGCGTTTGCTCGCAACCCTCCTCGACTACGACTTTGTCGATACGGACGAGCTCATCGAGTCCCGTCACGGCCCCATCAGCGAGATCTTCAAAAATAGCGGACAGGA
>JBFGAX010000085.1:0-9917 GCA_041567895.1 Acidimicrobiia bacterium
CTGAATCGTCTCGGCAAAGAAGATCACAGGCACGGCCAACGCCAGCGAGAGCCAGAACCGATCTCTGAACATTGCAACGCTATGACCCGCGTGCTTGCCCTGATCCTGATGACCTCCATGCCCTTCCTGATGGTGATCGTGACTGTCGAACGGGTCGGCGAGTTGCGTGCCGACCCGTTCGTCTCCGGCGGCATCCGGCTCGGGATCGGGCTTGTGACCCGGGCTGTGTCCTGACGAATGATCCGGGTGTGCATGACCTGGACCTTCAGCGACCGTGGCGCTGACCCGCTTTACGCCATTGATTTCGTCGTTCTCAGTTTCAAGAGATTGGTCGGCCGCCTTGGCACTGTGCTTGGAAGAACCGTGATCGTCCTGATGATCGTTCATGACTGATGTATACCCCATCGTGAGTGACGTAATACGAACTTTTCATTAGTCCTCCGCATCTGAATCCGTGCACCGCCGTTGCTGATTCGGCCGCGTGGTCAATGGTGACTCACAGACCGTCCCCAACCGCCTGGTCAGAGCTTCACGGCCTGCCGATGTATGACTTTGACGGATTTCGTCGATCTGTCGGACGAGAATCGGCTGGTCGAATGTTCGTTGGCCGGGTGTCGCGCGGACGGATCGACGGCAGTAGCCGGGTAGCCACGCGATGTGCAGCATCCATCGGCTGAGACCGGGGATGTTCGAGCCGATAGCGCTCCGCTTCTCGCATCCGATCCTCTATCACCGTCCTGACGATCATGTCGATTGCGTATGGGTGCATGAGTTCCTCCTTGTGGACGAGCTGGCGAGCGGCCGCAGCCTCGGCCCGCAGTGTGTGCAATTTCGAATTGAGTTGTGCTCGTTCTTCCATCAACTCGGGGCGTCGGCGGATGTGTTCGTAGCGCTGCCTCACGCCAGAGAGCTCCGCCAAAACCGTGTCGAACGACCTGGTTCCTTCTCGACTCGAGAGAATCCCTCTCGACGGTTGATTCGATGTCACCAAAGATTCCTCGACCGGTGAGGTGTGCTGGTTGCTTGTCATTAGAACGTCCTTCTTTGTCAGTCCGGTGTTTGGTAATGGTCTATAATGACTTTGCTGGTTACACTATAGTGCACACTGGTAAGAAGTAAAATGAGTTTTGATAATTACAGCTTCGAGACCTACAAAGACCGATCGGTTGCCCTCGTCGTCGATCTGGTCAACACTCGAGATCCGATTGCAGATGTCGACGTAATTGATTCGGTCGACGGCCTTGCGAAATTTCTGACCACTCACCCGGCGCTAGCCAATGGCGGGATGAAAAGCGCCGAGCGGTTGACCGAGTCGGACCTCAAGGCGGTGCACCGCCTCCGCAAGGCGCTGCGAGAAGTGTTTCAAGCGACCGATGAAAACGAAGCCGCGCGGTTGGTCAATGCGATCCTCGCCAAGGCCGGCGTTAAACCCCGGGTCGGCCTTTTTGAGAAATCGCCGCATCTCCATTTCGAAACGAATTCCAAGAGCCTGGCGAACCAGCTGGTCGCAATCGCCGGCGTTGGTCTCGTTGAGGTGCTGCAGGACGGGGGCGTCGATCGGCTCGGGACGTGCTGCTCGAAGGTTTGCGTCGATGTGTTCGTCGACACCTCGAAGAACAAATCCCGCCGCCATTGTTCGACGATCTGCTCCAATCGACAGAACGTTGCTGCCCATCGAGAGCGATCCAGAGCTATAAAGGACAACTGAGGGAACTATGCGTACTTCGAAACCGACAGCTTCGAACAATCTCCTGCCGATCGACCTTCCGCTGCGCGCATACAGCATTGCGGGATGGCAGCCGAAGAAACCCGGCCGACGATATGTCAGAAGCCACACGGATGTTGCCCGCAAATCCCGTACATCGCAGGTGCAACGAACTGTGACTGGCCAAGCCCCATAAACCGGCCGACCACAGACACATGTAGCTCCGAAAACAATCAGGGTTCGCAACCTCTTGGCTGCGAACCCTGATTTGCTGTCCGACGAAGGAAGCCGGATGCCGCAACCCCGGACTAAGGATTGCTGGCCCGAATTCCGTCGCCAGTGGTCACACCATCTTGGCGGTTGCGCAGCACCAGGGCGGCGCCGGCACCGAGACCGATCGTCAAGATTCCGATACCCGCAATCAAAGCCCAATCGACGGCAGCCGTCGTGCCCGGGGTGGGATCACCAGGCTGGGCAACGATGACGGCCGTATCGGGGCGATGCTCGTCGAGATCGGCGTTGTAGACCTGGGTCACGGAGCACTGGTTATCAAGCAGAACGCCGTCTTCAGATCCGTGAGAAACCACGAGATAGCGGCTACCGACGACGAAAGACCGGTCGACCGAGGTCACGATGTCCTGTCCCACCGCTTTACCGGCCTCGAGCTCCTTGATGCTCGGGCCACCGTTTACAACCACGGTTGAGCCCACATCACCTTTCCAAACTTCTTCGACCTGGAACGTGGCAACCCGATCGAGATATTCGGCGCTGGTGACGGTGCCCACGAAGACGGTCTGAGCATCAGCGATGGCGACCGGCACCGCAGGCAGCTCGAGGCACGACGCGTGAGCAACTCCCGCCGGTACAAAGACCATCGTCAGCATTCCGACGATGAGAAGATGATTGCGAAACCGATTTCGCATGTTCTGAATCCTTTCAAGGGGCCGGCTATTTGCTCGGCACACAGATTGGACGTTCGCCGAATCGGGTTGGTTCCGTTCCGCCGGGTATTCCGTAGATAGGCAGACGAACCCGACCTGCTTCTCCAACGTGGTCGAAGATTGCCAACCCCGTTCAAGCATGCTTAGGTGGGCCTATGAGCCTGTACAGAGCGCCTACCTCCATGCGAACCCATGGATAGCTCCTCGGGAGACGTCGGGCCGGCATCAGGGCGGGCATCGCCCGACTGGGGTTCGGTGCTTTCAATAGCCGTGATCCTGATCGCCGTCCTCGCGATCCCGCTCGAGGCGGCCGGGACGCTGGGTCTGTCACCCGCCGAAACTGCTTCCTGGATCGTGAGTATCTACGGCCTGCCTACGGCCCTGGCCGTGATCCTGATCCTGAGGTATCGACAGCCGTTGCTCTTGACCGGCAACGTCTTCGTCTTGATCTTCATCACGAGACTTGGAGCACAGGTCAGTTGGGACGAACTCATAGGCGCTTCGATTGTGGCTGGAGGCGTGGTTCTCCTTCTCGAGCCGCTCGGTCTCACCAAGAAACTCATCGCCTGGCTGCCGGCACCCGTCGTTTTCGGCCTCCTGGCGGGAGCGGTGCTCCCCTTCTTCATCAGAATGTTCACCGAATTGGGAAAGGAACCGATCCTGGTGGGAGGGACTCTTCTGATCTACCTCCTGGGCCGTGCGTACGTCGAGCCGACAATCCCGGCCATCTTGCCTGCACTTGTGGGTGGATTGCTGATCGCTGCTATCTCGGGGGACACCACGGGCATATCCATAGCAGATGCGTTCACGGCTCCTGTATTCACGAGGCCCACCTTCTCCGCCGCTGCCATCCTGACCGTGACGCCAGTGATGGTCGTCCTCATCGAATTTCAAGCCAACGCGCCATCAATCGTCTTTCTGAAAGAAAACGACTACGAGGCACCCGAAACAACCGTCACGAGCATCAGCGGTCTCGGCACGATGGTCGGATCGCTGCTCGGCCCCACGGGAGTCTCATTGTCCCTTCCAGCCACCGCTCTCATAGCGGGACCTGACGCTGGAGAACACGACGACCGATACGTAACTGCCCTCGCTGCAGCCGGACTTGGGATAGCAATTGCGGTCCTCGCGAGTGTTGCTGTTCAACTAGCAACGGCCATTCCGGCTGCATTGTTGGCAACAGGAGTGGCGCTCGCCGTCATCGGCATCCTGGAGAATGCCCTGCAGCGAATCACGACCGGTCCCCTGAAATGGGGGCCGCTGTTTGCGTTTTCGATAGCGCTATCTGACCTCACCCTTTTCGGGCTTGGACCCTTCTTCTGGGCGATTGCCGGCGGGTTGATCGTGTCCTTGATCCTCGAACGGGATCAGTGGAAGGCGATGCACGATCACACTTCGTGATAGCGCTCGACAAGGCCTGGTGCCAAGACCGCGCCGGCTGATTGATCAGGGCCGTCTGACCCGGTGAGAGCATCCGCGATCCGGGTAATCCCTGATGTCGAAATCTCGCGTTTCTATCGACAATGTGAACATGAACCAAACAGCCGAACCTGCAAATCGAGTAAAGCGCTTCGGTCTCTACGTGCTCGGAGTCGCCCTCGTCGTCATTGGAGTCGTGGCTTTCGGGGTGGTCGCGTTCATGGCGGCATGGGACAGCGCGTGGGGATCCACGACCAGCCCAAACGAAGCAGGGCCCTTCGTGATTGGCGGACTGGGATCGTGGACGGCGGCATTCTTCGCCATTCACAAAGGTCGCAGCCTGCGGCCGAAGTCCTCAGCCCAATCAGCATCCCAAGCTAACCGCTCATACGTCGGGTAGCGCCGAGCCTGCCACCTGATATATGGCCGTCGATTGGTTGCCGACCACCAGGCCGGTGGACATCAGCTGATCGACCACAGCCAGGTAGACCGGGGACTTCTCGCACGCTTCAATGTCCGCTTCCGACTCCCAAAAGGTCTGCGTCAACCAGATCGCGTCTGAGACGGCGTATATGTAACCGAGGAATCCCGCCATCTGTTCGAACATCGGCCGGGAGATTTCGTTTGCAAAGCGCTCCAATTCAGAGCGACGATCGACGTCGAATTCTGTGGTCCAGAGACGCGTCAACATATTTCGAGCGTAGCCAACAGGAACTGTGTTGGTCACCCCGACCCACCCAGTCGTCTCGCAGCGGCGTAAGCTCCGTTCATGCCCCTTTATATGGACGTTCACCCCGGACTGGGCGACGCCACTCCCGATGAGATAGCCGCCGCACACCGTCGCGATCTAGAAACTCAGGACAAGTACGGCGTGAAGTTCCTCAGCTACTGGTTTTCCGATCCGGAAGGTAAAGCTTTTTGCCTGGTCGAGTCGCCTGACGTCGAGTCGATGAAGGCATGCCACAAGGAAGCCCACGGCCTGATGCCCCATGAAGTCATCGAGGTGGGGGCTCCCACGCTCGCAAAGTTCATGGGCATGACCGACAAAGACGAAACGGACCGCGTGACCGTCGACGGAAACCCCGACAGCGCACTGCGAGCGATCATGTTCACCGACATCGAGGGGTCGACCGCCGTCAGTACCAGCCAGGGCGATCGAGCGGCTATGGATCTCGTTCGAAGACACGATGAGGTGGTGGAAGAAGTTCTCAGCAGCCACGGAGGCCGCATCGTCAAGAAAACCGGCGATGGCGTCTTTGCGAGTTTCAATTCTGCGCTGCGAGCTCTCGAGTCGACTGTGGCGATTCAGAAGTTGTCTTCGGCTGACGAATCAGACGGAGCCCGGCTGGCGGTCAAGATCGGGCTGACCGTCGGCGAACCCGTTCAGCAGAGCCAGGACCTGTTCGGAGCTGCCGTCAACCTCGCTGCCCGAATTTGCGCTCATGCCGGCGGTGGACAAACCCTCGCGTCGGGCACAGTCCGGGACCTGGCCATCGGCAAAGGTATCGACTTTCAAGCCATGGGATTGATCGCCCTCAAGGGATTCCCGGATCCGGTACCCCTCTATGAAGTCGCCTGGGACCAGACCAAAGGGTGACCCCATCCGAGGCAGCGACGATTCGCTGTCATCAGCGACACACGTCTGTAGGGTGGCCGCGATAGGCACACGCGCACCGGGCGAGGAGGTGCCGAGGACAGAGGAGGGTCAGCTGTGGTGCAACCAATTCCGGAAGGTCTGGAGAACCGGATCATTCCATATCTCATGATCGATGGAGCGGCTGACGCTCTCGATTTCTATGCACAGGCGTTCGGAGCGATCGAAAAGTACCGGCTCGACATGCCCGATGGTGGGATCGGTCACGCCGAGATCGAGGTCAACGGCGCCACGGTCTACCTGGCGGACGCGCCAGACGACATGGAAGGTTTCGGCGGTGCCAGCAACCCGAACAAGCTGGGCGGAACGAGCGTGTTGATGCACCAGTACGTCACAGATGTGGACGCGTCGGTTGAGCAGGCGGTAGCTGCCGGCGCGAGTTTGCTTCGACCACCCGAAGACCAGTTCTACGGAGACCGGGCGGCCGTCGTCGTCGACCCGTTCGGACACCAGTGGTCTCTGCACACCCACCAGCGTGACGTGTCGCTCGAGGAGATGACCGAAGCCGTGGAGAGCATGGCGTAGCAGCCGTTCAGGCGGTTCGGCTGGCACCCACCCCGGTGATCGGCGCGTCGGGGGCTCGGCTCACAACCGCCCCAGAGGAACAGGATCCGGTGTCAGGGAGCTCACGTTGTCGGGCCGAAAGCTGATGTGCCCCGCCTTCGCTGCGATAGTCGACCCGACGGCTGAAACCGTCGCTGATCACCCGGGGATCAAAACCGTGGCACACGACGGGCATACCACGCGTCGGTTAGGTGGTGGACCAAATCCTCGGTCGGGCGAATCCCGCCGAGATCTCCCGCCAAACAACGCCGATTCTTGAACTTCACCCCCTCGCGTCCCGACAACCACCCCGGATTCCATGTCCGATTCACGAGGTGACGAGATCCAACGTAGTCGATTCAATACCACGAGGCATTTGCTTATAACGCCGAGGTAATCTCGATCGAGCATGCCTTCTCACAACTTTGCCAGGCCGCGAGGGTTGATCGTCGAGATCACGATCGAGTCGGAGGCGCTGGAAGGCAACCTTCTTGGTGATCCCACCACGCGCACGGTGGCGGTTTATCTGCCCGAGGAATATGAGGCGTCGGAGGACCGCTATCCGCTTTTCGTAGATGTCGTCGGGTTCACCGGAAGCGGGTTCAGCCACATCGGGTGGAAACCGTTCGCCGAGTCGGTGCCACAGCGCGTCGATCGCCTCATCGACGAAGGCAAGATGGGGCCGGTCGTCTTGGCCTTCCCGGACTGTTTCACATCACTCGGTGGCAATCAATACATCGATTCGGCGGCGATGGGCAATTGGGAAACGTTCCTCATCGACGAGATGATCCCCCGCCTCCAAGCCGAGTTCCGGCTTTTGGACGGACGAGAGCACCGGGCAATCTTCGGCAAGTCCTCTGGTGGTTACGGTGCGATCGTTCACGGATTGCGCCGGGCTGATGCGTGGGGAGCAATTGCGTGCCACTCCGGCGACATGGGATTCGACCTCGTATACGCAACAGACTTCCCGAAGACGCTCGAGGTGTTGGCAGAACACAAGGGCATCGAAGGATTCCTCGCCCATATCGAGTCGGAACCGAAGATCACAGACGAAGACATGCACGCGTTGATGATCCTCGCCATGGCCGCCACCTACGACCCCGATCCCGAAGCTCCGAAAGGCATCCGTCTCCCTGTCGACCTCGAAACCTGCGAACGGGATGAGGAGCGCTGGGAGCAGTGGCTGCGGCACGACCCCCTGCGACTCGCGCAACAACCCGAATGCCTGGACAATCTGCGCAGTCTTCGAGGCGTCTATATCGACTGTGGCACCAAGGACCAGTTTCACCTCATCTACGGGGCCCGATCACTGACGAAGGCTTTGACGGCGGCCGGTGTCCACCATCGGTACGAAGAGTTCGACGACAACCACTCGTCGATCGACTATCGCATGGACGAGTCGCTTCCCTTCCTGTACGACGCCGTCACCGGGTAGCGGGCAGCGCCGAAGGATTAGGCGTTCGGAAGAACGACCTACCCGGGAAGGTCGACCGCTCCCATCTGCATCATCATCGCGAACGTGTCGGTGACGCCCCAGTGGGCGATGCACTTGTCGTCCCGAAACTGCAGGATGTCGATGACGTTGACGTCTATCTCGCCTCCGCTGGCCGGCACCCCCAGAAAATCTGCCTTGTGCGTTCCCGCCATGGCGTAACGGACGACAACCTTGTCGCCATCCTGCAGCACGTCTTGCACTCGAAAGCGCAGATCGGGAAAAGCAGAACGAAGCATGGTGAACATCTGGCGGGGTGTTTCCCGGGTGTTGTCCATCCCAGGAACTGGCTCGTGCTCGACGAAATCTTCGGCGAAGTACTTATCGATGAGAACGTCGACGTCCTCACCTCCGGCGGCATCCTCAATCAGATTACGCGACAGTTCTTTGAGATCGGTCATGGTCCACTCCTTTCCGGCAACCAAAATGATGAGCAAACCCACCAACGCTCATCCGACCACTGGATCGAACATACACGTTCTAAGCGGCCGTGGGTCTCAGAACTCGCCGATGCGGTTCCTCAACGGCGCAGGTCGGCCTTGTGGTTCTGCCGGCATCCAGTACTATTGGTAGCAACTCGGCCGTTCTCTGTGACATTCCTCTTGTCGGTACCCATCCGCTGGCGCGTGCGCACCGAACCACGGCCGGAAGGGTTGACACAAACAAAGGAGTGGATATGACCTTGACCAGAACACGACTCACGATTGGCATCGCAGCTGCGTTGCTCCTATTGGTGACGGCGCTCGTTGCGCCTCCATCAATCGGCGGAGCCGCCGACCATCTCGATAGCCCATTGGTTGCGCAGGACGGAAGCACGGACATCAATGATGTCTTCGTTTTTGAGTCCCCCGGTGCCGCCGATAGCACTGTCCTCATCATGACGGTAAATCCAGCAGCGGGCGTCCTGAGCGACACGACGTTCAACCCCAACGCCCGATACGAGTTTCTCGTTGATACCACCGGTGATGCGGTACAGGACACGACTTATGAGGTGACGTTCAAGAAGACCGAGAACGGTACTCAGGAACTGAAGCTCAAGACCAGGGGTGACAAGCCACGCTTGAGCGCTCGTGGCCAGACCGGAGAGATCATCAACGTTGACGGCGGCGGCAAGCTGATTGCCGGCCTGTACGACGATCCGTTCTTCTTCGACCTTGTTGGCTTCCAGAACGGCCTCAACTTCACTGGTGAAGATACATTTGCCGGATGGAACGTGAGCGCCATCGTGCTCGAGGTCCCGAACTCGGCTCTCGGAAGCGGCCCGATTGGCGTCTGGGCGAGGACCGAAGTTGGCGGCGAACAGATCGATCGCATGGGCCGTCCTGCCATAAACACGGTTTTGATCCCAACCGGGATGAAGAACGCGTTCAACGCGGGCATCCCATCGAACGACCAGAGCGAGTTCCGCGATGAGGTAGTGGCCTCCGTCACCGCCCTCTCCGGTGATGCCGACTATGCCCAGGCTCTCGCTGATGTCCTCTTGCCAGACGTGAACACGTTCACCATTGGCGATAGCAGCGGCTTTCTGAACGGACGCCAGCTGGCCGACGACGTGATCGACATAGAGCTGTTCGTGCTTACTAACGGTGCGTTCACAGCAGGCGATGGTGTCGATGCCAACGACAAGACGTTCTCGAACGTCTTCCCGTACCTGGCATCGGCTCACCCAACCAACAACTAGAGAAAGAAGGGAAGGAGACACTGATGCGACGACTGATCATGACCGCTGCGGTTCTGATCGTCGCCGCCAGTGTCGGCCTTTCCGGGGTGCTGGCGGGCTCAAACGAGCCCGCCGGCTACCCCGCACCCGACTACCTGAACGGCGTAGACCGGTTGGGGACTGCGGACTCCATCGAGTTCTTCGAGGCACGTCTGGACGACCACTACAACACATCCACGCTCGCGACCCTCGGAAGGCTCTACCTCTCCAGGTCTCGTGAGACTGGCGACCTGTCCCTCCTCGACAACGCCGAGCGAACATTCACCGACGCCTTGGCCTTGCGCGCTGATCATCCGGGTGCGCTTCTGGGTCTCAGTGCGGTGCGACATGCTCAGCACCGCTTTCCCGAATCATTGACGCTCGCCGAAGCTGCCCATGAGGCCGAACCGTCCGGATCGACACTGAGCGTCATCGGAGATGTGAAATCGGCACTGGGTGACTAC
>JBFGAX010000086.1:0-9552 GCA_041567895.1 Acidimicrobiia bacterium
GTCAGGGTGTCCGTCAGGTGTCCGTCAGACAACGAAAAACGACCATGGAGGAGGCCAGGCGACGACAGGCGACATCTGTAGCTCTAGCTGGGGATTCCCCGGATTTGCCCGTCCTGCTGGAGTTGGGGTTCTGCTTTCACACGGCAGAGGTTGCAGGTTCAATCCCTGCAGCGCCCACTCATCAGATAGCTCGTTCAGGTCATCGTTTGTTGGGCGATCAAGGAAGTTTTGTTACTCGATAGCCGTGATGCTTTCGAACATCGCATCCCAGGTTGGAAGGAACTCGTCGAGAATCTCGCCGGTGGGGGCTGCAAGGAAGAGGAGATAGGCCTCACCGGTGCCGGTGCGGACTCCCTGAGATGCGATGCCTTCACCCCCTTCGGTGGAGGTAGTCCGAACTCTGATGGCGGGACCGTTGAAGAGCTCCACCTCTTGCCGGTCCCGGACGTCTGTCCAGCCAAGGGTGGTGTTGAATTCGAGCAAATCTTCCGCAGTCGGGTCGTCGGAGGTGAGTCCGATGCTTTGGAGGAAAGCAACTGTCCGATGGTCGATGGATACACGCAGACTGTCGGTCGCTGAACCGGAAAAGCCTGGTCCCAAAGCCTCTTCGGTTGGGACGATGATGGTGAGGGGTTCGCGTGTCTCGGCAAACAGCCGGCGGGATAGTCGATCGAATAGCCGAAGCAAGGAATCGAATAGGTTTCGGAAAGATCGGTCGGTAGCGGAGATTCGTTGACGTCGGCGGTATGCGCCCGGCCAAAGGGGCCCTGGCCGCCCACCCGGGTATCGCTCGCACCGAATCGACGCACCACTTCTCCGGGCCGGTGCGGCTGCTGCTGCAGCCGATGGCTTGATCCTGAATACGGCCGCGCAGGGCTCGTGGCCGAGCCTGATGGCGGCGTCGTCGCCCGACGTCGACGGCGGCGACTACGTCGGCCCGACCCGATTCGGTGAGATGTCGGGCCCGGCTGGCCTCGCCGCGAGCAGCGCCAGAGCGAACGACAGAGACCTGCAACGCCGCTTCTGGGACGTTTCGGTCGAACTGGCCGGCATCGACCCGCTGTGGCGTGACCGGTGATCAGGGCTCCGTGGTGGTCACCGACGAGCCGCGGGCGGGATCCCCATGGCGATACGGGGCCGGCTTCCTTCACCCCCGAGGTCCACGGTCGTTGCCATGTCGTCAGTCACCGCCCACGCGTGGCTTCTAGGCGAGTCCGTAGAACTCCTCTTGGACTCTGGGGTCGCCTGAGAACCAGGCGTCCGTGATCTGCTGGTTGTCGATGTGATACACGTAGACAACCCTGTCCGAGAGGCGCTTCTCTCCGAGCCGCGCGGTGGTCGTTTGTAGGACCACGGTGTGTTCATCGTTGGCGAGCACGTCGTGGATATCGATGTGGAGTGTGTCGTTGGAGAGCTCGATCAGCTGGCGGACCACCATCCCGATGGCTTGTTTGCCTTCGACGCTCCGGTCTGCACCGTGTAATTCCGCATCGTCCGCAAACGGAGCGAGGAACCCTTCGATGTCGCGGTTGTTCAGCGCCGAATATGCGTTCTTAACCAGACGTACGTGTGGATGCGTCACATCCCTCCCCTCTCGTCACAGACGCAAGGCTAGGCAAATGGCATATGTGCCGATCTCGGATGCTCGGCGAGGTGTGCGTTATGGACCGGGATTGGGTGATCGGTGCGATATGGCTGCTACCGATCCGAGGAAGTGTCGGTCAGGTACTTGGCGGCGCCTTCGACTGCTCGCTGGGCCTGGCGTTGAAACGCGGCGTTCAAGAGTGGAATCAGCGGACTCAGCCACCTCGGCGTCCTGGTCTCGTTGCGGAACGTGATGCGTGTGCCATCACCAGATGCCTCGAACGTCAGCGAGTCAACAGACCAGAACCATCCGATCGAGCCTTCGTACTCGACCTTCCGACCAAGCTCAACCTCCACGAGCTGCGAGCAAGCAGTCATTCGTAACGGACCTCGGGCGATTACCGACTGGTACCTGGAGCCTGGGACGAATCGTTCACCACTCACGCGCCGGGATGAGCGCACGTTGGGGTTCCACCGATGGAGCTCGTCCATGTCGGCAAGCTTTTCGAAAACGACGTCCGGTGGACCTTGAACCTCGAGGCTCCCGGTGAATGCAATCACGAGGCCGACCGTACCCAAGGCGTCGCCGTCATGTCCGGGCGGGATCTGCCCTGCTTTCGACAAGGCGGATGACAGTCATGGCTAAGACGAGGATCAGAAGGATCGGTACGAAGACCATCCAGGCTGCCCTGGCCAGCGCCAAGACCGAAGCGGCCACCGTGAGCGGACTGATTCGTCTCGAGGGGCCGGGTGCCCATGAGCTTCGCACCTTTATTGTTCGGAATCTCTTTCTGAACGTACAGGAGGACCATCAGCAGGTTTGGCCGGTACGATGTGGGGGAGCGAAATCATGCGTCATGAGCACCACGAACCAGGCGGGATCCGACGGATCGTCGATGTCGTAGACCCGGATGATTTTGGTACGGCCGTCGAACAAGCGATCGAGAAGGCCGGTTCCGTTCTCGACTGGAGCATCAGGGGTGGCGACTACGTCGCCGATGACTACCGGATTCGATTGCTAGAACCCCGCAGGTGGGAAATATCTCATGGGGGAGCTGTGATCGCATACCACTTCAGCCGCAACGAAGCATTCGGCATCGTCGAGGACCACTATCGCGACTCCGTCCGTCGCCGTGACCTGATGCGGCTAGGCCTCATATTCGTCCTTGCGATTCTCGTTTGGATTGGGCTCGGTTCGATGATGGAAGAACTGTGGGTGCTTGGGTTGCCATTCGTCGTCTATTTCGCACTCTCCAGCTTCATCCGGTTTTTTGCGGTGTTCAGCCGCAACGCCAACGATCCCTATCGCCGTCGGTTGCCGTGGGAAAGAAGCCCTCGTCCGGACCGCCTCTTTTTCGGGAGGCGTTGACTCGAATCCTCGAGATCGGCCGGATCGGTCCCGGGGTCTTCTGAGAAGAACCCCAGCCGGCGCCATCAGGGTGAGCGGATCTCAGGAGCCGGGGAATTGAGACTGGCACTATGGGCACGTGCGCCACCCGGGGAGCGAGGACTGCCCGAATTGGCACGTGCGCCGCTACGTCGAATCAGTTTCCGCTGTAGATCGAGGCTTTGTTGGTTTGGGTTTCTACGACCTGCATGGTCACCTCGACGTCGGTCTTGAGGTGATCGGCGAGGTGAAATGCCAGCTCCGATACCGGGGGAGGCTCGACGGGATTGGCCACCAGAACAACATTCACGTCAGTGACCTCTTTTGAGATCTTTACGGAGACGTCGACGACCTCAGCGGCGCTGTCGTTCGTCGCGACGAACTCTTCGACCGCAGCCACGATGTTGGCGGTGAGGTCGGTTGGTGGCAAAACAGTGCCTTGACCGAACTGCATCACAACGATGATCACTCCGAGAGCAACCAAACGCAATCCCGAGGCAATCGAGGTACGACCGGTAAACAGCCTCCGCCCGGGCACAAAGCCACATGCGATAAAGGTGATGGACGCTGCGGCGATGATGCCTGCCACGTTCACCAGGAAAAGCAACAGGGCTCCCAGCGCCATCTGCCATTCGCCCATTTGGAGTGTTATGCCCACCACGGCCACCGGCGGGACCAGTGCGACTGCGACCGCCACGCCTGGTAGCGCGTCACTGGCCTGGCGGCGCATCTGGCCGTAGGCGCCGGCTGCTCCAGCTGCCAAGGCGATTCCGAGGTCCAGGAGATTTGGGGACGTTCTGGCAACCAGTTCGCTTGGCAAAGGGAAAGGATCGCCCGGGATGATGAACGAGATGATGGCCGTCAGCCCGATGCAGATCAGCGCGCCGGCCGCCACGAGCGCTGACTGTCGGATAACACGACCCGGCCACGCCATGACGAGCGCCGCGGCGATGCCGAGAACTGGAGTCATGAGCGGGGCGACCAGCATGGCGCCGATCACGACTGCGGTCGAGTCCGAGATCAGGCCGAACGCAGCAATGGTCGCTGCCAGGGCCATCAGCGAACTGAAGCGGATGAAGAAAGGGGGCAGTCTCGGCCCTTCGTGAAAGAGAGCCTTGATCACGCGCCTGCGTTCGTGAGCCTTCAGCGGCTCGTGCCGTTTGTGCGGGAAACCAAGGAGACCCAGGACCGACGCGATTGCTCTGGACAAGAGACGGGATGAAGGACTGGACTCGATCCAATCTTTTCGGATGGCCCCAGCAGCGGATTCGTCTTTCTGGCTTTCAGCAAGCTCCGAACGACTTCGAAGCCGAGCGCTGCTGTTCTTGACGGTCATGTTTTCACCACCAAACGCCAGAACGGGGTCACCAATTCTCCTTGATCGCTGAGGCAACGGTAAAAGGCGGCTATATCGGACGTATCTCAGAACGTCCCGGGTCAATCCCAAAACCTTGCGGCCACGCTCAACGTGACTCCTCGCCACTCACCGCGGTCTTGTTGAGAGGCTGGGTCAGTATTCGATCACGAGAACACATGCTCATGCCCCGGCGACGGTGCCGGCCATCCATTAGCGTGTTGATGTGAGTATTGCCGATGCCCTCGCGTCCACCCCTGTTTCGAACCTCGATTTGAGCCGTTATGTGTCGGTTGACATGGACAGCTCGGTGGCCGCAACGGTGGATGCGATGCGAGACGCAGGGCGCTCGTGTGCTTGCATTGTGGAGGGGGCAACGCTCGTCGGCATCTTTACGCAACGTGATGTGTTGCAGCGCGCGATCGGACGACCGAGCACCTGGGACCGGCCGATCACGGAGGAGATGACCGGGTCGGTGAGAACGATGCTCGACACCCAGTCTGCTGCGGAGGGTTTGGCCATCATGAACGATTGGTGGGTTCGAAGTGTCCCGGTCCTGGACGCCGGGTCTCAACTCGTCGGCAACCTCTCGTTTTATACGATGATCAGAACCATTGGTGGCATGTTGGCGTCACAAATCGATGAGACTTCAGGGCAAGTCACCTCCGAACATGGGCTTGCATTCATTGATTTCACAGGTCTCAACACGTCCAATCCTGTGATGGTGGGGATGGACGACACGGTCGAAACGGCAGCCCATCACATGAAAGTGCGTGGGATCGGCTCTCTGCTCGTCACCGACGATCACAGGCACCTGGTGGGCGTGCTCAGCGAGTTCGACCTCCTGATGGAGATCGGATGCGATACGAGCGACCTGTCCAAGATCGCCGTGAAAGAGGTGATGACGGCAGATCCGGTTGTCCTTGCGGCTCGTTCGCCGGTCGCGGATGCCATCGGACAAATCATCGAGCACGAGTTCTCCCACGTTCCGCTGGTTGGCGAATCCGGCCGTCCCGTTGGCGTGGCATCATTTCGAGACATTGCCGCATATGTCGAGGCGAGCCTCGCCGCGCTGGGTTAGAAGCGCCACCGGATAGGCCGGAGCACGAAAACGAGTTGACCGGGGTCCCGGCCGGGCCTCAACACCAGGAACCTGATGGTCCTGCTGCCAATGCTGCGCACGCATGCATCCGAACATGCGAACATTCGGCCGTGCGTCTTTCTTACGATCCGGCTGTGCTGAAATCCGACCCGGTTCGACGCCGGGTGGTGATGGGTGTCGTTCTGGCCGGCATCGCCGCCGTTGATCCGTTTGCGTGCGTTAGGCGTGCGATGCAGCGCGACGGAGCGATGCTCACCCTTGGCCAGGATGTCCTGGACCTCACCGGCGTGGCGCGGGTGCGGGTGATTGGTCTGGGAAAAGCGTCGATCGGCATGGCGTCTGCCATCGAGGCGCTGTTCCCGGATGTGCCCGTTGAGGGAGTGGTCGTCGCGCCTGAGCCGGCAACCGTATCGCGCCTTCGCGTCGTGACCGGGGGTCATCCGATCCCTGACCAGTCGAGTGTTGACGCAGCGCAAGCTTTGATGAGCCAGGCGAGATCTGCAGAGGCGAATGAACTGGTGATCGTCGCGATTTCAGGCGGCGGCTCATCATTGGCCACGCTTCCCTTGCCTGGCGTCACTCTCGGCGACATGCAGTCGATGACCGATGCGTTGCTCAAATCCGGGGCAACCATCGGCGACGTCAACGTCGTTCGTAAACACATCGACGGCATCAAGGGGGGACGCCTGCTCGAAACCGCGGCGGGGGCGCGCCAGGTCGTCACCCTTGTCCTGTCCGACGTCGTTGCGAATCCGTTGGAAGCCATTGCATCAGGCCCGACGATCCCGGACACATCAACTTTCCGTGAAGCATTGAGCGTCCTCGACAGATACGCCCTTCGCAGCGCAAGCCCAAACGTAACGGCGTTGCTGGAACGTGGGCGATCAGGTGCGCTAAGCGAGTCACCAGCCGGCGGTCCGATCTTCGACAGGCACATCGTCCACGTCGTAGGAGATGCGGCAGCGGCAGCCGAGGCGGCCCGTGGGGCGGCACTGGCGGCCGGCATTTCCGCGAACGTGGTGACGACAACACTCACAGGTGAGGCCAGAGACGTTGCGAGACAGATCGTCGCAGCGCCACCTGACGCTCCGGGAATAGCGATCTATGCAGGCGAGACGACCGTGACGGTCACCGGGGGTGGTAGAGGCGGCCGCAATCAGGAACTGGCGCTTGCCGCCGGGATCGCCCTCGCGGGTAACGACGATGTCGTGGTCGCAGCCGTCGGCACGGATGGGCGGGACGGGCCGACCGACGCCGCCGGCGCCTTCGGCGATGGGGGAACTGTCGCTCGTGCGGCTGCGGCAGGATTCGATGCAAACGCCTGCCTGGCCGAAAACGACAGCAATGGACTCCTCGCGGCAACCGGGGATCTCGTCGTCACGGGACCCACCGGAACCAACGTCGGCGATCTGATCGTGGTGTACAGCGCCGCACCGTGACCCGGCCCGGAATTTTTTGTGGATGCCGGCGTTGTCGAGAGAGAGGCTCGGCCGGGAGTTCTGGGAAGCTCATCTACGATCATCGGAGATGAACGAAATGCACATCGCCCAAATCAACATCGGGATGATGGTCGCTCCCACCGACGATCCCGCCGTTGCCGAGTTCATGGACAACCTCGACAGGATCAATGCGCTGGCTGACGAAGCAGAAGGGTTTGTGTGGCGTCTCCAAACCGAATCGGGGAACGCAACCGACATCCAGATCTTCTCCAACCCGCTCGAGCTCGTGAACATGAGCGTCTGGCAGACGGTCGAAGCGCTCAAGAAGTACGTGTATCGGAGCGAGCATCTCGAGTTCTTCCGGAGAAGGCCCGAGTGGTTCGAACCGGACGCCAAACGCGTGGCGTTGTGGTGGGTGAAGGCGGGTACGTTGCCTGAGTTGGCAGATGCGGTGCGACGGGTGGAGTTCCTCGAACAGCACGGCCCATCACCGTACGCATTCGGATTCGCCAAAGTGCATGCGCCTCTCGTGTTCGAGGTAGCCAATGTAGATACGCCGGAGACTCAGGCATTCATTGCGAATTCGGAGCTGAGACCTGCTGTTGACGGGTGCGAGTTCCTCTGGGCCCGCTACGACGCCGCCCTCGTCGGTTGTGCCGCAATCCCCGGCAAGGGCCTTGCGGACCAGGCTTACCGATCACACGCCAACGTGTTCATCATTCCGGACGTGTCCGACCTGCAGATCAGGGAAGCCCTCGTCGATCAACTTCGTCTGGCCGCAGATCGCAGCTCGCAGGCAATGTGATCCACGAGCGATGTGAGAAGTCGGCGTTGATTCGCCCTGGTGTATACCGCTCGAGAATCGACGCGAACAGGTTTGTACCATGTTGTGGCGGGAGCGATTACACTGGCCCAACGGCACCAACCATCGGTGCCTCGCCTTGCTCTTGTCGTTCCGTCGAATGTCGCTGCTGAGCCATCCCGATCTCCGTCCCCGTGGCAGTGACCGTGATACCCAGCTTGCCGGGTGCCATATTTCGACGGGTTCAGCTCAAAGGAGCACGTACATGTCCACAAACCTATTCGTAGGCAATCTCTCGTTCAACACCGGTTCGTCCGACCTCGAGCGCTTGTTCTCAGAACACGGCACCGTTACCAGCGCCGCCGTTATCAACGACCGCGAAACCGGCCGCAGCCGCGGCTTTGGCTTCGTTGAGATGGAGTCTGCCGAAGCTGCCCAGAAGGCGATTTCTTCGCTCGACGGTGCCGACTTCGAAGGCCGCAACCTCACGGTCAACGTCGCCAGAGAGCGGAACTAACAAACCGACCTTCTGGTCAAGAAAGGTCCGTCCAAACGGGTCGATCTGAGCAATAATTGACGATACAACTCAGCAGGCCCGGAGTCGCAGACTCCGGGCCTGACGAGTTGGAGTGGGCCAGAATTGGCTCCAAATTGGAACTGAACATCGAGCAGGGGATTGGGGCATGAAGCCGTTTCGTTTGTTTCGTCCAGGGTTCGGCTGGCTGGTGGTGCTCACACTCGTCGCTGCTGCATGCGGATCCGGGTCAGCGAACACCACTGCACCGAGCTCTACTTCTTCTACGACGACGCCCTCGACCTCCACCACCTCGACCATTCCTCCCAGCACATCCACCACGCCACCTCCGGCCACCCAGGATGTCGAGCTCTTCTTTGCGACCGGGGACGGAAGCAATTGCGCTGAGGTGACGGGCTTTACCCGATCCTTTTCCGCAGACCTGGATCCGCTGGTGACCGCCCTCGATCTGCTGATGCTTGGCCCATCAGCTGACGAGATCAGCGCCGGAGCGGGCTCGTTCTTTTCGGCAGAGACCGATGGCGCAATACGGCACATACGAGCCTCCGGAAATGAAGTTGTCATCGATTTCCGTGATGTGAGGGCGGCGTTGTCGAACGCGTCGACCAGCTGTGGAAGTGAATCATTGCTGGCGCAGCTGAACGGGACTGTTTTTCAGTTTGAATCGATCGAACGGGTTCGATACGAACTCGAAGGCAGCTGTGATCAGTTCTTCAATTGGCTGCAAAGAGATTGCGTCGAATACACGCGACTGGGGCCCGAGCCGGCCGATCTCACCACAAATGAACGAGCGCTTGGTTCGGGCTGCACGCCCGACAGCGACGTCCTCGAGGACGGTCGGTGGTTCGGCTTCGTGGTTGAAGCCGATGAAAACGGAGTTGACTTCGATCTCGCATGCTGGTTCGAAGGGTCGGCCGCCGCCGATGCTGCGGCCGAAGATGGTGAGGAGTCTCCACCGCCCAACGACTATCACGTTCGCAATGCGAACGATCAACTGCGATCAATCGATGTGTGGGACTCGGCGTTCGTGACCTGGTTGCCAACGGCTGATCCTGCCGATACCAGGATCAGTCCGTACGCCGAATGGTTGGCGGAATGGCCCGATCGCTCATACCACCCGGGCGTCTGGCTTGAAATCGAGGACGGAATCATCGTCCATATCGACGAGCAATACGTGCCTTGATCGCGCGATCCGTTGCCTGAGCAGAGGCATGCCGATATCGATAGGCTTGGAACATGCGCTACGTCATCGTCACCGAATGCAAGGTCGGCCAGGGTCGAATGCAAGAGTTCACCACGGAAGTTCAGAAGTGGGAGCAGGATGCGATGAGCAGCGAGCATGCTCCGGA
>JBFGAX010000087.1:0-9480 GCA_041567895.1 Acidimicrobiia bacterium
CCCCCCCCCCGCTTCTCGTTACGGATCGCTGAGAACAGAGTTTGCAAGTTCGCTCTTAGTTCAGCCGGACCTTGGTTTCGACGCCAGCGTTTGTGACAATCAACTCAGGGGGTTGGCACCAGGCCGACGTCTCCTTCCAACAGGATCGAGAGTTCTCCCGGCTCGGATCTGATGTCCCATTCCCTGAAGAAGGCTCGGGCACCCTCTTCGGTTTCCCACATGGCGAGTGCGTAGAACGCTGACTCATCTTCTGCATACCAGGCACGGTGAAACCGGCACCCGTTTGCGACCGCGCTTGCCCGCATCTCAGCCGTGATCCACGGAATCCTTTTCTCGTACAGGTCTCGAGCGGTCTGCCCATCGGGCGTCGGGCACGGTACTTGAAACAGAATCCACATATTGTCCTCCTCACGAGGACGGTAGCGACTCAACCCATTCAGCGTCCGGAACGGCGGCGGGCTGTTGTCCAGGGGCTTGCGCCTCAAAGGTTCCGGACAACAAGCGGACAAGACCAACTGCTTGAATCGCGGCCACGATCGCCCCAACCAGGAAAAGAATGCCAGCCGCCGTCAATAGGCCCACCAACTCCGACCCGGCCTCTTCCACCATTTCGTTTGCGGCGAAGAAGACGATGGCCCCGACCCCCCAGGCGACACCGAGCAACGGAATCGACCACAAGGCCCGGGGTACGTGCTGCCGCAGCTCGAGCCACTGCAAAAACGACACGATCAGACCGGCGGCCACCCCAATTCCCGAAGCAACCACTAACAGCTTCGTCCACGAAATCGGGGCGGCTTCGACCGCAGTCAGTTCTTGAATCGGATAAGCGATCACACCCCACGCCACCATCGCTCCCACCCCGGTCTTCGCCGCCCATTGGTTCGGCATCAGATCGTCCATTAAATCGGAGAGAATCGTTCCTTGCATGAGGCCCACCGTCCCGGCGATCACCGCACCAAATACCAGGCCCGAAGGCAGGACCGTGGCCATCGAACCCTCGTGAAGGCCCATCAGCCCGATGAAACCCCCGATTCCGAGCCCGACCAGACTCGCGGCGGCACTCCCACCAATCCACTTGATCAAGAACTTGCGTGTGTTCATGCTCTTAGCCTGCTACGACGATCCGACGTGGCCCAGAGTCCTTTGGCTGATCCAGGAGAGCCAATCACCAAGTCCCGGTTAGCCACCCTCGATGACAGATGTCTGAAGGAGGAACTACTTTTTGGTCGGTTTGGGCTCCAGCGTTCCGATCCATTCGTAGCTCTTTTCGAACCACTCGATCAGTTCACCGGGGTCGTTCAACATCGAGTCTGGTACAGACACATATCCCCGCATGACAGCCCCGTATGAGTGGACGGGTCCGCTGTCGTAGGTCTCCAGGAATTCGTCGTACATCTCTTCGGACAGCCGCAGCGCCATCGTGCCATCTGCGTCGAGAAAGCTGAACATGTGGCCGTTGCGCGATGTGTAGGGGTTCTTGGCACCCTTGACGATGGTATCGCCTGCGCTGTCCTCGACCACAGCGGTATACCGGGCCAACGAATCAGCCGGTCCTTTGTAATCAGAGCCACCCGGCATGGCTCACCTCCTCGCGATGTCGATCGGTCGCTGAAGACCAGAGTCCGATCATACCAACGAAGTCGTGGAGCCTTTCTCCTACGACCGAATCAGCCGCTCGCCGTTGACGATCACGCTGGATCCCTCAATTACGTGGACTCATGAGCTGGAAGCCGCCGCCATAGATAATCTCGGTTCAGGCACTTCGATGAAGCTCTCGATTTCTGCCTCGCCAAACCGGGAGCATGGGAGGATGAGCCGTGGGAAGGCAATGTAGTGGCCAAGGTCGAGGAGAAGATTTTTGCCTTCTTCGGCACAGAGTCCGTTGGGCTCAAGTGCGGCAATAACCGCGACGAGGCCGACGAGTGGCTTCAGAGGTATCCCGACGACGCGCATGTCATGTCCTACATCGGAAGATCAGGCTGGAACACGCTCCGGCTCGACGGAGCCATTCCCGACGACGAGATCCTCGAGGCCATCGACGACTCCTACTTAACCATCGTCAGCAAGCTGCCCAAAAGCCGCCGCCCGGCCGGCTGGGACAACACACCCGGGTAAACCCTCCCCGTTCGGATACGCAACACCTGCCGAAGATCGACGACATCTTCTCGCCCGGCTCCCCTAGCCCTGAACAGCAGTCGAGGATCAACGACACAGTTCGGGCTCATGAGGACAGCGATGGCTCCGAATCGTTAGGTTGAGCCGAAGGACCAAACCATCGCAGCGGCCCAACACTCAACTGACCGGGAGAAATCATGCCACAGACCCAAGAGCCCCTCCCTCCCCACCTCGCTGACCCTTCCAGGATTGGGACGGAGATCAGCGTTACCGGAAAATGGGTACCGACCAAGCCGGGCGGCCGATTCCGAAAATCCGCCGAATCGACCGAGATGCTGAGGGAGTGGGAAGACATTCATGCCGACGCCAAAGCCGATCCCGGTGTGCTGTCGACCGAAATAAACCACGCGGTTGGCGAAGACGCCGTACTTGTTCATCATGTTTTCAGAGATGCCGATGCACTGGTCCACTACTTCTCTACTACTGCCACCCGGCACATGGGGCCTCTCAACGAGGTTGCCAAGCCAGAGCTGCACCTCTTCCGCGGCACCAGCATCCCAGCCGCGGCCAGAGAAGCAGTGCTGGCCAAGAACGTGCCCGCCGCGTTTGGCGAGTTTCTCTTTGGATACGTAAAGGAGGACTACCGCCGGCCCGACCCGGAGTCAGCCATCATGGTGACCGCCAAATGGACATGTAAGCCTGGTAGTGAATCTCAGCTCGAAGATCTCAAGTACTGGTGGCAGCGAGTCGGCACCGATGCCTTTTCGATCGAGGAAGGCCTGCTGAGATTCGAGGTATATCAGGTAGCAGGCGAGGACGCCCTGATCATCCACGAAACCTTCGAAAGCAGCGACGAACTCAAATTCCACCTCTCAAAGGGCACAGCGGAGAAATACAAGAAGGACATCGACGAGATAGCAGAGCCCGAGGCCTATTTCTTCCGGGGTCCGGTCTCCTGGACAATCAGGACGTATTCGAAGTTTCTACACCTCCCGGCCACCTACTCGAGTCAGGGAAGCAACTTCACCCAACCCGGCGGAAGCATGACCGACGGAACAACCGGGTAACTACACGGACACCCGTAGCTGGGCATATTTTGACTTCGTGTGCGGCGCCGGTCCGCATCGATCAGGAATAGGCGATGTTGTTGGCGATTTGAATGATGCCGGGGGCGATCAGCACGGCGGGAATCGTGAGAACCAGGGCCAGGCGCCGCGATCTCCAGGTCTGCGGTACAAAACCGACAATGGCTAGAGCAACGGCTGTATCGACGACTGCCTGGACGGTCGGACGCGCCACCTGCTCCGGAAGCGAGCCTTGCAAGAACAGGAGGTATTGACGGACCGATCCGCTGGAAAGAATCACCGCAGCGAAGAGAGCCGGAATGACCGCCGCCACCATGTGCGGAGTCGAGCGCGCCCAGTTGAAAGCGGCTGCCGTGACCGGTGCGATGGTGACGCTTGCGACCAGCCAGATCACTTCGTCCCGGGCGGTGCCGAAACCCAGGACCCGGTGCGCGTATGTGTAGTAGCCAACGGTCAAGGCGAGGAAGAAGACCGTAGCAACGCCTGCGGCAAGAGCAGGACTCGACGCTCGGATGCTGATGACGACGATGACCAGCATCCAGATGGCCGGATACGTCCCGAGGGCGCTCAGCCAGGAAACTTCAGTCTGGTCGGCCATCTTGGCCAACACGCCACTCAATGCGCCAAGCAGGACCACACCTGCGACGATCGAAGCTCGCTCACTCATCAGGTGATTCTTCGGTACTCCAGTTCGATGTCCGACTCGCTCGGCTCGCATGGCCGCAGGCGTTGAGCTTACGAGAGAGAAGCTTCACCGGTCCGACCTGTGGGCCGCTTGCCCAATTGGGCCTTCTTGCTCTACTTCAAGCCCCAACCCGTTCTTACGCTGAGTAATGCAACCGATCGTCGGCTGATCGACAAGAGAGCGGGTCCGTGTGGAAACGACGCTCATTGTGGCAGGGGTGGCATTCGTGGGGGCCGCCATCGTCGGTGGGGGCCTCATTGCCTTCAAGATCGAGATTCCGCTCGTGGATTCGGTTCCGCGCCAGATTCTGCTTGGACTGTTCGGAACTGTGCTGATCGTTGCGGGCTTCATGTCGGGCAGCGGCGCAACCTCCGACCAGATCGTGACAGCGGCCGACACAACCGTCGCCGAAACGGCCTCCACGACTTCTTCGACGGAAGTGACAACAACCACGGTCGCGACCACAGAATCAACTTCAACAAGTCTGGCCACCACCTCGGTCACAACGACGGTTGCGACAACCCCACCGATCGAGTGGACCCTGGTGTTGGACGGCGACGGCCAGTTAGGCGTCACCGTACCGCAGGAATGGACCGTGGAGGTGACAGCAAACGAGATCCGGGCTGCTCCCGACCTCCCGAACTGGACGGTGGCCATGAGTGGGGAAGGACCGGCCACGAGCAACGGCTATTACCTCGGCCGTTTTGATCGACCCGACGAAGGAACGCTCGACGAAATCGCTCGCGAATACCTGGATCAACTGAGTGTGCCCCTCCAATGTGCGCTCACGTTCTCGGATCTCGAGAAACGTGAAGCGACCCTGTATATGAACGAGGCCTACTTCATGTATGACGTATACCAGTGCGCTCCAGGTGGCGAGCTGGTCAACGAAGTCGAAGTTGGGTGGTACAACCCAACGTGGGTGACGCTCGAATCCTCGAGGTATGCGAACGAAGCTGACAGAGCGATGTACTTCGACCGCATCTGGCAATCCTTCACGACCTATTACTAGGCCGCCTCCGAGACCGGTGAAGACCTTCTGGGAAAGATGGATGAGCTGGACCTGCTCACCCACGCAAACCCGCCGGCACGGCCCGAGGCAAGGTATCGAATCGCGCTGCGAGCGGTGATTGATACCACAATGTGTGCAGTAGGCATAAACTCAACGACCTCTCAACAACCAGATCAGGAGCCGAAAATGCGCCGTGCTGTTGCCGCTCTAACCGTTGTCCTTGGCCTGTTGGCCGTTTCCGTAGCGCCCGTGGGAGCTGTGACCCATGCGCCAGGGCCGTTCCCATCTGCAATACCTTTGCCCGACGGATTCTTTCCCGAAGGGATAGCGATTGGCGACCGAACTGCGTATGTGGGATCGCTGATAGACGGCTCCATTCAGCAGCAAGACCTCAAGACCGGCGAAACGATGGCGTTTGCACCATCACCGGGCCCTGGGAAGATCGCGGTGGGTATGGACGTGGATGGTGAAGGACGCCTGTGGGTGGCAGGTGGCGGACCAGCGATCGGTCCAATCACTCCCGGCTTCCGCGTCTACGACACGTCGACCGGACAGCTCCTGGCCGACGAGACAGTAGCGGCAGTCTTTGTCAACGACGTGATCGTCACCAACGATGCCGCCTGGCTGACCGATTCGTTCGGGGCTCAGCTCATTCGTGTACCGATCACCGACGGCGAAATCGGCGATCCCGAATATGTGTCGCTGGGCGGCGACTGGGTACAGGTTGAGAGTTTCAACGCGAATGGCATCGTCGCCACCCCCGACGGCAAGACGCTCGTCGTGGCTCAATCGACATCGCCCTACGAAGGAGCGGCGTTGTACAGCGTGCCGGCCGATCTGTCCGCAACCGCTGTTGACGCTTCCCGCATCGATATTGACGGTGTCCTCAGCGGATCCGACGGTCTCGTGCTGATCGGACGAACCCTCTACAGCGTGGCATCAGACGGCGTCACGAAAATGAAGATTTCTCTCGCCAACAACACGGCCCGGATCATCGATACGCTCGAGGTACCTGACTCGGTGACACCGACAACCGCTGCCGCATGGGGTTCCCGCCTCTACGTGGTAGATGCCAAGTTTCCATTCTTTGGAGACCCGACGGTTCCGTTCCAAACGACAGCAATCCCTCGCTGACTGGCACAGCTTCCGTGGTAATGGTCCCCCGGCGCAGCCGGGGCAAGATACCGCTCGCCGAAGAAAGAGCGCTTGGCTGCCAATGGTCCCCCGGCGCAGCCGGGGGAAGGTACCGCTCGCCGAAGGAAAGAGCGTTTGGCTGCCAATGGTCCCCCGGCGCAGCCGGGGGAAGGTACCGCTCGCCGGAAGGCGAGGGGTAGGGGGAAAAGAAAACAGATGACCTGCTGCGCGTACTCCTGCCTGCTCAGGGCCACGCCGATTTCTGCCCAACGACCCGGCCCCACCAGAACTCGAACACCCATAGCTGCAACCGGGGCAACTGCCACGAGAACGCAGGTGAAACCCAAAGCAAGCTGATCGGTTTTTCTTCCCCCTACCCCTCCTCCGCTCGCAAGCTCGCTACGGAGCGGAACCTTCCCCCATCTCCGATCCTTCGGATCTCCCGATGGGGGACCCTTAAAGGGACCGCTTAATTGGTTGCTAATGGTCCCCCGGCGAGAGGTTCCGTAGGAACCGAAGCCGGGGGAAGGTGCCGCTGCGCAACGAAGTGGAGCAGGGGTAGGGGGAAAGAAGACAAATGAGCTGCTGCGCGTACTCCTGCTTGCTCAGATCCACGGCTAGTTCTGCACCAACGACCGGGCTCCACCAGAACTCGGACAGGCATCAGAGCCGGACGTCAACGACCAGCGGCACATGATCGCTGAGTCCAGAACCACACCAGTCACTGAAGGTACCAACCTCGAATTCCCGAATGTTCTGCAGCCATTGGGTCGGAAGGAATATATAGTCGAGGTGATAGGTCGGACCGGTCTCGGAGCGATCCCGCCAGTAGATGGTCGGCGTGCGCTCCTGTCCCTGTTGCTCGCCGGTTGTTTCGTGATAAACGCTCGCCAACCCTCTCTCCCCGAGGATCTCGACGGCATCGACATGATTGATGGGCCAGCCGGGACGATCCCAGATCGCGTTGTTGTTGAGATCACCGGCGACCGCCATCGGTCGATCAGCGAAGAGGTCGACATACCGATCAAGCGAGATGCGAAACGGTCCAGGCTGATCCTTTCGATAGTTCCCGCCACTCAGATTGAGTGCCCACACCGCTAACAATGTGAACGAGATCTCGCCCTCGATATGAACTGGCGCCACCCATTCGAGATCGGGGTCATACTGGTCCATGAGCCCCGCCGAGTATCCATTGAACGTGATGATCGCCAGACCCTTATTGGGGTTGCGACCCACCCACGTGATTCCGCCGATGACATCAGCGTCGGGGAGTTTCTGGCGAAGCCGTTCTGGCCTGGCGCATTCGCTGACAACGGCGACATCCGGTTCTAGCTCCAGCAACGCATCCATCTTGCGATGCAAAGCCATGTTGCAATTCCAAGCAACTAGCCGCATTTACGAAGTCTCGCACATGATCCGGCCGAACGCAGCGACCCATCAGCAAAGCCCAAACCAAAGGAGAGCTAATCGATTCTTCTTTCCCCTACCCTCCTCCGCTCGCAAGCTCGCTACGGAGCGGAAACCTTCCCCCATGTCCGCTGGCTACGTCAGCTCCCCATCGGGGACCATTTGCAAGAGCGATTGCCTCGATTACCTGAATTTTCCAACATATCCTTCTGAAGGCTGCCCTGTGAGCCGCCGATGAAGAATTCGTGGACCAATTAACGGAAAAAACTCGGTCAGCCAACGTATTGGCGACAACGAATACGGCCGACTTCTTAGTTCGACTGGCGACATCGGTCACGGCTGCGGTGGCGGCGATCATGGCGGTCGTCGGCATCGTCTCCGGTGAAACCGATCTGCTGTTTTTTGCAACCAGCCCGGGAACGATTGCGCTCATCGGTGCCGTTCAGGTCTTTCGACATCGGACCGATGCTCCACTTCTGGTCGTGGTGTCGATGGCTCTGACGGTGGTCTGGGCTCCGTACGTGCCAGAGGCAATGACAGAGGCCGTTGTGCTGGTGCTCGCCGTTTATGGAACGGCTGCGATGATTGCGGTCCCTGGACGGATGTCAACGGTCTACGCGGTCGCATCCGCCATCGGGGCTATCGGAGCTTTGCATCTCGCGCACCCGGGATCGACTCTTGACAGCGCCTTGGTTCTCGCCCTGGGCCTGGGCGGCGGCGCCGTTGCCGCATGGGCCACCAGCAAACGGATTTGGTCCAACCACCAACGGTTGCAACGAGCATTCGAATCGCCCGCCGTTGGCGTGGCCATCGTCTCGATTCCGGATGGGAACTTTCTCGAGGTAAACGCCGCCGCGTGTGAAATGCTCGGCTATCCGGAAGATCAGCTGCTCGAGGTCGGGATCGCAGATGTCACGCATCCCGAGGACCGGGAGGAATCGTTCGAGCGGTTCAAAGCGCTGCTCCAAGGATCAGACGCATACTCCCAAGGGGCGCTCCGCTATATCCGAAAGAACGGCGAGGTCTCATGGGCACTCGTTACAAACACGATCATGCGCGACCAACGCAAACGACCGTTGTATGCCCTGGCACAGGTAGTCGACATCAGTGAACAGAAGGCTGCCGAGGAGCGGCTAGAGCAGCTGGTCGAGTCCAAAGACCGGTTGGTCGCTTCGGTGTCGCACGAGCTGCGTACGCCTCTGACCGGCCTCATGGGTTTCGCCGAGGTGCTGAGAGAGGCAGATTCAGACCTGTCTGCGGCCGAGCGCATCGAGATGACGGAGTCGATCGCCTTCGAAGCGTCTGAGATGGCCGGCATCGTCGAGGATCTCCTGACCGCCGCCCGCTTCGACACCGGCACGTTAAAAGTCGCTCGGGTGGTGGTGAATTTGTTCGCCCAATCGAGGCAAGTGGCCGAGGCCATGGAGCCCCACGGTCTGAAGGTGGAGGTGCGGGGAGAACCAGCCCACGCCATGGGCGACCCGGCCCGGGTACGACAGATCATCCGCAACCTCCTCACGAATGCACAACGCCACGGCGGAGAAGAGATCACGGTGTCGATATCCGCTGATTCAGGAGTCGTCCGGGTTGCTGTGACCGACAACGGCCCGGGAGTTTCTCCCGACAACCTCGATCGGATCTTTGAACCGTACTTCACGCAGGATTCAACCCCGGGAATGGCAAGTGGGTTCGGTTTGGGTCTCGACATCTGCCGCAAGCTCGCAATCCATATGGAGGGCGACCTGCAGTACACCGGCAAACCAGGCGCCGCCCGTTTCGAACTCACGCTCCCACCGGCGATCCAACCCGCCGCTCGCCCGAACGAACCCGACGACGCTCGCCAGATACCTCAATCGATTCCGCGAGACCGAACCGGTGGGCCCGGCCTCCCCCAAGAACGATCAGCCTGATCGATAGAACCAAAAAAACGGTGACGGGCATACCCGGAAGCGCCTCCGCCCACAACTAAGACCGCTCCGTTGCTAATGGTCCCCCGGCGAGAGGTTCCGGAGGAACCGAAGCAGGGGGAAGGTACCGCTGCG
>JBFGAX010000088.1:0-9020 GCA_041567895.1 Acidimicrobiia bacterium
AAACGATACCGAAGCCGGCAGGGCGCAAAATCGGCGCCTCGACTTTAAATTGGTCCAGAACTCGTAGGAGAGGATATCCATGTTCGACGGTGCATCATTTCAGATAGCCCAGATTCTCGTGCTTCTCATTGCCGCCTCGGCGCTCGGGTACATGATTGGCTATCTCGTGACAAAAGCCCGTCTCGAACCAAAAATTGACGCGCTCCAGAAGCGTATCGCTGACATGGATCCGAAAAAGTCGAAGACGATGGGCAAGCCGAAGCCGGTGGCCCGACCCGACAAAACTGGCGCCAGGCCGAATCAGGCGTCCGCACAGAAGCCGGGAATCAAGCAGACCGCGGCCCCGAAACCGGAAGGAAAGCCGGCAGGGAAGCCGGCAGACAAACCGGCCGGCAAACGTCCCGACGAAAAACCAGCAACGAAACCCGCAACGAAACCCGCGAGCTCTCAAGCCACCGGGAAGCCGGTTGACGCATCGAAGCAAACGCCACCCGCACCCGGGGCCGGGCTCGAGAAAACGTCGGCCAAACAGGCCAAACCCTCGGAGAGCCCGGACTCCAAAACGACCGAAGCAGGCAAACCGTCAGCCGAAAAGCCCGAACGCAGACCCTCGAGCGAACCTTCCAAGCAGGCAGCATCGCCATCACAGCCTTCAAAGCCCACGAGCGATTCCTCCAAACCCGCCAAAGCCAAACCAGCCCCGCCCAAGAAGAAGTTGTCGAGAAAAGAACGCCGTGCCGCGGCGAAAGCTGCACGGAGCGGCAAGAGCCAGCAAGAAGCCGCGAGGATGGCAGCCGCCACCAGGGCGACCGCAACCGGTTCGCCCCCATCGGCGAAGCCCGCAGAGGATTTAGCTACGAGCACGACCGGACCCGCCGACCCGTTCACCGGCGAAAAAGCCGCTGCTGCCGCAACCTCCGACAAGAATTCCGGGGAAAAGGCCTCTGCGGAAAAGGCCTCTGCGGAAAAGGCTTCTGCGGAAAAGGCTTCTGCGGAAAAGACAACTGGGGAAAAGACAACTGGAGAAGCGGCCTCCGACGAAAAGGTCGCCCAGGAACAAGTAACTTCGGAAACGGTTTCGAGCGGAAAGGCCGCCCAGGAAGAACCAGGCGCAGAACAAGCCGCGCCTGAGAAAATCGCCTCACAACAACCAGATGCAGAAACAGCAGACGCAGCAACGGCAGCTCGGGACAGCGTCGCTCCTGAGAAGACAGCCGAGGAGGCCGACAAGGTGGCGGTTGCCACGCAGAAAGATGACAAGACGATTGTTGTCTCGTCGGATGTACCACCGGCTGAGGTGAGCGCCGGGCCCGCTGATGACGCGCCCACCGCTGCCACCTCTGCACGCCAGGATGGTGAAACCGGAGAGCAGGACGACGCACCTCCTGGAGATGTCTCAGCAAGCATCGATGCCGGACTGTCAGCGACCGAAGAACGAATCGCCAAGCTCGACGAAATGCTTGCCGCCCTTGGCAAGCAACTCGACAGCGACTCGGACGATGCTGGATCAGACCCGGCCGGATCAGACGATGCCGCACCTGAGCATGACGATGCGTCGGATGAGAAGCCTTCCGGCTAAATCTCCCGATTGAACTCTGCGGCCCTCGGCGGCTAATCCTGGTGCGAGTACTTCTCGTACTTTTCCAGGAGACGTCGTGGAAGGTTGAGCGCATCGCGCCGGAACGGTTCACCGAGCTCCTGGTTCGTCATGATTTCCAGCACGGTCACCTGGTCTGAGTCCACCGCTTCGTTGAGCGCGTCGCCAATTTCATCCGGTTTCGACACCTGGATCCCATTGCCACCCATTGACTTCGAGATTTCGGCAAATGATGGATTCTCCAGATTGGTTCCGACGTATCGATCGTCGTAGAAGTCGACCTGGTTTTTCTTCTCGGCTCCCCATTGACTGTTGTTGAAAACGACCGCAACCACCGGGATGTTCTCACGTACGCATGTCATGACCTCTGCCATGCTCATGCCCCAGGCGCCATCGCCAACGTACGCGATAGCCGGCCTGCCCGGAGCACCGATTTTGGCGCCCATTGCGGTGGGAAAGGCATACCCGCAGTTCCCCCACATCATGGCGGCGAACAAGGAGTTTGGTCGATCAAAGTTCAGGTAGCTGTTGGCGACCGAGCAGATGTTTCCGATATCAGTCGTGACCATGGCGTTGTTCGGCATTGCCAGCTCCAACTCCCTGAGCGCTCGCCGGGGTGCCATGGGGAGCGCGTCCGAGGAAGACCAGTCTGTCAACTCCTTGCTCCAGGCTGCTTTCTGGGCGCTGACTTCAGCGAGCCGTTCGTCACGATTTGCGTGCGCTGCCACGTCCATCGACTGCAATGCACCGAGTATCGCATCGGCTGCCAATCCGGCGTCGCCGTGTATGGCGACGGCCACGTCTTCGACCAGGCCCAGCATGCGATGGTCAATGTCGACCTGGACGATCTTTGCGTTCTTCGGCCAGTAATCGATGCCGTGCTGCGGAAGTGTTCCGAACGGACCGAGGCGGGACCCGAGTGCGAGGATGACATCAGCCTGCGACACGATGTTCATGGCCGCCTTGGAGCCTTGATAGCCGAGCGGACCGCAGGCAAGCTCATGGCTTGCCGGGAACGCGTCGTTGTGGAGGTAACTGGTTACCACCGGAGCGCCGAGGTACTCGGCCAGTTGCTTGGCAGGCATCTGGCCGTCGCCCATCACCACCCCGCCGCCGGTCATGATCACGGGGAACGTGGCGGAAGCCAACGCCTCGGCCGCCGCACCTATTGCCGCCGGTCCCCCTGCTGACCGCTCAATCACCATCGGCTCTCGGATGTAGTAGTCGGCCTCGCCGTAGAAGTTGTCGCGAGGGATGTTCAACTGAACGGGGCCTCGCTCTGCCATGGCCAGGGTGACCGCGCGGTGGGTTTGCTCGGCAATGCGTTCGTGCCGGTTCACCTGCGTCTGGTACTTGGTGATTTTGGAGAAGATCGGCATCTGGTCGGTCTCCTGAAATCCGCCTTTTTCGATGCCCATGTTTCCGGTCTGAGGAGTGATGGCGACAACGGGCGAGTGCGCCCAATAGGCGGCGGCTATGGCCGTAACGAAGTTCGTTATCCCGGGGCCGTTCTGGGCTATGCACACGCCGTGGCGTCCGGTGACACGGCTGTAGCCGTCAGCCATGTGGGCCGCAGCCTGCTCGTGGGCGACGGACCAGAATCGAATTCCGGCGGGCTCAAAAATATCGAGGGCATCCATGAATGCAGAACCCACGATTCCGAAGATGTCGGTCACGCCCTGGGCGACGAGGCTCTCGACAAACGCCTCGCTCGATGTCATTCGTGTCATTGGATCTCCCTTTCGCTATTGATGGTGGGTTCTGTTGTAGATCGTGGGTCAATGCTGCTGACTACAGGGTCACTTCTTGCGACGCTGCGGCTTCGATGCCGGCGATTACGGCCACGTGGACGATGTCGTCAACCGAACAACCGCGTGACAGATCATGGATGGGACGATTGAGGCCCTGAATCAGTGGACCGTATGCCCTGGCGCCACCTAGCCGCTCTGTGATCTTGTAGGCGAGATTGCCCGCATCCAGATTTGGGAAGATGAACACATTCGCCCGCCCTGCCACAGGAGAATCCGGTGCTTTTGCCGCAGCTACCTCCGGCGACCAGGCCGCATCGAATTGGAGTTCACCGTCGACGACGAGATCGGGCGCCATTGACCGAACCAGAGCCAGAGCTTCCCGGACTTTTGTGACAGTCGGGTGCGAGGCGCTGCCTTTGGTGGAGAAACTGAGCATGGCAACGCGTGGCTCTTCTCTTGCCAGGCGCCGAAAGCTGTCTGCGGTTGCGATGGCTATTTTGGCGAGCTGCTCTGGATTGGGATCAGGCACGACGCCGCAATCGCCGTATGAAATGGGCTTGTCGTCAGGCATCAGGATGAAGAATGAACTCGAGACCAATCCGGGCCGCCCAACCGTCCCGACGGCACGCAGGGCGCGTTTTATGACGTCTGCGGTAGGTACCCGGGCGCCGGCCACGCATCCTTCTACTTCGAGGGTTGACACCAGCTTCGTGGCCACGATGAGCGGTTCGTCCGCGGTATCGACAATATCGATGCCGTCCAGTGATATCCCGCCGGTCGCAGCAATCCTCCTAATTTCCGAATCACGCCCCACCAGCACAGGAGATACGAGCTGGCGGAGAACGAGCTCGGACGCAGCCCGAATCGCCCGCTCGTCGGTTCCATCGGCAAGAGCAATACGAGGACGCCACGCACCGACCTGCTCATACCAGCGCTGCAAGATGGGTGATGTGGTCATGACGTGTTCTCGTTCCAGGATCGAAGCAACCACAATCAGGCGAGCGCTTCGGCGACCGCGGCGTGCACGATTTCGCCACCGGCGACGTTAATACCGCCCTCCAATTCGGGTCGGCGTGCGACAGCCCCTTCGACGTCATGATCTGCCAGTAATCGCAAGTACGGCAAGGTGACATTCGTGAGGCCAAACGTCGAGGTGCGTGGGACTGCACCGGGGATATTGCCAACCGCATAGTGGACCACCCCGTCGACCACATACGTCGGGTCCGAGTGCTTGGTCTCGCGCGACGTCTCAAAGCATCCGCCCTGATCGATGGCGATGTCAACCAGGGCTGAGCCTTCGCGCATCCCCGCGATGTCCGCCGTGTCCAGAATGCGGGGTGCGCGCTTGCCTGGCAGCAGGACAGCACCAATCACCAGATCTGCCTCGCGGGCTGCCGTCTTGATGTCAGCCGGGCTACCGATTCGGGTCTTGAGAGCCCCTCGATACACGCTATCCAGCCGCCTCAAGGGCACAGGATTGACGTCAAACACCGTGACATCTGCGCCCATCCCGGCCGCAATCTGTGCGGCGTTGGAACCGGCCATACCGGCGCCAACCACGATCACGGTGGCGGGAGCGACTCCAGGAATTCCTCCCAGGAGGATTCCACGACCCCCGGCATACTTTTCCAACATTCTCGCGCCAACCTGAGGTGCCATTCGACCCGCAACCTCGCTCATTGGTGCGAGGAGTGGAATCGAGCGATCAGGCATGACAACGGTTTCGTAGGCGATCGCAGTGACGCCTGCTTTCATCAAAGCGCTCGCTACCTTGGGATATGCGGCCAGGTGCAAGTAGGTGAAGAGAATCTGGCCATTCCGGAGATGAGCAAACTCGCTTTCTTGCGGTTCTTTGACCTTCACGATGATGTCACTCTCCGCCCAGACCGACGCTGCTCCATCGATGATCTTGGCGCCGGCGGCTGCGTACTCATCGTCGAGGAACTGCGAACCAACCCCGGCTCCGGATTGCACGAGCACCTCGTGACCGTCACCGATCAACGTCTCGGCGCCGGCGGGTGTGAGCGCCACACGGTTCTCGTCGGTTTTCGCCTCGGTGACAACACCGACGTTCACGACAGATCCTTGGCAAAACGAGTGACGATCTGGTCGACCCCGGCCAGCAACTCATCGATCTCGGTTGTACGTGCGATCAGCGGCGGCGACAACATCAGCTTCGCCTGACCTCTGCTGTCTGCACGAATCAAAAGACCGGCATCAGAGATGTAGCGCGGTAGCACCTCGTTAACCATCTTTTTTGTTGTCTTCTCGTTCATCGGCTCCCCGTCAGGCATACCGAGTTCGACCGCGTAAAAATATCCAGCTCCTCGAACGTCGGTCACTACTGAATGGGCGTCGGCAAGCCGGTCGAGTTCGCCTCTGAAGTAGTCCTCATGCTCGACCACGTTCTCGAGGATGTGTTCATCTCGCAATGCCAGGATGTTGGCAATAGCAACGGCCATGACCATCGGATGCCCACCCCATGTCGCGCCGTGCGTGAAGGTTCCGTCCTCGGACTTCATCAGAGCCTCAACGTGCGGCCGTCGGATCAACAAGCCGCCGATTGGTGCGTATCCGCTCGTGGCTCCCTTTGCGAACGTGATCAAGTCGGGAACAACGCCCACGAAATCGGAGCCGAACCAGCGACCGAGTCGGCCGAAAGCGTTGATGACCTCATCGGCATGCAACAGGATGTCGTATTTGTCGCACAGGCGCCTGAGACCTTCCCAATACCCGTCTGGAGGCACAATCGCGCCTCCTCCGTTTTGCACGGGCTCTGCGCTGATCATGGCGATGTTTTCCGGCCCTACTTGCAGGATCTTGTCTTCAAAGGCCTGAACGGCAGAATTTGCGTCCGGATATTGCAACGTGTTGCCGACCTTGTGCATGTTCGGCAGAAGTGGATGGAACGGTTCCCGGATTGATTCGAGGCCTGTCACAGAAAGCGCACCGAGCGTCGTACCGTGGTAGCTCATGTCCCGGCTGATGACGCCGGTCTTCCAATGATTGCCGCGATTGCGGTGATGTTGACGCGCGAACTTGATCGCCGAGTCGACCGCCTCGGACCCCGAGCTCACGAAGAACACCGTATCGAGATCGCCAGGTGCGAGCGACGTGATGAGTTTGGCGGCGTCCACCGCGGTCGGGTGCACGGCGGCCCAGGTCGGTGTGTATGACAACTGTTCCATCTGCTTTGCCGCAGCATTGGCCAGGTCTGATCGGCCGTGACCGATCTGCACCACAAACAAGCCCGCCAGGCCATCCAGGTACTTCTTGCCGTCTTCGTCCCAGATGTAACAGCCCTCACCGCGTACGAAAACAGTCATGTCGCCATCGAGCCACATGCGCCCCGGCGTGAAGTGATACAGCAGGTGCTGGATGTCAGATGCCTTCATCAGTCCTCAATTCGTTGAGCGATGTGCGACGTCGCGCGACCGGGCTCTTGACCAGGTAGACGCGTTGAGCACCAACGGGTTTATAGCCCTAATGTAGCGAATCGCTTGGACCCTTGTAAAGTGCCAGAAAGATGACTTTCGACGGTACCAGATGAACGACCGAACAAACACCGGAAACCCCGTACTCCAACCGTCCCTACGCCTTGGCCGGAGCGTGTGAGGTATGGCCAGAAGGCGGAGCACTCCCCTCATCCGGATGTCCCGTGACGAACTCGAACCCCTGTACCGCCAGCTGCGCAACGGCCTGGTCGAGGCCATCGAGGCCGGAACATTCGGCCCCGGCGATCTCCTTCCTTCCTCGCGCACGCTGGCGCTCGAAATCGGCGTATCGCGCAACACTGCCAACCTCGCACTCCAGGAGTTACTGACCGAAGGCTTCATCCAGTCGATCGATCGGGTGGGATACGTCGTCAGTCTGGAAGTCGGTCCCTTGGTTGAGGCCCGCCGGGAACCGCCCGGAATCCCGATCGACTGGGGCGTCCGCGTTCGACGTCCGACCGACCCCTTCCCGCATATGCGCAAGCCTCCCAACTGGTCCGATCACCCCTATCCGTTTGTTGTGGGGCAGCCCGATCCTGAACTGTTTCCTGCCAGAGCCTGGAATAGAGCCAGCAGAGCCGCACTCGATCTGGAGAATCGATCGATCAGCGTCAGCGACCTCATCGACCAGGACGACCCGCTGCTCACCGCATTGCTGTGCGAGCGGATTCTCCCTGCACGTGGGATTTCGGCAACACCCGATCAGGTCCTCATCTCCCTCGGCTCTCAACAGGGATTGTTCCTCGTTGCACACGCTCTGGTCGGATCGAGCTCACGGGTCGGCGTAGAGGATCCAGGCTATCCGGACGCCAGACACATTTTCAGCAGGCGACGCGGCGCACTTCATGCCATGCCCGTTGATGATCAGGGGGTAATCGTCGAGGGAACTACGCAAGGGCTCGATGTCGTGTTTGTCACTCCGAGCCATCAGTACCCGACGAACGTGACCCTGGCGGTTGGGAGAAGGCAGCAGCTGCTGACGGCGGCGTCCGACGAGGATTTTGTCGTAATCGAGGACGACTATGACGCTGAATTTCGGTATCAGGGGCAGCCGACGCCGGCTCTCAAGGCGATGGATGACACGGGGCGGGTGGTCTATCTCGGAAGCTTTTCGAAGTTTCTCGCTCCCGGGCTGCGGCTTGGCTACATCGTTGCGGACGCATCCCTCATCGAGCACCTCCGTGATTTGCGACGCTACATGTTGCGCCACCCGGCCGGACTCTTGCAGCGAACAACCGCATTGATGATCGAGAACGGCGATTACGCGGCCGCTGTGCGCAAAACCCGAATCGCCGTGAAGGACAAGTGGGAGAAAGCATCATCTGCGTTGTCGACCAAGCTTTCGGCGTGGGAGATTCCGACCCAGACCGGGGGATTGAGTATCTGGGTGCCCGGACCGCCAGGTTTCGATGCATCACACCTGGCGCAAGAGGCGCTCGAACACGGGATAGTCATCGAACCGGGCGACGTCTGCTTTCTCAACGAACCCCGACCGGTGAACTATTTCAAGCTCGGCTTCTCGGGCATTGCGGCAGATGCCATCGAGCCAGGCATAACGGCATTGGCATCGCTCATCGAGGACCGGGCCTGACACTTCTCCCGATAGGCCCGGCTACGAGGGAGCGATGACGCCCGACACCTCGCCGAATCCGACCGTCGTTTCTTCATTGCTTGCGAGCCCCCGCAACGTCACCTGATCGCCATCTTGTAGAAACGTTCTGGTCGAGTCGTCGCTCAGCTGGATCGGTTGGGCACCATTCCACGAAAGCTCGATCAAGCTGCCGTACGTGCCCGGTTGCGACCCGCTCACGGTGCCAGACGCACAGACATCGCCGGTCCTCAATGATGCGCCGTTGGCGGTCAAATGGGCGATTTGTTGAACGGGGCTCCAATACATGTCCTTGAAATTGGTCTCAGAGATGATGTCGGGAGCCGACATCGCCGGACTCTTCAGCCCGACTTCGAGGTCGATATCGATGCCCCATGATCCGTCACCCTGCAGGTATCCCAGGGGTTCGGGTTCTTGAGCCGGCTGCTGTACCCGAAACGGTTCGAGGGACGCGGTCGGCACCACCCACGGCGATATTGATGTTGCAAAAGATTTACCGAGGAATGGCCCAAGCGGGACATACTCCCACGCCTGTATGTCACGGGCGCTCCAGTCGTTCACCAGAAAGA
>JBFGAX010000089.1:0-8456 GCA_041567895.1 Acidimicrobiia bacterium
GTCGTGGTTGTGGTCGTGGTGGTAGTCGGTGGCAGGGTTGTGGTTGTTGTCGTGGTCGGGGGCTGAGTTGTCGTCGTCGTCGTCGTTGGCTGTGTCGTTGTTGTCGTCGTGGTGGCCGTGGTCGACGGTGCCTGAGTTGTCGTTGTGGTCGTCGAGGTGGCGGTGCTGCTCGGCGCCAATGTCGTCGTGGTGGTCGTGGTTCCGAAGGGAGGCGATGACGGCTCGGTGGTGGTTGTCGTTGTCGCCGACGGAACGTTCCCAACCGTCGAACTGCTCGAGCTACTCGAGCTGCTCGAGCTGCTCGATGTGCTGGACGTGGACGAACTGCTGGTCGATGTCGAGGTTCCGGGACTCGTAGACGTGGGCGACGAGCTGGAATTGCTCGACGAACCGGTAGTCCCGCTACTCGAAGAGGCTCGGTTGGTCGTTGCCGTCTGGTTCGAGTCCGACAGTGTGGTGGAGGTGGCATCTCCATCGCCAGTTTCACCGTCGACAACCTCCGTCTCCGGCGGCGAACTCGTCGATGTCGAGGTGTCAGCCGTCGTGGAAGTCGAAGTGGTCTCCTCGCCGTCGATGACGAGCAAATTGTCCGGACTCGGATCCGGTGCGATGGTGGAGGCCTCTAGCTGATTGCCGAGGACCTCAGGCTCGGCGTTCTGGCCGGTCTCGCCGGCAACGTTGACCAAAATCCAGACTGTCGCTCCGAAGATGATCGCCAGGACAGGAACCATGCGAATCGCCCAGCGATTCGGGTCCTCACCGATTTCGAAATACTGATACAGCCGCCCATGCTGAAACCCCGGTCCCCGCTGTGTCATGTAAGCCTCCGCCTCATCGCTCTCCTACGGATGCCAAGCGCCGGGCATGCCGATTGCGAGGTACCACATTACCTGAAGTCGTCTGGTCGGCGTCTGGCGTGAGGAGTTTGAGTAGACGAACCTGGTAGCACGGCCGCTACGTGCGATCGGCTAGCCTGCGGCTACTCCATTACATGGGGTTATAGAGAATTCGGGCGCTTAGCTCAGCGGGAGAGCGCTTCCTTGACATGGAAGAGGTCACAGGTTCAATCCCTGTAGCGCCCACACAAACAAGCCCATAACCACGCCGTTTCTGGCACCCCCGTGGGCATCAGCCGACTTGTCGATTTGCCTGATTTGCCACGGATTTGACACAACTCAGAGCTGACTTCGGGGTCGAGGACGCCTCTGAGAGCCTCCAACACGCGTAACTCGATAACTGATGATTCGTTGCTTGCTTGGTTTACTTAGGAGTGTTGACCCGCTCAACCCAAGTGCGTAGAGCGCTGAGGCTCAACCCGTTAACAGAGCGTGTTCGGGGCGAAGGCAGCGTCCTGATAGAGTGAGCGGCAATCCTCTCAGCAGAAAAGAAAACGAAATGCGGAAACGATTTATCACGAGGCTGGTCGCCGTCGTCGCAGTGGTGGCTCTGGCGATCGGCGCTGCGCCGCCGATCGGCTTCGGCGCCGACCACCTCGACGCTCCCGGCCTCACTTCGCCGGCGGCCCGCGGCGACGCCGACATCAACGACGTCTATGTGTTCGCGGGATCGGGCGACACCACCGTGCTGGCCGTGACGACCAACCCGGCAGCCGGTGCCTTGTCCCCCGGCAGCTACGGCACCGATGTGCTCTACCAGCTGAAGATCGATACCAACGGTGACGCTATCGAAGATATCTCCTACAAGGTGAGGTTCGGCGAGCAGCGGGCGGATGGATCGCAGCGATATGTCGTCAAGCGAGCAGAAGGCGAGCAGGCCGCGAAGAATCGGCCGTCGGGCAAGGCGGTCGCTCAGGGCGCCACCGGCGAGGTCACATCACTCGGCGAAGGCGGCCTCGCGTTCACCGGGCTGCGCTCGGATCCCTTCTTCTTCGACCTCGGGGGCTTCCTCGGCACTGTCGAAGGTGCGGCGAATGGCCGGAGTTTGAACGACGGCCAAGGGAGCGACCCGTTCGCTACGTTCAACACGCTGGCGATCGTCCTCGAGGTCCCCGACAGCGAGCTGGCGGAGAGCATCGGCGTGTGGGCCACGACTCACGTCGAAGCCGGTGGCGCCTGGTCCCAGGTCGATCGTATGGGCCGGCCCGCGATCAACACGGTCGTTGACAGCTCCGGCCCGGTCGTTGGCGCACCGTCCGACGCCAAGAATGTTTACAACGCCGCGCACCCCGCCGACGACGTCGCAGACTTCACCGGCGCCGTGATCGCAGCCTTGCAGGCGTACTCGGCACTCGACGCCGAGGGCCCGTACTCGACGGCCGAGGCGGCGGCACTGGCAGGCGTGCTGCTCCCGGACGTGCTCACGTTCGACAAATCGAGCGGGTTGCCGGCGCCTCTGAACGGACGCGACCTCGACGATGACGTGATCGACGTCGAGCTGAACATCGTCACCGGCGGAGATCCGCTCGGGTTGTTTCCCGGACGCGACGCCACGGGTGGCATCACCACCGACGGCATCGGCCCGCACACCGACCTGCTGGAGGAATTCCCATACCTGGGCGCCCCGCACTAGCCGACGTCGTGCGCTCTCCCCGCTGCGCGCGGTAGCGCTTGCGTATTCCTCCTTGTGAGCGAGGTGTGAGCTTGGCACCACCGATGCGCTTCTGGTAGTGCCTATGGATCGCTGTCGTGCCGCGCATAGTCATGACCCTGCTCCTCCTCGCCGTCGCTGTGGCGGAGACGGCGCATGGTGCCGGTGGGGGTGATGAGGTTGGCTTGAGCGGGAGCGGTGCTGGGCGTGGCAACTGGCGTCGTCGCCATCGGGGTGATCGCTGCCCTGGTGGCGGTCGGGTACCTCGTCCTCGGCAGCACCATTCCTGAGTCTGCCGAGGCGCCTGCAGCAGTGTCGATTGCGTACGGCGTCATGAGCGCCGGCATCTTCTTGGGATTGGCCACGCTTGGTTTGGTGATCGTGCGCAACCGCTCTCTGGTCGGCGGATGGCGCTGGGTGCCGCTCTCGGCGATCGTCGTGCAATTTCCGATCTTCATCGTCGCCGGAGCATTGGGAGAGGTCTTCGATCGCGAAACCGTGGCCGATGGGTTGAGCATGGTTCTCACGGGTTGCATGTGGCTGGTCGTGGGCTTCGCCTTGAGATTTCGTCACGCCGTCGACCTCGGACAGCTGATTCGTGTAAACGCCAGGTAGCAGGGCGTGGTCGCCTTGAGGCGACGCACTGACGTGCACACGGAAACACTCCCGGTCGAGGACGTCCCTGAGGGCCACGTCCTCGAGCCGGCTCACATATCGTCGTTATTTTCGTTGCCGGTGTCCGCGCGGTGTGTACGATGAGAACTACCGCTTGTGGGGACGGGGTCGCACGGCGAAAGGAACCGACGTAGAACTCGAACCCCTATCCGTTGAAGTCAGAGCCCGCCTCTGCGATCGGCTCGAGCATTGCTTCGACCTCATGTTCGAAGCGGTGGATTATCGGATGGACGTCCTGCGGGAACACGATGTCCGTCACTTCAGGCTGGTGCCCGTCGCTGAATATCAGGTGATCAGAATTTACGCAAGTGACCTTGTAAAGGTTCGCCAGATTCTTGACGGCTCGGCCGATTCGCTCGCCTATATCAGTTTTGTCGGGCGTCACCGTGACGGAGTCGATGAAGCGGTTGAAGCCACAGACCGGGCCCTCATCGGCGCGTCCCCATCTCATTCTCCGATCCTCGCTTACTTTTCTCTCCAGGATCCCGAGCTCGAATGGATCAATCTCGTGCTTTTCGAAAGCATGGGCACCGTTGAGCGGTGGGTGACGGCCACAAGTCACAAAGACGACTGGGCAAAGGCGGCATCCTTCTTCAGCGAGATCGAAAAATCAATCGGATACCTGTCTTTCGACGGATCAACGACCACGTTGGAGCCGATGCGCCTTGTCGTCAGGAACTACGACGCCACGGTCGTCTAGGTCCTGACCACCCCATCTTTGACGGCAGCCTTGGCCACGGCCGCAGCGACTGCGGGCGCGATCGCTTTGTTGAACGGGTTCGGGACGATGTATTCGGCGGTTGGCTCCTGGACGGCGTCGGCAATAGCCAGTGCGGCCGCCAGCTTCATGCCCTCTGTTATCGAATAGGCGCCCGCGTCGAAGGCACCCCGGAATACGCCGGGGAACGCAAGAACGTTGTTGATCTGATTCGGGTAATCGCTGCGGCCGGTTGCCATGACGGCCACGATGTCCTCAACGTCCTCCGGCCGGATTTCGGGATCGGGATTGGCCATGGCGAAAACGATGGGCTTGTCCGCCATCGTCTCGACCTCTGCTCTCCCGGCGACCCCGGGGCCGCTCACACCTATGAACACATCGGCACCGACCATCGCCTCGGCGACGGTCCCTTCGACATTACGAGGGTTCGTGTTGTCCGCCAGCCACTGCTTGCCACTCGTCAAATCGGTACGACCGGAGTGAATGGCCCCAATCCTGTCACACACCACGATGTCTTTGATGCCACCATTCGAGAGAATCTTGGCCACGGCGACCCCGGCAGCGCCGGCACCGACCATGACGACTCGCAGCGCTTCGAATGGTTTTCCGACGACCTTGGCCGCATTGAGGAGTGCGGCCAGGGTCACGATTGCGGTTCCGTGCTGGTCGTCGTGGAAAACCGGTATGTCGAGTTCGTCCCGAAGCCGTTCCTCCACCTCGAAGGCTCCTGGCGCTGCGATGTCTTCGAGGTTGATGCCTCCGAACGTGGGAGCGACTGCCTTGGCTACCGCGATCAGCTCCTCGATCGAGTTCACATCTACGCAAATAGGGAAGGCATTTACCCCGGCGAACTCGTTGAACAAGACGGCTTTGCCCTCCATCACCGGTAGGGCACCGATGGGGCCTATGTCTCCCAACCCCAGCACGGCCGACCCATCGGAGATGATCGCAACGGTGTTTTGGCGGATCGTGTAGGTGAATGCGAGCGACTCGTCGTCGGCGACGGCCCGCGACACACGTGCCACGCCCGGGGTGTAGGCCATAGACAGATCAATGGCATCGACCAGTGGACGACGGCTCACGGTGTCGAGCTTTCCACCTTCGTGGACATGGAACGTCATGTCAGACGACTCGATGACGTCGATTCCTTCAACCTCGTTGACGGCGTCGATGATCTCGTTGATGTGTTCTTCGCTGCCTGCATCAACGATGATCTCGCGGGTCACCGAATCACCCCGAACCACAAACCCTTCCATGCGGGTGATGTTGCCGCCCGCCTCACCTATCCGGGTGGCCATACGCCCGAGCGTGCCGGGCTTGTGCCAGAGCCGCACCAGCAGGCGGACGGCGTAGGCGGGCGTCGGCTTGTTCGACATCGAACTCCAGGGGATCGGTGCCGCCGAGTATACGGAAGATGCGATGGCCGACTCAGCGCCTCCAGGCTGGGCGCAGACGCAAACCGTCCTAGCCTGAGAGCATGGTTGCCGGATATTCGGGTACTCCGCTCGTCAAGAAACTCGGGATCAAAGCCGGACAGCAATTGGCGTTCATCGATGAACCCGACCACTTTCGTTCGTTGCTCGTCGACCTCCCCGTTGGTCGGGGTATCCGCACCTCCGCGCGGGGCAAGGCGGATCTGGCCATCGGATTCTTCGTTCGTCGCAGCGAGTTTGAGCGGCGTCTCCCGGCGCTTGGACGATCAATCTTTCCCGATGGGGCCCTGTGGGTTGCGTGGCCGAAGCGGGCATCGGGAGTACCGACCGACATGACCGAGGACGTGGTCAGGGAGGTCGCCCTGCCTCTTGGTTTCGTGGATATCAAGGTCTGTGCCATCGACGAGACCTGGAGTGGCCTCAAGGTCGTGTGGCGCAAAGAAAACCGATGATCCCCGACCGAGCGGGTGCCGGCGAGAGGCATACTTGTCCGGTGCAAGAGATGAACGTCCTCGGAAGCGCGCTCGAACCGTGCAGCTCTGATCCCCTGACAGGTTTCTTCCGGGATGGGTCATGTAACACCGGCCCAGAGGACCGGGGAAGTCACACGATTTGTGCGGTGGTCACAGCTGAATTCCTCGAACATCAGCAGCGCATCGGCAACGATCTCAGCTCACCGATGCCACAGTTCCGTTTCCCGGGTCTGCAACCCGGCGATCGGTGGTGCGTTACCGCCAGAAACTGGTGGCAAGCCCACCTGGATGGGGTGGCCGCCCCCGTGGTGCTGTCATCGACCAATGCCGCGGTGCTTGATCTGGTCCCGCTCGACGTCCTCCAGGGCTATTCGGTTGACGTGCCCGCCGACCCGGGAGACATCGGGACATAGGAGGTCGCGAGAATCAGGTGTCGGCAAATCTGGTGTCGGCAAACGAGACCACGCTCAGCACCCCTATTGTTAGTGGACATTGTTCACTCAGCGTGAGGAGGGCCGACGTGTCCAGGTCTATGTACAAGTTGTTGGTAGTTGTTCTGGCAATATCCGTCCTCGGTGCCATCGCGCCCGCCAGCGCACAGGCGGCGCCTCCCACCCGACAAACCATTGCGTTGACGAATACGATCGAAGGTTTCGTTCCTGAATGTGGTCTCAATCTCCGTTGGGGTATCGATCTCACGGTCGAGCGAACCTTTTTCTTCGACGGTGACGGCAATCTCGTCCGGATTCAGGATCAGGTGCGTGAGAACAACACGATCACCAACATCGACACCGGTGAAACGCTGGAAGAGGGTCCCGATTCATTCAGTCAGAGGATCCTGTTCAACGACGATGGCACCGTCACTGTTCAGGTGAACGGTCTGTCGGTGCTCGTCAACGACGGTGAAGCCTCGGTGGTGGACGCGGGACGGCTGGTCCTGCAGTTCGGACCGGGTGGCTCGTCAGTGCTTCAGTTGGCCGGGCGCCACGACATACGCAGCATCGACCCTTTGAGCACGGATGACCCGGCCCTTCTGGCGGGTTTCTGCGACGCGTTCACCGGCTGAATCTGGCCCGATCGGGCGACGTCAAGGCCTAGGTGGTTTGCGCCACGGCCCGCGCTCGCAAGCGACTTTCGCGGGTGATGACAGTCGCGAGGGCGGTTACCACGAGAGCCATCCCGGCGTATTGAATGAGGTTGGCCGGTTCATCCAGGAACAGGGCGGCCGCCAACGTCGATAGCGCCGGGATTCCCAAGGTGAGCAACGAGGTGACGGACAGTTTGACCTTGAGATGCGAGAAGTTCATCAAGAGGTGCCCGGTTCCGGGAATGGCCAGAAGGAGTGCCAGGCCACCCCAAACCTTCAGAGACGGAACATCGAACCGGAGCCCGGCGTCGACGAAGGCAATGGGGGCAAGCGTTGCGGCCCCCACCAGCAACTGCATGGTCTGGAACTCGAACGTGTCCAATCGCTGGCGGGCGGTCTTGGCCAGCACGAAATAGGCGGCAAAGAAGAGCATCGCAACGAATGCAAGGAAATCTCCCCACGGATTCCAAACCGCGGTGCTCGACGAGCCGAACACGACGATGGCGACCCCGATGAAAGCGACCACCGCGACTCCGATGAACCAGCGATTGATGGATTCACCAAACCGTCTTGCCGCTATATAGAAGAGAATCAGTGGCTGCAGGTTCCCGATCACAACGGCATTGGCAACGGTCGTTGCCTTGATCGCCACGAAAAAGATGGCGATCTCGATGGCGATCACGGCCCCGGCCGGAGCCGACAACAACAGATTCCGCCTCGAGATGCGGCCCCCACGGGCCACGAAGATGGCGGTGTAAATGACGGCTCCGAGCAAGATGCGCCAGAAGGCAACCTGGATACCGGGAAGCGGTACCGTGCGGACGATGATGTTTCCGGCCGCCCACGACATCGCAGCGACGACGGCCGCTGTCAGATAGAGAGAATCGGGGCGCCCGGTCGGCGCAGCTTTGACGTTGATCCCGCGAATCTAGCGGCGAGCCGGGGTCGGGAAGTGTTGGCTCCCGGGGATGTTCAGCGGGTGATGACAAGCCTGGCGGCAACCGGGCGATGGTCGCCTCCCCATTCGAAATCGGGGATCGTCGCCGATCGGATCTCGATGTCGTTATTCACCAGGATGTGATCGATATGCAGCAGGGGCGGCAGGAACATGTTGGTCGGCCACGTCGCTGGATACAGTCCGCCGGCCTCGGCATGGGCATCCCGAAGGCCGGAATCGGCGAGGAAATCTCGAAACACGCCATGTTCGGCCGAGGCGTTGAAGTCGCCCATCACGATGGTCGGGGTGTCGCGCGGCATTCGCGAGATCACATCCAGCTCCCGGTCCTGCACCTGGCGATGTCGGGCGTTTCCGGGAGGAGGGGGGTGAACGCCGATCACCTGCACCTCGTCGCGCCCAAGGTCGATGAATGCGCGAACAGCAGGCCAACTTCCTGACGTCAGCGGTTCGATCGTGCTCTCCTGGATCGGGAACTTCGACCATATGCCTATGCCTCTGACGTCTCGAGATGGCTCGGCATCGTGGTGCGGATAGAGAACGTCGAGGGTCGATTCCAGCTCGGCCA
>JBFGAX010000090.1:0-8393 GCA_041567895.1 Acidimicrobiia bacterium
GCAACATGAAACCCACCGATATATGGCCAGACGGCTCCGTTGTGATAGGAACCTGGCGGATTCCGCCATCTCGGATCCTGAAGCCGATCTGCCTCTGGATCGAACAGACCCCAGCGATCCGAGTCCTGTTCAATGGGCTGCGGAAAGGTCTTGCTAGGAAAAGGGTCGGCGACTCCTGCGGCTGCCAGGTAATCGAGTATCAATTCCGCACGTGCCCGGTCTGCCACACCCGAAACGATTGCCAGCAGGTTCGCCTGAACATCGCAGACATCAACCCACCTGCCGTACTCGACGCTCGCCAGATAGAAGCCGCGGTCGTGTCGAATCGCTTCCTGAAAACCGGCCTCAGCGGTGGGGTGCGGCAGCCGGATCGGCTGCGTCGGGTAGTCGACGTGATTCAGCACAGACACCAACGGCTGGTCGGCTGACGGCCAGAACACGGTGTTGATGCGTTCACGTACGCCCTTCGGATCAAGAGGCACACGCTCATCGAGTGCCCTCGCGATTTTGGCAGCATGCACGACGCACCAGTAGTAGAGAACATTCACCTGAAGCACTTTGCCAGATCGACTCAACGACGAATCCATCCAATCCGTCGCGCGACCCGAATCAATCAGGCCGAAATTGTTGGCGTCCTGGCGGCCCAGCCATTCCACGGCTCGCTCAACCGGGGACCAGAGTCGCCTGGCCGTGTCGACATCGCCCGTCGTATCGACATAATCTGCCAGAGCGATCACGAACCATGCATTGGCATCTACACAACCTGCGTCGCCCCAGTCCCAATACCCTGGTTCCCGCCAGTACACCGCCGGAATCTGTCCGGCGCCTGACATCCGATCTGCCATACCCCTGAGAGTGGTAGCCACCGTTCGGACGAGGTGTTCATCGCCTGTCCGCGAAGCCCCCAGACAAGTGATAGCGGCATCACGAGACCAAATACCCTGATAATGCTCAAGACCGGGAGATGCCGAAAACCCATCCTCTTGAGACGCCCGTTTCATCAAAGCGAGTGACTGTTCGTATCCCTCTTCGATCAAGTCCATCGTCGAAGACTATGCATCGGCCTCCTCGGGCTCGGCTCACGCCGACTCCGATGAGTTGCTCGCATGGCATGGCGCCATCCGTTCCCGATCACACCTTCCTGGTTCACGGAGAGGCGGATGTCATGGAGCAGTTTTCAGAGCGCCTACATACAGGCGCCATCACGATGCCCGTCCAGGGTGAGGTGTTTGAACTTTGAACTCTTCGACGGCGCCGATCTCGTGTAACGAGCCAATCCGGTTTGTTAGACGTCGAGTCCGAATCCGGCGATGAACGGCTTTCCGCGTCGGTATGCAAGGTGCAGCAGCCAGGAATTCTCGCCCTGGGAGTCAAGAACGAGATACTGGTAGTTAAGGACCTCGACCGGAATGAGTGAGCGTTTCGAATGGCTGATCCGCGCATCGACGTTGGGAGTCGCAGCAACGGCCTCGCGCAGTTGGGCCAAAGCTTCGATGAAAACGACCTGGCCGGGTGAAGCGGAATTTTGCTGGCCGTCGGGTTGCGACATGAGTTCTATCGCTTCGCTAACTTCCTCGGCCGATACGAACACCGGATGATTGGTGAGGGCAATGGAGAGACCCGAATCGGTGAAGTAGCGAGCGAAATCGCCACCCGAGCGGAGGGCCTCCACGAAACTCGAAGCGACCGTGACGGCCTGTGCGTCCTGGAGAAAATATTCGAGATCGACAGTCTCGGTGAGATACTCGCTCTCCACCCAGCCATCACCTGCCGGTGATTCGACCGGCGTCCAGCTCTGATCACCAAACATTCTCGGCCGATCGAGCGATCGAATGCCGGCGGCAGTCGCTTCGTACAGGTAGATCGGAAGCCCCGGTTGTTCGGGGTCGGTCACGACAGACAGGCGCCGGCCACGATCGAGACGAACCACCGAATAAAAGCGCCGGTTGCGGCGAAGGAGCAATAACGGCACTTCCGTGAAGGCTCCCAGTACGACGACCACTCCGACGCCAAACCCGAGGAAAGCAAGCGGCAAGCCGAGCGCGCCGAGACTCTGGAAGAACGCCTTGGAAATGAGGGTGATGCCGGACGTGAAGCCTACGAGTTCTGGTGTATCGATTGAATCCGACTTAGGGGCCTCAAAGGGCAGGCTGGCGGTGCCCAGACGTTCGGTCAATTCGTTGGCAGCTGCGAGCAACGCGGCGGGGATCGAGATTGTCACGGTTGCTGACGATGCGGCACCACTGCTGTCAACGACAACGTAGCGGAATGTATCCAATCCCACCCAGCCAGGTCTGGGAACATAGGTGAGGGTGTTGTCACTGTTGATCGTGACGGTACCAACCGGTTCGCCTTCAATTCTGCTGATCGTCAACTCGTCACCGTCAACATCTCGGTCATTGGTGAGGATTGTGACCGTCGCAGGCAGATACGCATCGGCTGTGACGAAGTCATCCGAGGCTGTTGGCTCGTCATTTACCGCGATCACCCGGATGGTGATGATCTCTGTGGCCGTCCCACCGTTTTCGTCCGATACCGAATAACGGATGATGAACTCTCCGTGATAGTCGGGCGGCGGCGTATACCGCACTGCGCCGTCCGGAAGAGTTGCTATCGAGCCGACATCAGGTTCCGAGACATCGACGAGCACGAGTGGGTCACCATCGGGGTCGCTGTCGTTGAGAAGCGGAGCAACAACTCCAGAGTCGTCCTCAGAAATGGCCAATAAGTCCGGACTCGTCACCGGTGGCCGATTGACGATGGAGATCAGCACCGTTCCCGTGCTGGAGCCACCGCGGCCGTCCGATATCTCGTAGACAAAGACGTCTTCTTTGACGGTGCCGCCGTTGTGGGTGTAAACGAAAGAGCCGTCCGGTGCGAGATCGAGGGTCCCGACCAATGGTCTCAGCCGGACTGACGCGTTCAATGCATCTCCGTCGAGGTCGGCGTCGTTGGCGAGCAGACCCGGCGCCGGAACGGACAACGTCCCTCCCCTGTTGGTCTGGTAGAAATCATCGGCCGCAACCGGGGGAAGGTTCCCCGTGACGTTCCAGGACAGATCCAGCGAACTGGAAGCCACAGGGCTGCCGTCATCGACGACCGTTATCACACTGTCGAATGTAGCTTCCAACCCGCCGAGATCTACCACACCGCTGACGACGCCAGTCGCGGCATCGATGATGAGCCCGGGAGGCAGATCTACCGCCGACCACGTCAGCTGGTTCTCCGGGTGATCGGCGTCGGTGGCCTCCAGAATGACGTTGAGTTCGACTCCCTCTTCGACTGACTGAGGACCGGGATCGACCACTATCGGAGCCTGATTGACCTCATTGACAATGATGGCAAAACTGGCGGTATCAAACAGATTTGGTGTTCCGTCGTCGGAGACCCGAAGCACCACCGTGTAGGTGCCTGGCCCATCCGCTTCGGTCGTCGCCCACGAGTAGTTTCCGACCGCATCGACGGTTCCTGGACCCGAATCCAAAGACCACGTGAGTCCCCCACCAGAATCAAGAGCGGTTGCAGTGACATTGACCTCGTCTCCTTCATCGACTGTTTGATCGCCGATTGGATTGGCCGCCGGCGGCTGATTCGGCTCATTGACCGTGACATTGAACGAGACCGTGTCGGACAGGTTGGGTGATCCATCATCGGTCACCCGCAACACCACCGTGTAGGTGCCCGGCCCATCCGCATCGGATGTCACCCAGCTGTAATTGCCTGCTCCGCCCACCACCCCCGGACCCGAATCCAAACTCCACACCACACCATTGACCGGCACATCCCCATCCGCATAGGTGGCCGCCACACTCGCCACATCCCCCTCATCCACCACCAGATCCGCAATCGGATCAGCCACCGGCGCCTGATTCAGCTCATTGACCGTGACATTGAACGAGACCGTGTCGGACAGGTTCGGCGATCCATCATCGGTCACCCGTAGCACCACCGTGTATACACCGGGCCCATCTGCCTCAGACGTTGACCAGCTGTAGTCGCCGGCACCGTCCACACTTCCCGGCCCCGACTTCAAAATCCACACCACACCATTGGCCGGTACATCCGCATCCGTATACGACGCAGCCAGGCTCACGACAACACCCTCATCCACCACCAGATCCCCGATCGGATCAGCCGTCGGCGGCTGATTCAGCTCGGTAACCGTAACATCAAACGAAACCGTGTCCGACAGGTTGGGTGATCCATCATCAGTCACCCGTAACACCACCGTATAGGTGCCCGGCCCATCAGCCTCGGTCGGCGTCCAGCTGTAGTTCCCACCGGCATCCACACTCCCCGGACCCGAATCCTGCGACCAGGACAGCCCATTGGCCGGCAGATCAGCATCAGAGGCAGTAGCAACCAACGACACCATCGAACCCTCGTTGGGAAACCGATCAGCAATTGCGCCGGCCACAGGAGCGATATTCGTTTCTGCAACCGTCACCGAGATCGTCTCCCGATCCACCCGCAACGTACTGTCAGTCACCACCACATCAAACGAAAACACCCCCGGACCCTGCGCTTCTGTCGGCGTCCACGAAAACACCCCGCCACCAGTAATCGAAGCACCAGCCGGAACACTGCCCGCCCCATCCTCCAACGAAAACACCAACGACTCCGGCACATCCGGATCAAACGCAGTAGCCGTAAACCCAATCATCGTCTCCTCATCACCCGACTGCGCGCCCACCGCATTCAACACCGGAGACGTATCCACCTCATTGACCGTTACATCGAACGAAACCGTGTCGGACAAACTCGGGGACCCATCATCGGTCACCCTGGTGTATGAACCGTTCGAAAAGGCGATCTTCCAGCTCGGCTGGTACGCCGGGTCCGTCGTCGATGATCGAGCACACGTACGTGCGACCCTCTGCCCGTCCCTCGATCCTGATGCCAGATCCACCGTATTTGCGGGCGTTTGACAGAAGGTTGCGAATGAGCTGTCGCAGTCTGAGCCGATCAGCTCTGACAACTCCTGGCTCGCAGTCCACCGAGAGGATCTCACCCGAAATGATGTGAGGTTCAATGGTCTCGGTGATGGCGTCCTGGATGTCAATATCTTCAAACGCAAAGTGAAGAGCTCCAGAGTCCAGGCGGGCGGTGGTGAGGAGATCCTCCACCATTCGAGCAAGATCGTCGGACTGGCCGATGATGATCGACAGCAAGTCATTGGCGGATTCGTTCTCAGCAATGACCGGGTTCTCCGCGAGCAGCGTGGACAGGCCGATGATCGAAGTAAGTGGCGTTCGCAACTCGTGAGACGCATTGGCCACGAACTCTTCCCGAGCCTGATTGAGCTGCCTCGCTGCATCCAGCCGCGTTTCGAGGTCGGCCTGGCGTTGCTGTCTTTTCAGGAGCTCTCGGTAGACCAGAATCACGGCAAGAGGAATGAGGAACGCTACGAGAAAGCGAGAGAAGTCACCTATGCGACCCAGCCAGGCGTCTGATTGTTCGACTTCGTATGCGATTTCCTGACGAACCTCGACGAGCGCAGCAGAAATTTCCTGAAATGATCTGTCCAGTTCCGTCAGGGTGTCCGCCGCGAGTTCGTTGCGATCGAGACCGGTGATGAGCGACCTCGAGTGCTGGAGGAATCGATCGGCAGCCGACTCGAGGCGATCGTCCAGATGCCCTGATTCCCCCAAGAGCCGCAAACCGGTCTCTATATCCGAAAGCGCCTGACCAGCCTCCGCGAGACTGCGAGTCCTCGGCTCGGTGCTGTTTGTGCCGAACTCGAGATCTACCGCCATCGTATGTGCAGCGAGCGCGAGCTGGGCACGAACTACCGTCGAAGCACGCAACGTTTCATCTGCGTCGTGCAAAGCGGAGGCGTTCTTCGTGATTTCTTTCGTTCCTAGTGCTACTGCAAAAACCACGCCGAGAATTGCGAGAAGCGCAGCCGCTGAAAACAGCGCAAGCCCCAGGCTGCGGTCCCATTTCAAGGCAAAGGCTCCTCGCGGACGGCTAGTACGCATTGTGTCGCAGCTGAAGTCTCGAAAATACCCTCATTGGGTTGTATCGGCCCGTCGCCGAGCGAATTTAGCCCGAGGTGACGGCCGACCACTCGCGATGTGAACAGCTACGCAGTCAGAGAAGTCAATCCGGGCAGAAACGGCTCAATCGCGCGTCGGATTTCGCCCGGGCGAAACGGCTTGGACACGAAACCACTGGCACCCGCCGAACGTGCACGGTCTGCGCCATCTGGCTCCCCGTGAGCCGTGACGATCACCACGGGGATGTCTTTGACGGATGAGTCCTGTTTTAGACGCTCGAGCAACTCCCATCCATCCATGACGGGCATCGCAAGGTCGAGCAAGATGACATCCGGCTCGAGTTCATGCACCAGCTTCAGTCCCGCTTCCCCGTCCTTCGCCGACTCGATCCGGACCGGCCATCCAGCCAGGGACGCCCGGATCACTTGAATGATCGAATCCACGTCCTCGATGATCAATACAACAGCCTCGGCGTTATCCATAGTTCGTCTATCGGCTCGTGGCATGCAAAATGTGAACGATTCTTTTGGCAGCGGGAGTCGTCGTGGCACGAACCGAACGATTCAAACCCTCCGATGAGGTGGCTACCGGGCTTCTCGCGGGAGAGTGAGCTCGAAGATGCTCTCGTCTCCTTCGTAGCGGTAGGTGACGTCTCCACCCATCATCCGGGCAAGTTGACGGGAAATGGCAAGGCCCAGGCCGAGCGAACCAGTTACGCCCACCACGTTGTGGGCTCGTTGATAGGGTTCGAAAATTCGTTCGCGATCTTCTTCCGGAATCGGATCGCCATTATCGCAGACGATGACTTTTGCCGTCTCTTCGTCGCTCTTGATTGTCACCAGGACGGTATCGCCGCCGTAACGGAGCGCGTTGGAAATGAAATTGCGAATGATTTGTCGCACCCGGTCCGGGTCGCCGATGGCGTAGACCGCCTCTCCTTCGAGATCCACATTCGCAACCTGGTCATCATCGAATGCCTCGAACACCTGGGACGCCTGAGCTCGCAGGTTGATCGGCACGACGGCGACGTGCAGCTTGCCGATGTCGGCCTTTGCCGCAACCAGGAGGTCGTTGACGATGTTCGTGAGATCCGTACCCTGTTGCACCACTCGCTCGAGAAATTCTGCATGCTCCTCTTGACTGAAATTGTCACCGGCGTCGCGCAGGATTTCGCCGAAGCCAACCACAGCCGTGAGTGGTGTTCGGAGTTCGTGGCTCACGGTCGCCAGGAATTCGTCCTTTGACCGGACCAGCTCCTCTAACGACTCCCGTGCCATCTCGCTTTCCCAGAAAGCCCCAATCATCGTGGCAGCGGTCGTGAGAAGCGACATGTCCTCATCGGTCCAATCCCGCACAACCTGACTGTCAGCAAATCCGATGAGCCCGACCCACTCGTCGTCGATGAAGATCGGAATGTTCAATTCTGACTTGAGCGGGAACGGATCAGCCGCATAGAACTCGCCCTCTACGCCTTCCAATTCCTCCGGAACGAGGAGGATCGGCTCCCCTCGTTCCAGAAAGCTTCGAGAAGTTGGCATCTTCTCCCATGGCACGATTTCCCAGTAGTCGCTATTCAACTCCTCATTCGGTCGGTCGGCCGCGGCGACATCGGCTACGGTCGTTGAACACAGTCCCAGTTCCGGGTCTTCGACGTTGCGTTCCACGAATACCGATGCTGCCTGCGTTGCTGTCAGAAGGGCTTCGATTGCGGTTTCCAGGCGATTCTCGCCACGGTCCGCCAGCAAGGTCTGCGCGCATGTGGCCATGGCTTCCTGGTAGCGAATTCGTCGCTCCTGAGCAATCGTCTGCTCCTCGAGTTCTCCATGAACGCGATAGCTCCTCACCGCGCTTCCGATGATGTTGGCTACAGATCGCAGGAAGTCGCCGTCGTCATTCGTAAATGATCGGCGTCGCGAGGTGTAGACGCCGAGGATTCCGAAGGCTGTTTCTCCTTCGAGTATGGCGACGCAGACGCCGCTGACAATGTCGTGGTCAACCAGAAATCGATCTACAGAAAACCTGTCTTCCGTCGCGAGATCATGGAGAAACACCGGTCCCTGCTGCTGTATCACGTATCGAGCGCACGTCCCGCTGTCTAGCCCAAGGCGGGTCGATGCCTCGCCCATGACGTCGTCCCAGCCGCACCCGGCAACGAGGAGCAGTCCTTCATCGTCGCTCGAACGGCGAGCAAGAGCCGAATACTCGACGCCGAGAACATCGCATACGAGTTTCGATGCGAGCTTGAGAAGAGGTGTCAAACCCAGGTCACTCAGCGCAGCCTGGCCTAATTCGGCGACGGCGGCTTGTCGAGACGGACGCGTGGGCGACGCCATCAACACCGGACCCCGGGGGTCGGTTGTTGCTTGTAATGCGTGCGCAGCTCGCCAGGGCATA
>JBFGAX010000091.1:0-8079 GCA_041567895.1 Acidimicrobiia bacterium
GTGGGCATCGTGCTGGCACTCGTTGCTCGCGTGGTTCCGGCGTTCCTGTTCTCAGGTTTTGGGGGAGTACTTGCCGACCGGGTCGATCGGAAGTGGCTGATGGTTTCGGGCGACATCGGGCGGGCGGTTCTGGTGCTCAGTTTGATCTTCGTCGACTCGGTGCTTGGCCTCGTCGTCATGTCGGCGATCCTGGAGATGTTCTCACTGCTGTTTCAGCCCGCCAAAGAGGCCACGGTTCCCAACCTGGTCGACGAGGAGAGCCTGCCGACCGCCAACAGCCTGTCCCTCACGGCGGCGTACGGAACCTTTCCGATCGGCGCCGGAATCATCTGGGCGATGGGCTTCCTCCCGAGAATCGAGAGCTCACTCGCCGTCACGACTGCCGAGATCGGCGCCTTCATCTTCGATGCGTTCACGTTTGCATTGTCGGCGCTGCTGCTGGTCGGTTTGAAGGTTCCGACTTCTCGCCACGAAACTCAGGGCAGACAGGAGAGCACCACGGCTATCACCGATCTCGTCGATGGCGTCAAATTCGTTGCGGCGGATCGGGGGATACGACCGATCGTGTTCGGCATGGGCCTGGCGCTGCTTGGCGGGGGCGTTCTCATCGTGCTCGGCAACCCGTTTGCGAGAGACGTTCTGAACGCAGATGAACGAGGTTTCTACATCATTCTCTTCGCACTCGGCTCGGGGGCTGCTATCGGCATGGGCGTGATCGGTGTTCTCGGATCCCGTACGGTCCGGCCGTCGATCCTGTTCTCGTTGAGCCTGCTATTGATCGGGGGTTCTTTGATGGCGGCATCGGCGATCACCACGGTTTTCGGTGCCGCGGCGTGGATCTTCGTTGTAGGACTGGGGACAGGGGCCGCCTACGTCATGGGCTTCACTCATCTCCAAACAGAGGTTGACGACGACTATCGCGGACGAGCCTTTGCTGCGATGCTCGCCGTGCTTCGTCTGGGATTGCTGGCTTCGATGGCTCTTGCGCTACCGCTCAAAACGCTGCTTGGCGGATTGTTGCCGGGTCTGTTGGGGGACGGAATCCGGGCTGTCATGTTGCTTGGCGGGGCGGTGGTGTTGACTACAGGCCTGGTTACGCTGTGGTCGCAACGCGAGATAATCAAGGGAGCGAGACTCTCGGCGGCCGCCAGGGCGACGCTGGACGAGGTTGCCCGTCGAAGAAGTCGCTGAGGCCCGATCGGTGTCCACCACCGTTTGTTAGGTAGGGAGAACCATTGCGCTACATAGCGTTCGAAGGCGTCGACGGGGCAGGCAAGACCACAGTCGCTGGACGCGTGGCGGACGCTCTCAGGCGAGACGGTTTCGATGTGATCATGGTCAGAGAACCGGGAGGCACACCCATCGGCGAGGCTATTCGGCAGATCCTGCTCGAGGCAGGCGAATCCATGGAGCCCAGAACCGAGGCTTTGTTGTTTGCGGCTGCGAGAACCCAACTCGCCGCCGAAGTGATCGAACCGGCTCTCGCCCGCGGCTCCTTCGTGATATCAGATCGAACGGTGTATTCGTCACTCGCCTATCAGGGCGGCGGACGCAACCTGGGCGTTGAATCCGTTCGCGAGCCAAACGTCTGGGGTCTTGGAGCGGTGTGGCCCGAACTCGTCGTCTGGTTGGACGTTGATCCCGAGACTGGCATCTCCCGAGAAGACGGTACCGACCGGATCAGCACGGAGGGGCTGACGTTGATGCAGGCAGTGGCAGACGCGTACGGTGCGCTGTCCGAGTCCGAGCCCGAACGATTCCGCCGGATCGATGCCGGGAGAGAACTGGATCGCGTCGTCGCCGATTGCCTCGCGGTGATCAAGGCCGCATCGTGAACGACATCATTGGTCACGACCGGCTCGTAGCGATGCTCGTGAGGGAGGCCGAGCGGCCGGCTCACGCGTACCTCATGGTTGGTCCGGCAAGCGTCGGAAAGGCAACCGTGGCGCTCCGATTCGCCGATCTCATCATCAATCCCGATCAGAATCCCGTCGACACTCGTAGAGTTCTCGATGCCATTCATCCGGACATAATCGTCGTCGAAGCCGAAGGCCGAACCGCCTTGACCGTCGAACAGGCACGCGGGATCATCGCCAGGGCCTCGCTTGCTCCTGTCGAATCTCATCGGAAGGTCGTCCTCTTGCCCGACGCCGGCCTCATGAACGAACAGGCTGCAAACGCCCTGCTCAAAACGCTCGAAGAACCGTCACCCTCGACGGTGTTCGTGCTCGTCACCGAATCGACAGAAGATCTACCGGCCACGATCGCGAGCAGAAGCCGTGTGATTCGATTTGGACGCGTGCCGGAGTCGGAAGTGTTGGACGCCTTGTCCGCTCGCGGGTACGAGAACGCCGCAGAACTCGCTGGAATCGCCGGGGGCCGCCCCGGTCTGGCCCTGTCTCTCGCCCAGGGTGGTAACGCTGCAACGTTTCGTTCGGTGTGGCTATCGATTCCGAACCGACTCGCTCCGACACCCGGTACCGCATTTCTCCTGGCGGAAGAGGTGTTGGGCGCCGCCAGGCAAGTCGTTGCCGACCTGCGTCCCGCCGATGCCTCGAAGGAAAAGATCGAACGGGAAGCACGTCGGCATTTGTTATCGCTCCTCGCAAACGGTCTCGAGATTCTCGCATCCTGGTTTCGCGACGCCGCCGCCGCCCAGTACGGGGCCGAGGTTGTCAATCGTGATGTCGACCCCACGACCCTGGCTTCGATGTCGCCCGTTCAGGCCATGCGAAATGCCGAACGAGTGATGGCAACGCACGAATCACTCGAAGCCAACCAGCGACCGGAGCTGGTGCTGGCTCATCTGTTCGCGGACATCGGAAGCTGATGGCCCGGGTCGTAGTTGTCGGGTCCCTCAATTACGACACGACGACGTTTGTCTCGCATCTACCGCACCCGGGGGAGACAGTTTTGGGATCCCGGACCACGAGCGACACCGGAGGCAAAGGCGCAAACCAGGCTGTCGCCGCCGCCCGCATGGGCGCCGAGGTTGCCATGGTTGGAAGAGTCGGTGACGACGACGCCGGCAAAACACTTGTGGAGGTGCTCGATCGAGAAGACGTCGACAGCTCGGCAATCGGTGTGGATGTCGAGGCTCCAACAGGATCAGCCTTCATTCTGGTCGACGACACCGGCGAGAACATGATTGTCGTCAACACCGGTGCAAACGCCACATTGACGTCGACAGATCTGCCGTCGGTGGAGATCGGCAGCGCCGACGTTGTGATGGCCCAGTTGGAGATTCCGGTGGACGTGGTGACTCGTGCTGCAGAACTTTGCCGCGGCACCTTCATCTTGAATCCGGCACCGGCCCGGCCGGTGCCTGCCGCGTTGCTCGACCTGACTGGAATTCTGATTCCCAACCGTGTCGAGCTCGGTGTGCTCGCGGACATGCCAACGCCGACCACGATCGAAGCGCTCGCCGGCGCGGTTGCGGTGGTAGGCGTAGAGCGCACTGTTGTAACACTCGGCGGTGATGGAGCATTTGTCGCGGACAGCGGTCACTACACCCACCTTCCCGCCCCCGCCGTCGAGGTGGTCGATCCAACGGCGGCAGGGGACGCGTTCTGTGGCGCATTGGCGGCCGCCGTAGGTAGAGGCGTCGGAATCGTCGAAGCTGCCCGGCTTGCGGTGTTGGCGGGTGCGCTGACGGTCACGAGAGTTGGAGCCCAATCCGCTCTTCCGACGCTGACCGATGTCGAGGCGTTCAGTGTCTGAGCGTATCGCCATCATCATCGACACCGATCCCGGCCAGGACGACGCCGTTGCCTTGTTGCTTGCGCTCGCCTCCGAAGAACTCGATGTGCTCGGCATCACGACGGTTGCAGGAAACGTTCCTCTAGAGCTCACAACGAAGAACGCGCTCATGATCACCGAATTGGCTGATCGTTCTGACGTACCTGTATTTGCCGGGTGCGATCGTCCGATGGTTCGCCCCCTCATCACAGCCGAATACGTCCACGGCAAGACGGGCATCGATGGGTCAAATCTGCCGGACCCCACGGTCGGGGTGGCATCGAGCCACGCCGTTGACTTCATCGTCGACACGGTCATGAGCCGTGATCACACGACAATTTGCGCGCTAGGACCTCTGACAAACATCGCAACCGCTCTTGACAGGGAACCCGCAATCACCGAAAGGATTGACCGGCTGGTTCTGATGGGTGGGGGCTTTTTCGAAGGCGGGAACGTGACCCCCGCCGCCGAGTTCAATATCTATGTCGATCCTCAAGCAGCAGCAAGGATTTTCACGAGCGGGATCCCCCTCGTCATGCTGCCATTGGACGTCACGCACAAGGCGCTCACCTCCGATGATCGCATCGAAGCCTTCAAGCAGCTTGGCAACAACACAGGCCGCGCGATTGCGGGAATGCTGGAGTTTTTCGAGCGCTACGACATGCAACGCTACGGAATCGGCGGAGCCCCGCTGCATGATCCGTGCGTGATCGCCTACCTGTTGGAACCCGAGCTCTTTGATGGTCGCGATTGCCACGTCGAAATCGAAACCACGAGCGAGCTCACCATGGGCATGACCGTCGTGGACTGGTGGGGTCTAAGTAATCGGAAACCAAACTGCCTCGTCATCCACCACATCGACGCCGACCGCTTCTACTCCCTCCTCACTGACCGCATCAGAAGCCTGCCCTAGCAAAGCCGTCCGGCGGTGTTCATCTGCAGAACGTGGTGGCACGTCCACAGTTTGTGACCATCGGGCTCCAGTCCGTTGAATCAAGGAAACGCCAAAACCTGATAAGTCATGCCGGTTCGGGGGGTACCACTCGACGAGTGTTTGGCTTCGGCAATAGGTCGTGAAGACATTCACAAGCGTGACCTACGGCCCTGGATGAGTACGCATAGGTGGGCATACGCTGCTTGCTATGCAGGAGCTGCACTACATCGATGAGCCGGGGCAGGGGTCATGACGCCCGATCTGCTCACGACCAGGCAGGTACAGGAACTGTTCAAAATCGACCGATCCACCATCTACCGCATGGCCGACGACGGCAGACTCACCGCTCTCAAGGTCGGACGCCAATGGCGGTTTCCTTCCGAGCAGGTGCAGGCGTTGTTGGGCGCAACCCGGAACACGAAGTCCACCAGCGCCCCCAACAAGCCATTGGACAGCCTGATTCCGGCTCCCACGGCCCAGGCTATCGCCGATCTGGTGGCCGACCTCTTCAACGTCATGGCAGTCGTTACCGACATGGAAGGCCGGGCTCTCACCACGGTTGCCAATCAGTGCGGCTATTTCTCTGCACTCTTTGACGGCCGGCCCGACGCCTGCACGGAGGGTTGGCGCCGCCTGGGTCAGGAAGCTGAGCTCCAACCCCGATTCGTCCCGAGCCATATGGGTCTGTTGTGCGCCCGCAGCTTCATTCGCATGGGATCGACCCTGGCCGGCATGGTCATCGTCGGAGGCGTTGCACCTCAACACTGGCCCCCCACCGGGGAAGAGCTGCTGGCCATCGCGGACCAGACAGATACCGACCCCGCCGTCATGCGAGAAAACATCAATGAGGTCTATTGGATCGACCGCGCTCACCAGGACTGGATTCTTCGCAATCTGTCGCAAGTCAGCGGTCTGATCTCACGGCTGGCCGACGATCACGGCCGGCTGATCAACAAGCTCGAAACGATCGCCGGTCTGGCGACCCCGACACAAGGAGAACGAACGTGAAGAAGCTGCTGGTCCTGGGAGCCGGAACCGCCGGCACGATGGCCGTGAACAAGCTCAGGCCCAGATTGGATGGCTGGGAGATCACGATTGTCGACGAGGACGAAATCCACTACTACCAGCCTGGCTTTCTGTTCATGCCGTTTGGCAAGTACACCCGGGCCGACCTGATAAAGCCGAAGCGCAAGTTCATTCCGAACGGGGTCAACGTTGTGATCGGAAGCATCGACGTCGTTGAACCCGACGACAACCTGGTGAAGTTGACAGACAGCAGGGTCCTGGCCTACGACTACCTGATCATCGCGACCGGCACCCACCCCATGCCAGAGGAGACCCCCGGTCTGGATGGCGATGCCTGGTACACGTCGATATTCGATTTCTACACGATTGACGGCGCAGAAGCTCTCGCCCGCAAACTCGAAACCTGGGACGGCGGAAAGCTGGTCGTCAACATCATTGAAATGCCAATCAAATGCCCCGTCGCGCCCCTCGAATTCGCTTTCCTTGCTGACTCGTTCTTCAAGGAAAAAGGAATGCGGGGCTCCGTCGAGATCGATTACGTGACACCGCTGTCCGGGGCGTTCACGAAGCCGGTGGCATCCAAGCACCTCGGGGGCATGCTGGCCGACCGAAACATCTCGCTCGAATCCGACTTCTTTCTGGAGCGGGTCGAAGATGGCAAGCTGATCTCATTCGATGAGCGCGTGGTCGATTTCGACCTCCTGGTGACGGTGCCGGTGAACATGGGTTCCGAGTACATCGGCCGGTCTGGCCTTGGCGACGAGTTTCGTCATGTTCCCGTCGATAGGCACAACTTTCTTTCGACGAACTACGAAAACATATTCGCTCTGGGAGACGCTGCGGCGCTGCCGACATCCAAAGCCGGCTCCGTTGCCCACTTCGCCGTGGACGTCTTTGCCGACAACTTCGTGGACTATGTCGACGGCAGGCCCATGAGCGGGGTTTTTGACGGTCACGCCAACTGCTTTATCGAGTCGGGCGATGGCAAGGGCATGTTGATCGACTTCAACTACGACGTCGAGCCGCTCACCGGCAAATATCCGCTTCCCGGCACCGGACCCTTCTCCTTGTTGAAAGAGACCTCGATGAATCACTGGGGCAAGCTGATGTTCAAGTGGGTCTATTGGAACATCCTCCTGCCTGGCCGGCCGATGCCGGTTCCCACACTGATGTCCATGGCCGGCAAGCATCCGGTCGAAGAAGCCCGAACCAGACAAGCAATTGGAGGTATGTAATGCCAACGGCAACCATCAGCGGCCGCGAAGTCACCGTCGACGACGAGGGCTTCATGACCGAATACGACGAGTGGAACGAGGACATCGCCACGAACCTCGCCTCTCAGATCGGGATCGAGCTGGGAGAGGGCCACTGGCAGGTCATCAAATTTCTGAGAGAGGACTACAAGGAGCAGGGTGAGACCCCGACGCTGCGCAGGGTGGCAAACATGAGCGGCGTATCCACCAAAGAACTGTTCCTCCTCTTCCCCAAGAAGCCGGCCAAGAAGATGGCATACATCGCAGGCGTTCCCAAGCCGCACGGCTGCGTTTGAAGCCGCGAAAGGAACAACCCATGACAGCAACGCAAGAAGCGACGGCAGTCATCCCGGATTTCGGTGATGATGACGAGACGGATCGCAAGATCTGCTTCATCGCATCGAAGGGCACACTCGACATGGTGTATCCGTCCCTGGTGATGGCAAACGCCGCCCTCGGAGAAGGAATCGAAACCCACATCTTCTTCACGTTCTGGGGCCTCGACATCATCACCAAGAAGCACATGAACGACCTTCAGTTCACGTGGATGGGCAACACCGCCATGCACCCGCCGGGCGGCAGCATGCACATGCCACAGGGAGCGGCCGGCCTGCCTGGGATGACCAGGGTCGCCACCAGAATGATGAAGAAGCAGATCGCCGACCTCGACGTCCCCGAAGTGCCTGAATTCGTTCAGATGATCTCCGACGCCGGCGGCCACCTGTGGGCTTGCAAGATGACGGTCGACATGATGGGGCTGACCAAAGAGGACATGATCGACGAGGTCGAAGGCATAATCTCCGCCACGGACTTCATCGAGCTCAGCGAAGGCGCCCAGGTGATTTTCACCTAGTTCATCACAAGCCTGTTCGTCACAAGGCATGTTCGTCACATGGCTCGAGGTGTCGAGTGGCTCGAGTCAGTCGCACCGTCGCCTCCAAAACAGACGGTTGCGCTCCGAATGCTGGACGGCCGGGGGCGGCGTCCGTCGGCGGTGTCGTCCCGTCCGGTATCCTGACGGTCGCTCGTAGGTCTCCTATGTGCAACTGGCCGGAGTAGCTCAGGGGTAGAGCAGCTCATTCGTAATGAGCAGGTCAGGGGTTCAAATCCCCTCTCCGGCTCAACAAC
>JBFGAX010000092.1:0-8013 GCA_041567895.1 Acidimicrobiia bacterium
GCGGTTCGGGCGTTGCATGAGGCGGGCGTGACATTCCAAACGCACCTCTACCGATACACAGGCGGTTTGGGGGCCGAAGGCGCGGCGCGTGTGCTTGGTCTTGATCCACACGCAGTTATCAAGACGCTGATCATGGAGACCGGCCAGGGCAACCCGTTGTGCGTTCTCATGCACGCCGACCAGAAGGTCTCGACAAAAGGCCTCGCACGTCGCATCGGTACCAAGTCGATACGTACTTCGCCTCCTGATCGTGCCGAGCGGTACTCCGGATATCGGGTAGGAGGAACTTCACCATTCGGGATGCGCACGACCATGCCTGTCTACCTCGAATCGACGGTCCTCAACTGTTCGTCCATTTACGTCAATGGCGGCAAGCGCGGATTCCTGGTCGAGATCTCGCCGCATGATCTGGTTTCCATCCTCCAGCCGATTCTCGTCGAGATGGCAGCATGAGGAATACCCATCGCGCCCTGGCGGATTTCGCTGAAGGTCCCCAGTCCACAGACAGCCCGCTGTATGGAGCGATGACCAGGGCCATCATGAACAGCGAAGCGCTGACGCGGCTGGTTGAACGCACTCCACAAAACCAGCCATTGCCCCTCCATCTCCTGGCAGCGATGCAGTTTCTCATCCGGCGGACACCCGAACATGCTTTGACGGGCTTTTACGTCAACCCTGAACAGGAGCGATCGCTAGACGACCTGCAGCAGGCGATGGAGGACTTCGCAACCTCACATCAGACCGAGATCGAGCACCTTCTGACCACCAGAATCGTGCAAACCAACGAAACCGGGAGGGCCGTGGCGCTCGCACCCGGTTTCTGTCTCATCTACCAACGCACCGGACTGCCCCTGGCAACGGTCGAGATCGGAGCAGCCGCCGGGCTGTTGCTCGGTTGGTCGGACTTCTTCTATGACTATGGCGAAGCCGGCACTCTGGGTAACCCATCCTCCCTGGTCAAGCTGAGGACAGACGCGCTGGGGCACCGGACTCTGCCGCTGTCCACCGAACTTCCTCCCCACGGAGAACGCATCGGCATCGATCGCTGGCCATTGGACGTATCGGACCCAGATGACGCCGATTGGCTGCGAGCCCTGGTATGGCCGGAGCATCGAGAGCGGCTAGAACGCCTGAACGCCGCCATCGAGACCGTTGCATTCGACCCCCCGTACATCATGAAGGCCGATGCTCCCGACGGCCTCGGCTCTCTGTTGATGCAGATCGATGATCGAATGACGAGAGTGGTATTCCACTCGATTGCGTTATACCAATCCGATAGGGAAACCTGGACACGGATTGACGAGGCATTGATAGCCGCGAGCCGAACCAGACCCGTTTACCGTCTAGGACTCGAATTCGATGCCGGTCAGAAGGGAATCGATCAACCCTTCCTCACCCTCTCGGTATATGCGAGCGGGGGTGTCAACAGACAGGTGCTCGCCCGGGTCCAGTATCACGGCCGCTGGATCGAATGGCTCGCCGACTAGATGGAGAGAGCAGCAAGACGCTCAGCTGCCAGTTCACAGTATTCAGGCGACGTGTCGACACAAATGAACCGGCGGTTGGTCGTCCTGGCCGCGAGAGCGACGGTCCCGGACCCGCCGAACGGATCGAGGACCACATCGTCTTTGAAGGTATAGAGCTCAATGAGCTTGCGGGGTAGATCGATAGGAAAAGGAGCAGGATGGCCGACGCGTTTGGCAGACTCGGGAGCGATGTGCCACGTATCCAGGGTCAACGCACGGAACTCGTCCTTGTCGATGGTGTCCTCATGCGGCAAGCCGAGATCAGCACGTTTCTTGCGATTCGGCGCCCGATCGAAACGGCCTTTCGAGGCCACTATCACGCGCTCGGTGACATCGCGGAGAACCGGATTGGCGGCCGAACCATACGACCCCCACGCGCATGACCCGTTGGCACCAGCGGCTTTCACCCAGACGATTTCTCCCCGCAACAACATCCCGAGGTCGTCCTGGAGGATCCGGATCACGTCGGCCGAAAGGCTGCGGTACGGTCGCCGGCCCAGATTGGCCACATTGACGGCCATACGACCACCTGGCTCGAGTGTGCGCAGCGATTCGGCGAACACATCCCTCAGCATGGTGAGATATTCGAGGTAGCTGGCAGGCACCCCATTTTCCCCGAGATCCGTTTCATATTCCTTGCCTGCAAAATACGGCGGCGACGTGACCATCAGCGCAATCGAATTGTCGGGAATCTGAGGAAGTTCCCGCGAATCCTGACACAAAAAGGCGTCGACGATCGGGCATGGTTCCACGTAGTCGTCCTGAGTCAGAATCGGAGCGCCAAACCGGTCGTAGAAATCCGAGGCATCGTGCGATTCGCGTTTGCTCGAACCGAAGCGGGCAGTCGCGGTCCTCTGCCGTGGTCGCGCCTTGTCGGTTGGCGCGGTACGCGGAGATCGTGTCTTGCGGCTCTGGGTCACGAAAACCTCCGATGGTGACGTCGGGAAGTAGGTTTCGTAGGGCATGAACTTAGTGTCAGTTTTCCCACTCTCAAGGATTTCCCGTCCTCACCGCGTTCTTGTTCACATCGGTGGCGACATCTGGTGAAGACGATCGGCCTGATCGGCGGCATGAGCTGGGAGTCGTCGGCCGTCTACTACCGAATCATCAATCAGGAGGTCCAGCGTCGGCTGGGAGGTGCCTCGTCCGCCAGCCTTGTCCTGATCTCTGTCGACTTCGCACCGATTGAGACGCTCCAGGCATCTGACGACTGGGATCGGGCAGCTGCCGAGATGGTCACCGCCGCCCGTCGGGCACAGGCTGCGGGCGCCGACTTCCTGTTGCTGTGTACGAACACGATGCACCGGGTCGCCGATACCGTTTCCGACGATGTTTCGATACCGCTGCTTCACATCGCTGATGTCACCGCAGCAGCCATCATCGATGCGGGGCTCGACGACGTTGGTCTACTGGGAACCCGCTACACGATGGAACAGGGTTTCTACCGGGAACGGTTGCAGGAACACGGTGTGTCAGTGAGGATTCCGCAGGAACCGGAACGCTCTCTGGTCCACAATGTCATTTATGACGAGCTCGTACGGGGTGTGATACGCCCCGAATCACGAGCAACCTACCTGTCAGTAGTAGCCGACCTCATCGACCGTGGGTGCGAGGGATTGATTGGCGGCTGCACAGAGATCGAACTCTTGATCACCAGAGACGACTTGTCGATTCCATTCTTTCCAACTGCCGAACTCCATGCCCTCGCCGCCGTAGACCTGGCTTTATCGGATTGAGCAGCACTCACACGACCACGGCTGGATAACTTCCAAGCATGTGGATGTTGGACAGCGCCATCGGCGTTGGATCGAGAATCTTCGCCAACCCTTCCGGACCGGGCTCGTGCAAGAAATCGACGTAGTACATGTAGCGCCACAACTTGCCGCCCGGCCGGGATTCGATCATCGTGAGATTCGCGCCCCGCAGGCCCAACTCGGTGAGAGCCATCGCAAGGGCCCCGGGAGTATGAGGGGTCTCGAAGGCGATCGAGGTCTTGTTGTCGTTTTCCCGCACATGGTGTTTGCCCGGTTCGAGCACCACGAAGCGCGTGGTGTTGTGGTCCTGGTCGATCGCGTCCTCCATGAGGACCTCCAGACCAAACGCCTCGCCGGCGGCCGGATCCGCCAGAGCGAGTTCCGAAGGATCCTGGTGCTCTACGACTTCGCGAACTGCTCCCGCCGTGTCTGATGTCGCCACTGCCTCCCAACCACGTTCTTCGAGCAACGTCTCGGCTTGCCCGAGTGCAACCGGATGTGATCGGACTGATTTTGCATCATCCAGTGTTGCTCCTGGAATTCCCATGAGCGCGTGCCGAATATGGATGACGTGCTCGGCTTTGATCGAAGCATCAGCTGATACGAGCCGGTCGAGGACAGGCAAAATTGGGCCCGTGGTCGAGTTGGCGATGGGCAGCACGAGAAACGAGACAGCCGATTCGCGCAAGGACCGGAATGCACGAACGAAGCTGGGGTGGCCTTTCAACTCCGCATCCGGGAAAAGGGCTCTGGCCGCACGATAGCTGTAGGAGTGGGTTTCGCCTTGATATCCGATGATCATGACGCCAGACCCTACTTGTTGACACCGGTTGACCTTTCGCAAAGCTCTCCTAGCCTTGCGTGATGCCTTTCCTGGGATTCTCAGAAGGTCGACATAGTCGACTGCACGACCATCTCGGCGCCCACCTTCACGCCGACGGCGCCTACTTCGCAGTCTGGGCACCGAACGCTCGCGCGGTTTCGGTGGTCGGTGACTTCAACGGTTGGAATCATGAGTCCAACCCACTCAGCGGTCCTGGAATATGGACAGGAACGGTACCAGAGGCCGGAAAAGGCAATACCTACAAATACCACATCGAACCCCGGGAGGGGATGGGGTTCCTCAAGTCGGATCCATTCGCGTTCGCTTCCGAGCTGGCCCCCAAAACCGCATCCGTTGTCTGGGATCTGGCCTATGAATGGCAAGACGATGCATGGATGGGTTCGCGCGGTGAGGCCAATCGGCACGACAAACCCATATCGATCTACGAGCTGCACCTTGGATCCTGGAAACGCCATCCCAACGGTGATTCGTTTTCGTATCGGGAGATGGGTCCGGCGCTCGCCGAGTACGCGGGCACAATGGGCTACACCCACGTCGAGCTGATGCCGGTGAATGAACATCCGTATTACCCGTCATGGGGATATCAGGCGACGGGTTTCTTCGCCCCTACCAGCCGGTACGGGACTCCCCAGGATCTCATGTTCATGATCGACTACCTTCATCAACAAGGCATCGGTGTGATCCTCGACTGGGTTCCCGCCCACTTCGCGGAAGATGACGCCGCGCTCGCCGGTTTCGACGGAACACACCTGTATGAGCATCCGGACCCCCGCAAGGGAGCCCACCCCGACTGGGGGACGCTCATTTTCAACTATGAGCGGGGAGAAGTCCGGTCGTTCCTGTTATCGAGCGCCGACTTCTGGCTCCGCCATTATCACATCGACGGTCTACGCGTGGACGGAGTCGCGAGCATGCTCTACCTCGATTACAGCCGCAAGTCCGGAGAGTGGGCACCAAACGAATTCGGCGGAAACGAAAACCTGGCAGCCGTGACGTTTCTCCAGGACATGAACGCATCGGTCTACGGACAACACCCTGGCATCATCACAATCGCCGAGGAATCAACCGCCTGGCCTGGCGTCTCGCGACCAACCAGCGAAGGCGGACTTGGATTCGGTTTCAAGTGGGACATGGGGTGGATGCACGACACGCTCCACTATCTGTCAAATGATCCCCTTTATCGCGGCTACCACATCAACGAGCTGACCTTCCGCATGATTTACGCGTACAACGAGAATTTCGTGCTGGCACTATCGCATGACGAGGTCGTCCACGGGAAAGGTTCCCTGCTTTCGAGAATGCCGGGATATCGGCCCGATCAGTTCGCCAACCTGCGACTTCTCTACGGCTACATGTTCGGGCTACCGGGGAAGAAGCATCTGTTCATGGGCTGCGACCTCGCCCAGGCCGGAGAATGGAACCACGACGGGCAGGTCGACTGGAATGCGCTGGTCGATCCGCTTCACTCCGGTGTGCAGGCGTGGGTCAGGGCACTCAACCACCTCTATCGCGACGAACCGTCGCTGTCGGAATGGGACTACGACCATCGTGGCTTCAACTGGATCGACTATCAGGATCGATCGGCGAGCGTCGTGAGCTTTCTCAGACGTTCGCCATCGGGACGGAAGCTCGTCTTCATCTGCAACTTCACACCAATTGCCAGGGACGGATATCGCATCGGCGTGCCTGATACAGGGACGTGGCGAGTGGTGCTCGACAGCAACGACGAATCCTTCGGGGGAACGGGCTCCGGGCTAACCGCTGTCGAGTCCGACTCGATCTCGATGCACGGTCAGGCACATTCGATCGAAATCCACCTGCCGCCGTTGAGCGTGCTCATCCTCGGCCAGGCCTAGGGTGGTCCCGATCGACTAGAAGTCGACCAGCACGTCGAGGTTCTCATACTTTGGTTGGCCCTCGATCAGCTCCAGCAAGCGAGCGGCCCAGGCCTGCGTCTCGGGCCGTTCGTTGTTTTTTTCAGCCTCCTCGAACGACGAAAAATCGGCCTGCAGCACGTAGCGCCCCGGCTGATCGCGAAACGCAAGCAACCGGCCCCCAAGGTTGCCGGGTTCACCGGCGGTTTCAGATTCCTGCCAGGCTCGAACCAGATCGATCAGGGCGTCGGCATTGTCGGCATGTATGACAATATGTTGGGTGAATCGCATCTGCCCTCCTTCGCTCTCACACTACGCACGGCTCGAAGAGTCAGGCCTCTCTAGCATCGCAAGTAGATTCGCGGCAAGTTCCTCCCGCGGTACGTCGACGCTCTCACCCGAGCTGAGAACCTTGATCCGGGCCGTGCCCGCATCGAATTCGGATTGACCGATGATCACAGCGAACAAGTGGCCTCTGCGGTCCGCATATTTGAGTTGTGCCCCCAGCTTGCGCGGTTCCGGATACAGCTCGACTCCCAGGCCCGCTCGTCGCAACCGGGCCGCGAGGCCGAGATAGTCGTGGACGCGATCAGGTTCGAACAGCGCGATCAGCACCGGCGCCGTAGCAGCTCGCTCGTCGAGCAGGCCGAGGTCCTCGAGAGCGGCCAGCAGCCGGTCGATGCCAAGCGAAGCACCTACACCCGGAAGCTGCTGTTTGGTATAGGTGCTGGCGAGGTCGTCGTAACGTCCTCCGGAGCAGACACTCCCGATCTCTGGCAATTCCGTGAGAAAGGTCTCGAATACAGATCCCGTGTAGTAGTCGAGGCCACGCGCGATGGAGAGATCGAGGACGGCGTGTTTCGTCACGCCGCTGGCGTGTAGCCCTTCGAATATCGCCGTCAGTTCCGCGAGACCGGACTGTCCTCCTTCGCCGACCAATTCGGCCGCTTGCGCGATTTGCTCGAAAGGATCGGTTCCTTCGATGTCCAACAACTTGAAGAGTTCAATCGTCTGGTCTTCAGAAAGCCCTGCCTCCTGGAGTTCGGCAGTGACCTTCTCCGGACCGACCTTGGCGAGCTTGTCAATCGCACGCAGCACGGGTGTGATGTGGTCGATGAGATCGAGCCGCTCGAGAAGGCCGTCAAATACCTTCCTGTTGTTGATACGGATGCCGAATCCGGCAATGCCGATCGCCAGGAAGAGCTCGTGAATGACGAGAGCCGTCTCGATGTCGGCGTTGACGCTGGCGGTGCCGACCACGTCGAAGTCGCACTGTACGAACTCGCGGTAACGACCACGTTGAGGACTTTCGCCGCGCCAAACAGGCCCGACGTGATATCGCTTGAACGGCATCTGTAGCTCGTGCGCGTGCTGGGCCACGAAACGGGCCAATGGAATCGTCAGGTCGAATCGCATAGCCACATCGCGATCACCCTGGTCCATGAACCGGAACATTTGCCGGTCCGTCTCGTCGCCGCCTTTGCCGAGCAGGATCTCCGAATATTCGAGTGCAGGTGTGTCTATAGGGAGGTATCCGAATGACCGGAACACGCGCTTTGCAGTGTCGACAACGTGCTCGCGGGCGAGCATCGTTTCCGGAAGTGTGTCGCGAAAGCCCTTCAAGGTGCGAGGTTCAATCATTGCGGAAGCCTACGCCTGGCCGATCAGCGCCTCGGCCTTCCGAATCGCGTCGGCTACATCACCCTTTCCCGAGGCTACATACATGGCAGCGAGGAACGCCGCCGGAGGCGCGTTCTTGCGCTCAGACCCGTGTGCGACGTCTCGCGCCAGATCGAGAACGAGATCGATATCGGCGACTGTCATTCTCTCGACCCCGAGAGCATCTGCGAAGTCGTCCAGCCAGCTCATATTGCTCCAAATCGTCGAAGTCCGTCTTCGAGTTTGGTCGGAGAGTCGACTGAGAACCAGGACCGTCCGTCCTCCTCCCAGCCTTGCCATTCTTCTGGTTCGATCGCGGTGAACCCAAGCCGCTCGATCAGGCTTTGGACATTGCC
>JBFGAX010000093.1:0-7830 GCA_041567895.1 Acidimicrobiia bacterium
ACGCCGTCGCCTGACCCCCATACGTCTCCGCCATCACCTTCGTAATCGCAGCCGTCAACGTCGTCTTACCATGATCAATATGACCCATCGTCCCCACATTCACATGAGGCTTCGACCGCTCAAACTTCTGCTTAGCCATGACGGCGATGTCCTTTCATAGGAGTCCCACCGGGTGATCAGGATGGGATGATTCGTGATGTCGAAGGCGTGGAGCCCTCGCTGCCCGGGTAATCCCCGAAGACGGCGGGAATAGTAGCCACGACGCACGAAAGTTGGGCAATGATTAGGCGAGCTGGCGCCCGATGACCGCAGGCAGCACATCGGGCAGATCTTCGGCGATGAGGCCAGGCCCGACAACGGTTGCTGCTTCGCCATGCAACCACACGCCTGCGCACGCGGCGTGAAATGCTTCCATTCCCTGAGCAAGCAGACCGGAGATGATGCCCGCCAACACGTCTCCCGCTCCCGCCGTCGCGGTCCAGGCAGGTGCATTCCCGTTGATTGCAGCTCTGCCGAGCGGACCTGCGACAACGGTATCGGAGCCTTTCAACACCACGACCGCTCCACTGGTGAGTGCCGCCTCGCGTGCCCGTCGAAGCTTCGATCCCTGACCGGGAAACAACCGTGAGAATTCACCTTCGTGAGGAGTCAGGACAGTTTCGGCGTTGCGAGACCGGATCATGGCGAATAGCTCGCCGGGATCGTCCGCAAACGATGTCAAGGCGTCGGCATCGAGCACGACTGCAGCTCCGGTAGACAAAAAAGTAGCCACAGCCGCGCGGGTTTCGGGTCCGACGCCGAAGCCCGGGCCGATGAGAAGAGCGTTTTTACGCGGGTCCTCAACGATCTTTTCGAGACCGAACGTGCTCTCGAATGTTTCGATCATGATGGCCGTGAGGTGTGAAGCGTTGACGATCAGGGCCGAGCCGGGTGATGCAACGGTCACCAGACCCGCGCCGGCTCGAAGCGCCCCCCGGGCGGCGAGTCGAGCCGCTCCCGTTGCCTTGACCGGACCGGAGGCGACCACCGCGTGCCCGCGATCGTATTTGTGGCCATCAAGCTGCGGAACCGGCAGTTCCCACAGGTCGGGACCGTTTTCGTAAAGACGAGGCTTTATCGTGCCGAGCACCTCTTGCGGTATGCCGATCTGTGTCAACACCACGTCGCCGCAGTAGCTCCTTCCCGGCAACAGGAGGTGTCCGGGCTTCTTCCGAAAGAAGGTAACCGTTGCGTTTGCCTGCACGATCGGCCCAATCGCCTGCCCCAGGTCTGCGTCGAGTCCGGAGGGCACATCTACCGATAAAACAGGAATGCCGGACGCGTTGATGGCCGCTACCACCTCTTCAGCTTCGCCCGAAATCGGGCGCGACAACCCTGCCCCGAAGAGCGCGTCGATGATCAGATCAGCGGTGAGGTCGGAGGCGGCCGTGCGTATCCGGCCTGCCCACCCGCTCGCAGCTTCTGCTGCATCCGGCGAAAGCGATGCACGATCCCCCACCAGAACCACATCGACGTGATGTCCGTCCTCGTGCAAGCGACGGGCCGCAACGAAGCCGTCACCGCCGTTGTTCCCGGGACCGCACACAACGAGAATCTGCGATGCACGCGGAACCATTCGCGAGGCGTGGTCGGCTACCGCCCGTCCCGCTCGATTCATGAGTGCAAAGGTCGATTCGCCGTGATCCACGGCAAGTGCGTCTGCTGCGGCCATTTGCTCGGTCGTGAGCAGCTCCACGGATCTCACCTCCCGACCTCAATCACGGTAGCGCTAGTCGAAAAACACCGCCACATCTTCGAGCGGCTTACGATCCAGATCAGGGACACGGGTCCCCGGCATCGGATAGCCGATCGGAAACAACACAAAGGCACGCTCGTTCTCCGGGCGCTCGAGCGTTTTGGTGAGGAACGCCATCGGCGAAGGCGTGTGGGGCAAGGTTGCCAGTCCCATGTTGTGAAGCGCGGTGACGAACACACCCGCCGCGATGCCGGTGCTTTCTTTGACGTAGTAGTTCTTGCTCGTCTGGCCGTCGGGTCGAATCTCGTATCGTTGTTCGAACAGAACGACGATCCACGGAACGATCTCGAGGTACTCCTTGTGCCAATCGGTGCCGAGCGGCGCCAGGGCTCGCTGCCACTCCTCGTTCATGCGGTTCTCTTCGTAGTTGATGCGCTCCTCTTGTTCCGCCGCCTGGCGAATGGCGGATTTGCGTGCCGGATCGCCCACGACGACGAACCGCCAAGGCTGCTTGTGTGCTCCGGACGGCGCCGTCGACGCCGTCATGATCGCCAGTTCGATGAGCTCGCGCGGCACCGGATCGGGGCTGAACATCCGAACGCTGCGCCTCTGCTCCATCTGCTCATAGAAGCTCATGGCACGCGCATGCATCTCGTCAGGACTCAACCTCTCGAACGAGAGATCCCGATACGGGTAGGCGGCCTCGAGCTCGGGAGAGGGGTACGGATGTTGGTAGAGATCTTCCATGATCCGGAGAGTAGATGGCCGGTGGCAATCGAGGCGCGTCGCGACAACAGTCTTCAATCTGTCACACCCACCGGATACGTTGCCCTCACTCGACGATTGGGGAACACGTGCACATTCTGGTCGCAGGCCGAGACCCAGAGCAGCTGACCGATCGCGATTTCGTGTGGACCGTGGAGGGAGAGCTCGTCATGATGCCCCCCGATATATGCGACTGCCCCGGCTGCGGGTGCGAACGGTCGGTCGTCGGTCTTGCCAGTAGCGGAGCATCGACCATGTTTCAGGTGATCGACCATCCCGCTATGACGCACGATGAATATCGCGAGGCCTTCGCGGACGGACTCGCCCGACAGGGATATAGGGATATGGACGCGGAAGCAGTCGCCGACTACCACCTCTTGCTGGCGGCCGACCTCCCCCCAGGAGAGTTACTCGAAATCAAGGATGGCTACATCCGGTGCCGGTCGATGAGCGATCATGCTTGAGGTCAGGTGACGAGCAGTTTCTCCACGCGGCGGCCGGCCATGATCAGCCCGACTCCGAGCATGGCCACCAGGTACGCCACATGTCCCAGCATCGACCAATCGATGACGCCCAATACGAGTCCGCGTAGCAAATCGACCGATTGGTAGAGAGGTGAAAACCGGGCGACGACTTGAAGCCAGCCGGGATAGATCTCCAGCGGGTAGAACGTCGCCGAAAACAGAAACATGGGCAACGTGACGACGAAGATGAGATCGAAGTCCTGCCAGGACCGCATGTAGGTGGTGGCTGCCATCCCCACGGCGCCGAAGGCGAACCCGGTCAGCATCGCGGCGGGAATGGCGAGGAGCCCCCAGGGACTCAGGATGAGGCCCATCGCCCACATCACCACCACAAATGCAGTTGCATACAGCGCCCCCCGAATCTGGGACCAGGTGATCTCCCCGATAGCAACATCGCGGGTCGTGAGCGGAGTTGCCAGAATTCCCTCGTACGTGCGCATGTACTTCAGCTTGAAGAAGATTCCGAAGGATTCAAACACCGGGCCGTTCATGGCCGAAGCTGCCAGAAGCGCAGGCGCCGCGAAGGCTGCGTAGGAGACCACCTGTCCGTTTGCCAAGGTGATATCGCCCACCAGAGCTCCGAAGCCCACCGTGATGGAAAAGAGATAAAACACCGGCTCGAAGAAGCCGGATATCAGCACCCCCCACAGATGGCGGTACACGAGCAGATTGCGCTCGACGATGCGACCCGAGCGCCCGAAGTTGAACCGCTTTGGCATCACGCGCAACTGCAGGGTCGTCACGAGATCAACCGGCTCTTCATTTTGCGGGTGGCAACCAGCAATCCGACAACGGTGAATGCCACAAGGACGAGAACGTGTAACGCTGGATGCCAGCTGGTGCTGACGCCGAGACCGGCAGCTCTCGTCAGTTCGACGCCGTGCCAGAGAGGCGTTGCGATCGCCAGCGGCTGAACGAACTCTGGCAGCTGCGTGATCGGAAAGAAGGCGCCAGAGAAGAGAAACATCGGCGTGATGCCGAAGCGAAACAGGTTGGCGAGGCCGACATCGCGATCGAGGTGGGACGAAAAGCCCATGACTGCAGCACCGAACGCAAGTCCGGTGAGCCCTGCGGGAAGGATGGCCAACAGGGCGCGAGGCAAGTCGAGCGCCCCGAACCCAACCGCCACCAGCCCGTAGACGAGGCTCACGAAAAGCACCCTGGCGAACACGAACGCCACGTGACCCAGAACGAGGCCGCCGACGGTCAACGGTGTCGCCAGCACACCGTGATAGGTCTTCAGCCACTTCAAACCGGCCAGGACGGGCCATGAACTGTCGGATGCTCCCGTGCTCATCGCCGTTGTCGCCATCAGCCCCGGCGCGAGGTAGGTCACGTAGTTGAAGCCCTCGATCACGGCTTCGCCTGCCTGTCGATCGACCAGCTGGCCGAGCCCCAGGCCCATGGCCGACAGGAACAGGATCGGATTGAGAAACGAGGCAAACATGGAACCCCGAAAAACGTACCGGTAGCGCCTGGCGCTCGATTCGAAATAGGTCTTGGCGTGGCGAACCGTGGTCATCGCAGCCCTTCAATCCACCAGCGTGCGGCCGGTCAGCTTGAGGAAGACGTCCTCGAGCGTGCTGCGCCTGGTGAGAATGGTTTCGGGAAACAGACCGCGTTTGTGGATCTCTTCGACCGCCCGGTCGCCGTCGTCGGTGTACAGAAGCACCCGATCCGGCAGTGCTTCGATGCGAGAACCGAGATCTTCGAGCCGGTGCACGACCCCCTCTTGCACACCGACCGGGAACCGGACCTCAACGACTTCACGGGGGCTGTGTTCCTGGATGAGTGCCACCGGAGACCCCTCCGCCACGATCTTGCCTCCGTCCATGACGACGAGCCGATCGCAAAGCTGCTCGGCTTCATCCATGTAGTGCGTGGTGATGATGAGCGTGACGCCATCTTGCTTGAGGCGGTAGAGACGATCCCAGAGCAGATGGCGGGCCTGAGGATCTAGACCGGTGGTCGGCTCGTCGAGTAACAGCAGGTCGGGCTGATTGATCAGTGAGCGGGCAATCGTCAAGCGGCGCTTCATCCCTCCGGACAAAGAGTCAACCTTGTCTTTGGCGCGGTCCGTCAGCTGGGCAAAGGCGAGCAGCTCCTCGATACGTTCCTTGATCAGCGAGCGGCTCAGCCCGAAGTAGCGACCATAGATCATCAGGTTGGCATCAACGGGCAATTCGGGATCGAGGTTGTCTTCCTGCGGCACAACGCCAAGACGTTGGCGGATCTCGGATCCGTGGAACTCCGGATCGAGACCCAGGACTTCGATGAACCCTTCGCTGACGGGCGAGGTCGCCCCGATGATGCGCATCGTGGAGCTCTTGCCTGCTCCGTTTGGGCCGAGGAACCCGAAGGCTTCACCCTGCCGAACCTCGAAATCGATGTCGTCGACCGCGACGAAATCTCCGAACCGTTTGGTGAGACCTTTGGCGACAACGAGCGAATCCGACGGCATGGCGAAACGCTAGCTTCGGTCGTCGCCGCACGGTGCCGGTGGTAGCACCTGCGCGTCTGTCGGGCCCGGTCAGCGAACCGGGACCGACAGAAACGGGACTATCGACTGGTCAGTCGAATGTCTCCCGGCACTTCCACAGGGTCCGGCGAACCTGCCAGATCAACTACGTGATCGCCCAGAACCGCCATCGTGACACCGGTGATCAGCGCCCAGCCCACCAGGACCAGATTGCCCAGCCAGAGCAGGTTGCCCAGGTCCTCAGATACGGGGACAGCGAACACCCCGATCAGGCCGGGAATGGCAGCCAACGCAGTCAGGATGGCCAGCCACCGCGGGGTGGCGCCTCGAAATCCCGCATAGGCGGCGGCGATCAGCATGAAGGGAATTGCGAACACGGCGAGTATCCAGAGTCCGTCAATCCCCATCTCAACCGTGAGCATGCCGCGCAGGGCCTCCTCGGTGATGCCGGAAGCGTCATCCTGCTCCAGGCCTGCATAGATGGCGGTGGCTACAGCGACCGTGCCGGCCACCACATAACCGAGTGCCGCGAACGTCCGGGCAGCTCGACTTCCGGGATCGTTCCGCAGGAATCGATTCCGCATACTGACAACGAACCAGACCAGCGCCGCCAGCGCGGCGAACATCAGCAGATAGCCGTACCTCGACGCAATGGTTCCGGTGTAGTAGTCGGCGATTGCTTCGGTCGAAACGTTCTCAGTTCTGGGATCCCCCGGCCACTCGCCACGAGTCGACTGCAGCCAGATCCCTCCACTGACGAGGAGCGCGAACGCCACACCCGCCAGATAACCAAACCGGTCAAATGACCACTTCTTAACCATATTCCTTCCTCTTGGAGGTTTGTCACAGGTGTATCAGATGCGTGGCGTCACAACCCTGCGCGACGGTGGCAGATCTCTGCCATTCGGCCCGCGAATCGCTTCAGGCGTTCTTCATATGCCAGGCCGCCCAGGCGTCGATGTTGTCAAGAATGAGGTTGGCACACTCGGGCGTTCGTGCGGTATCACAACCGGCCGCTTCATAGGCCGCCCGGAGCTCGCGCACCTCCGCCACTTCCAAATCCCCCTCCTCGGCGAATCTCTTGAAGCTCGCTGAGAGTTCGCTGTCCTCCGGATAGTTGTCGTGGTACCAGGTGCTCTCCCCACCAAGGGCGGTCACGAATGCCGAGTCCGCCACGGTGAATTCTCGAGTCATGACTGCGGGGGCTTTATCGACCGCGCGGTTCATTGCGTTCGCATAGTGCACCTCGCACGACAGGTCCCCGGCGCCGGTCTCGAGTCTTTCACACTTCTCGACGGTGATTTCCGCACCCAGAAGATGCTCATATGCGATGGTGGCAACCGGCGAAAGGCCGGACGGATCCGAATAACAGTCGGTTTCATCGTCGAAGTGCGCAGAAACACTCAGAAAAAGGGCTACTTCACAGCCTCCTCCGTACCACGATTGGAGGGTGACCTCTAAAACGCTCGCAGGATCTGGAAGGGTCTCCCGCCAATCCGCCCATGCGTCAAGGTTCTTGAGCTGGATGGCGGCGCATGAAGCAGGAAACGGACCAAAGCCGCACTTCTCGTAGCCGTCGAATCGGCCGTTTATCGCCAGAAACGATCCCATCTGGAGCACGATCCACGAATGCTCTGGAAAGGTGAATTGGGTAACGACGCCGTTGTCGACGGCGACCTGAATCGTGTCGCCTTGATCGGTGTAGGCGATCGCGTCGGTCATGGAGTTGTGATACGGCACACGGCAGGTGAACATACCGCCTCCCGAACCGTTGCAGGTCAGGGTCAATCGTCCGCCTATTTCTCCCTGATAGACCGATTCAGCGCGAATTTCGTCGTCGCTTCGATCGGTGAGTTCGAACAGCTCTGCGGCCCGCCCGGCGTCACCTGAGTAGAACGCAGTCACTGCCGCTTCGATCGTCGCGAGGTCCTCATCCATGTTGGCATCTGCCGATGTTGTCGAATCCGGACCCGTAGTGGAACTTGTCGACGCCGCGTCCTGGTTCGCGGCGGACCTCCTATCGGGTTGCCCGGTCTCTGAGCCGCAGGCTCCAAGAACGACCAGTAGGACCAGTGATACTGCTGCTACATAACCGAACCGGTCAGGTGACCGCTCTTCAAACATTTCTTACCCCCTTGGTGGTTAATCACAGGTGTATCAGAGCCATGGCATCACGACCGTGTTGAACGACGGCGGTTTGCTGCCAATCCTCTGGCAGGTGAGCACCCGGCGACTATTGGGAGGTGCCCCATGGATGCTGAGGCCGCGGTTGCTAGCGTCACTCGAGATGAGCGAGGAAGAACGGGACACATGGGATCAGCGATACG
>JBFGAX010000094.1:0-7739 GCA_041567895.1 Acidimicrobiia bacterium
ACCGATCACTACTGACTTCGACCGCCCGCGATACCTGGAAGGTGCGGCACATTGCGGCCAATCCGAACGTGTCGATGACGATCACGTTCCCCAAGAGGGTTCCTTTTCTGCCGTTCATCAAAGTGCCGGCCGCCACGATCACGTTCTCGGGTACCGCTGAGATCCTGGACGTTGCTGACGCTCCGGTCGAGGCAACTCGGAAACTGCTCCGGGGCCTCGACTTCGAGGGAGAACCCCTGGACGACCACGCGATCATCCGGGTTATCCCCCGAGGCGATTTCGTGACCTACGGCATCGGCATGCCAGTGACGCAAATGCGTTCACCCGAAAGGGCGCGCGACCGGGTCCCAACCGGCACAAAGATGAAAGAGCGCACGACTACCTGAGCCAGCGCCGCGCATCGGGGCCGGATGTCGGGCGGTCAAGATGGGTGCGTCGGGAAATCGGGGCGGTGAGATTTCGGCTGCAGTTCGAGACTCAATCGCCAGAAACGTCGGTTCTGATTCCCGGTAGAGATCTGCTCCGCTGTCGGTCGATGTCCGGGAGGATCCTGAGGTGCTCACAAATGCGGGACGGCCTGTGGTGGCCGCCCCGCATGGCACGATCGTTCAACAACCGGTCGGGTGTCACGTGGGTCCGGGCTACACCCGATCGGCTTCGTCGGCTGAATCGTTTGGTCTAGCGAAATTGGCTGTGATACAGAAAACAGGGCACTCGTTCTAGTCGTAGCGCCAGTGCCGAATTCAGGCACCCCGTGTTGAAGTGGAATCGGCTCTTGAACCTGACGGTGTTGCCGTCCACATCTGTCAGCGCGGCGTGGATCATGTGTCCCCAGGCGTTGGCTCGCGTATGGCCTTCGAAGCCGAGCAAGTCGTTGTCATTTGCATTCACAGAGCCCGTGCCCGAGGCATAGAGTCTCTCGCTGGCCGTGTCGGTACACGGCCCAATGACAAACGTTTCCTCGTCGAGCTCCCACACCTCAACATGCAGCTTCTTGCCTTGGATCGCCGATACCACCGCTCCGTTTCTCGTCTGCTTCAACACCGTTTGCAAAGGAACGAGACCCTCGGCTTCCTCGGGAAATTCGGGTTCGGGACCTGGTTCAGGCGGGATCTCACCAAACTCATCGATCCATTCGTCATCTGTGCCGCCCTCCTCGATAAACGTGAGGTATTCGGACCAGGGAATCACCTCATTCACAAGCCAGTCGATATAGGCTTCCTCGGCTGCGACCTGGTCGTCCGTGCAGACATCTTCCCGCGTGGTGTTCATGAAGATCACTTTTCTGTTCTCAGTATCCGGGAAGTTGATTATGAGCGGAAGCTGAGCTGTTTCTGCGGGATCGGCGACCGCCGGAACAACCGTGGCCAACATGGCAAGTGATGCAAAAACCGAGATCATCAATCGACGCATCATGGGTTCCTTTCTAAAGACTGTTCTTTTGGACCCACTTTCGAAGCTACGTTCTCGACTGGCGGATGAGTCACCTCCGTGACAGAAAACGAAATATGACAGATCCCGGCCCGGGGGCTGCACGTTGGCGACGGCAGCCGACAGCAATATGACGGACCGCCCGCGATACCTGGAAAGTGCGGCACATTGCTGCCAAGCAGAACGTGTCGATGACGATCACGTTCCCCAAGAGGGTTCCTTTTCTGCCGTTCATCAGAATCCCGGCCGCCACAATCACGTTCTCGGGTACCGCTGAGATCCTGGACGTTGCTGACGCTCCGGTCGAGGCAACCCGGAAATTGCTCCGGGGCCTGGACTTCGAGGGAGAACCCATGGAAGACCACGCGATCATCCGGGTTATCCCCCAAGGCGATTTCGTGACCTACGGCATCGGCATGCCAGTGACGCAACTGCGTTCGCCCGAAAAGGCGCGCGACCGGGTCCCAACCGGCACCAAGATGAAAGAGCCGACGACTGCCTGAGGCGATACTCGACTGAAGAAGTGCAAGGCCACCGGAGGACCGGTGGGCCATCCGGCGAGTTGCTTGCCCGAGCTAGAGCGGTTTGCGGGCCTGGAATCGCGCAGGGCGCAGCTCGCCGCCGGCAGTGACCTGTTTGAGCATCCGCCAATTCTCGATGAAGTGGTCCCGGGCGGTGGCGCCGAGGCGGCTGGTCAGCTCGTCGCGGAGCTCGCCCCGAAGCCTGTCGTACTCGTCCGCGGCCAGAGATGTATACCACTCGGCAGCGTCGAAAGTGGTCACGTCGGTGAAGCCGGCGGCTTGCAACATCTGCTCGTATTCCTCCAGCGTCGCCTGGTGGTAGGGGATCCCCTCCAGCTCGATGAAATAGAGCATGTCCGCGCTGTATGGGTCGGGCCCTTTCAACCAGTCACCTGCCGTCAGATAACCCCCCGGGCGTAGCACGCGATGGGCCTCCGCCAGCAGCGCAGCCTTGTCGACCACGTGCAGCCACGCGTCCTTGGTGAAGACAACATCGAACTCGGCGTCGCCAAAGGGCAACGGCTGCTCAGGTTCGATGGTGACGAAGCTGAGGCGATCCTCAAGCCCCCTCGCGACCGCATCGGCCGAAGCGGCGCCAATCAGCTCCGAAGCCACATCGACGCCGGTAACGGTGGCAGCTCCAAGAGAAAGCAGCGTCGCCGATGGCCCGCCCAGCCCGCATCCGATGTCGAGGACGTTGGCGTCGCGAAGGTCGACACCGGCGACGATCGCGGCCACCGCCTCCGGGCCGCCAGGCGAGAGATACCCCGGCCCCCACAACATCTGTAGCAAAGCCACCATGGCCTCGTCATAGTCGTGAGGTGCGTCGCCCACGCCAACCTCGTCCATATTCGGGAGAATACTCAGCAGGAAGGCGGGGTTCGTTTTGCCTGTTTGCCAGGGCCCGCCGCCTGACCCGCTTGGCCGATTGGTTATTTCGTTTTTCGCCAGTTGTCGATTCGGTCCTGCGCATCCAACGGAGGATCGGTCCATTCGATCAACTTGATGCGCTCGCTCGCTCCCGATACGACCTCCAACTGGCTGCTGTTGGTCTCCAATACGGTCGCCAGCGCCTCGAGAACCGCGGTGTTGCGAGATGATTCCTCTATCCACGAACCACCTGCAGAGTTTCCTCGCAGCCCTGCCTTGGTTCGGACCTCAAACCGGATCGGATCGCTCATGCATCCAACGTAGCAAACAAGATCCCGATTCGGATCTTTGCCAGAAAACAAACTTGGATGATGTGCTCGGCACTGCGCGGCAGGGTATTGGACGCTTCGGCTCCGCCGAGGATCCGGGATGAGAGGCTGGAACGCGCCCGGGAACGAAATATTTGTGCAATGATTGGACCGTGCATTCAGCAGATATCGAAGCCCTTCAAACGGCGGTGGTCGGCTTAAATGAGCGCGACGTCGACCCCATCGTCGCACTCATGGACGACACCATGATGTGGAAGGGGTTTTCACGAGGTTGGTTCTGGTGGCGACATACGCCTACCTGACAGGGTCCGGCCGAGGCCCGTGCGGTTCTCGAAAGCATCCGGGACCTGTCTGAGGAAGAGGGCCGTACCGGCGCAGCTCGTATCGTTCCTGGCACGGGCGACAGGGCGTTACTCGAGTTTCATTGGAAGAAACCGCGATCATTCAAGATCGGCAGAGCGCACCTGGTCGTGACGATGGCGGGAGGGCGCATCGTCGAGATGACGGATCATCGCCGGCCAAAAACGGCTTACCTGGCCGCGGGGCTCTGACCCTTCAGTACCCGACCTCACCGGGAAAGGCAACGTTCGGCCTGGTGTCCAGGTACAAGAAGGGCCGAACAATCCCCGACGGCAACACCCAGTTCCACTTCAACACGGCCGGTTTCCGCTTCCAGTCCACCAGCTACGAGTGGCTGGTGGTCGCCGGAGCCCGCGCCCAATACAAAGGAGTGGGAGAAGTCAACGGGCAAGGTGGCTACGGATTCATGGTTACCGTCATCGACGGTGATGTATTCCAGCAGCCCCAAGCCGACAAGTTCCGCATCAAGATCTGGGAAATCGGAACTGAAGTGATCATCTACGACAACCAACTAGGCGCCGATGACTCCGCCGACCCGTCCACAGCGCTTGGTGGCGGCTCTGTTCAGATCCACGACAACAAGAACTAGGAAGCATTCGACGCGGGTCAAGGCTCGGCTCGACCGGGCGATGAAGAGACCATGACAATCTTGGGATGGTGGCGAACCGCGCTCGTGGGACTAATCGTGGCCTTGTGCATGACGGGATGCGGCCAAGGGTTGAAAGAACACGTACTGGCATTGCCGATGCCAGACGACTTCCACCTTGCCTACTCATCTGAAACCGGATCGTCCCCGTTGTTCAGTCAACGAGCCTCCGCTGGTGCCACTTACTACTCCGCACTGGAATGGGAACAAGCATGTGAACAATTCGAGGCCCACATTGCGGGACTCGAAGGCGAAACACGCGGTGGGCGAGGTAGTCATGACTGCCTCTACTTGAGTGTGAGTGTTCCCGGTTACTCACCGCCGGTCAGCGTCTCAATCGGGCGGTACTTGTTCGAAGAGCCCCGTCAAGTGGATCTGGAACGCGTACCAATCAACGAAATCAACACCACCATCTTGGTCAACGGTTGAGGTTCGGGTTCCTCTAGCTGTCTCTCCAAGGTGTCCTGCGACTATTTGCCGCTCATTGCTCGCTCGGCCGCTTTCGAGCGAATCGACCGCAGAGCGCAGCTCATACGAACATTAAGCAGACGGTTATCGATGACCCAACGATTCTGAGGAAGGCTTACTGGGACTGCTGATGGAGAGTCAAGACCAATACTGGCGACTTCTTTGGTCGGAGGACGCGCCACCTGGAGCGACAGGTCGGACCCGGGCAGCTGACCCCGGAGGAAAAGGCCTCCCGAATCCGGCTGACTCGTGAGGGAGGGTGGCTCAGTCATTGGCCTCTCCCTACTGAATACACAGTAAGGGGCCCGGGTGAGATGGCAGATATCGTCGATGTCTCACCGTTGGTCGTGTCGGATCGTGTCAAACGTGTGCTCGAGCAATGCCTGGGTGAACTCGACAACCTACAGTTCTTTGAAGCGTCCTTCAACGACACAGATGATGAGTCCCATTCGGCTTGGATCTTGCACTTCCCAGAACCGTTCGATCCTTTGGACACCGAGCTAACCCACTACACCGGAGAACTGGGCGGGATCAGGGTGGCCGGCCGCATGGTGCTCGATCGAAACAAGATCCACGGGCGGCATGTCTTCACCGAGCAACACTTCCGGCCATCAATCATCATTTCCGATTCGTGCCGTCGAGCGATTCAGGACCTCGGACCCCTTAGATTCGTTGAAATCGAAACAATCCCGTCGAACGAAGAGTCAGAACCACCGCCCGACGCATGACGGATGGTCCGTCCGATTACCGTAGACGATGAGATTCCGACAGAGCCGAGCTACAGCCACTCGAGAATCTGATGATGGGTTGGGTTCACTAGGCCGACGGTCGTCGCCCTTTGGGATGCAGTGCGGCGAAACCAGGATGGCCGTTCCATCATCGATCTGACAGAACCAAGGATCCACGTCGCAGAGTTTGCGTTCGAGAGTTCCGAGCACCGCCACAGGCGTTGCTCGGAACTCATACCGGTAGATCAATGATCAGTACGTGATCGTCCCTCGCCAGTTGAAGGGTCCGATTGCATCGCTGAAGGTAATCGTCTCGCCCGACGCATCGGCAAAACGGCCGGTTCCCCCGGTGATCTCCTGCGACCCATTGATTCTTCCCGGGATCGACGCCGTCTCGGGCGTGAGCCCGACACACCCTTCGTTCTCAAAGGTGCCCATGATCATGTCTCCATTGGCCGCCGTATGGTTAAAAGTCCCACCCGTCTGGAAGCCCACCCCCTGGCTGGTTCCGTCGCTCAAGACGCAAGGGCCGGTGAGGGCGATCTCTCCTTCGCTGAAGGTTACGATCTTGCCGAGATGTGAAGCGTTGCCTACGTCTGTCGTCGTGAACGAACAAACGAACTCCACGGGAAGATTGCACTCGGGATCAACTGTCAGGGTCACGATTGACGTGCCTTTGAAAGGGCGTTCAACCTGGTTGCCGGCTAACGCCGGCAACGCGGATAAAGCGGTAAGTGCCAGGACAAGTAGACCAAGTACCAGCCTTCTCTGCAGTCGTTTCATGTCGCTCCTTTGGATGGCTGACGTCAACCGGCTGATTCTCACTCTAGGCGAGACTTTGTCACGCTGGGAACAGGGATCTCCTGGCAACGGCCTCGTGGTGCTCAGAGATCGAAACCTTCAACTCTTCGCGTGTGTCGAGTGCCTCACCTAGCCGGCGTGTCGAAGGCGACATTGAACCTTTGGACTGTGCGTCACCGCAGCACGTTCGCGCGCCGACGGACGTTTTCTGCAATCATTGGATCATGCACTCATCAGATATTGCGGCTCTCCAAGCGGCGGTGGTCGGACTGAATGAGCGCGACGTCGACCCATTCATCACACTCATGGACGACACCATGAAATGGCAAGGGTTTTCACGCGGTTGGTTGTGGTGGCGACACACCCCTACCTGACAAGGTCCGGCCGAGGCCCGTGCGGTTCTCGAAAGCATCCGGGACCTGTCTGAGGAAGAGGGTCGCACCGGCGCAGCTCGTTTCGTTCCTGGCACGGGCGACCGGGCATTACTCGAGTTTCATTGGAAGAAGCCGCGATCATTCAAGATCGGCAGAGCGCACCTGGTTCTAACGATGGCGGGAGGGCGCATCGTTGAGATGACGGATCATCGCCGGGCCAAAACGGCTCACCTGGCCGCCGGGCTTTGACCCTTCGATGCCCGGTGCCCTGGTCACCTGGGGCCACCATCGGACAGTTAGAAGAAGCATGACCGCCTAATCGGAAATCTGGTGGGCGATCTCACCGCCGGCACCGAGAGGGACGGTTCCAAGATCTCGCTCGTTCTCATCCATAGTCCACCATGGCCAACCTTGCAGCGAGACTACAGATTGCAAGCAAGGTGCCGGGTTGTGTAGTTGCATGTGGTCCAGTTCTTCCGCAGTTCCGTAGCGGTGTCCCCGCAGTTTTTGTCTTCTGTTTCGGAAATAGTTTCGCCGGGATCGGTGGTTAGCGACAGGGAGCTACGGGTCGACCACGCCCAGGGGCTGGTTTTCTCCCACCTTGCCGGCCCAAACGTGATCAGCGTCACGACAGGCGAAGTCCCTGGTGCCGGGTCTTTCCAGAGCGAAGTAAGCATCGGCAGGATGCCTAAAGTGATCCGTCACCGCTCCACTCGAAAGGCCCAAGCACGATGACCCTTATTGGCAAACTCGCCCAAACCGCAGCTGCTCTCTGGATTCTGAACGTCTGGTTCAACCGGTTCGACAAGGACACCGGATATCGAGGTGGCGATGCCAAGAACATGAAAGAGGAGTTCGAGGCATACGGCCTGTCGGAGACCACGATGTACGCGGTGGGTGCGGCAAAGGTGAGCCTGGCCGGGCTGCTTCTGGTTGGGCACGCCGTCCCCCGGCTGGTTCGGCCCGCCTCGGTCGGGCTCGCCGGATTCATGCTCGGCGCGATCGGCATGCACATCAAGGTCGGAGATCCCGTGAAACGCTACCTCCCGGCGCTCTCGGTCTTTTCGCTCTCGATGATCTCGGCGATCCTGAACGGCAGCCGCCGCTGATCTAAGGGCGTCACGAACGCAGAAATAATGCCATAGGGCCTGCGTTTACCGTGCGAGCCAAACACGGAAAACGCGGTGTTGCTCAGCGGCTGGCGGGCGATC
>JBFGAX010000095.1:0-7631 GCA_041567895.1 Acidimicrobiia bacterium
CAACCGGAAGCCGGCTGATCTCAGCAGATCTTTTCTCGGTTCCGTCATCCGGATTGCAGCTGGCTACGTTCGGCCACGATGGCAAATGGTGACGACATCAGCATCGAGATCGAAGATGGACGATTAGGCCACCGTCACGGTGGTAGACATCATGGCCGCCAACGGCGTGATCCACGTCATTGACAAGTTCCTGTATCCGAAGCCGGTGCGCTTGATCCACGATATCGTTGACGAGGCGATCGAAATCGAGCTCGATACTCTCGTAACAGCCGTCTAGGCCGCCCGTCTCGAACATGTCATGCGGAGTGAAGGGCCCTTTACGGTCTTCGCCCCCACAGACGAGGCATTCGCCGAACTCGGTACCGAAACGTTGAATCGTCTACTAGCCGATCCCGACGAACTCGCCGACATCCTTTTGTATCACGTAGTGAGCGGCGAGACCACGTCGAAAGAACTCGGATATCTCGACTCGGTGGGAATGGTCAACGGTCACCGGGTACACGTCGATTTTGGGCACGGATATCAGCTGGTCAATGACGCACGGATCATCAAGGCCGACACGCTCGTCGCCAGCGGCATCATCCACATCATCGACAAGGTGTTGATTCCTCGATAACCACGAGAACCAACCGGACGTAGTCCCCCCCCCCGGATCCCGGAGGGACTACTACGTTTTGGAGTATCGAACATTGGAGAGAAACGTCATGAAACGGGTCTACGCCGGGCTCGCGGTCGTCGGAACCGTCGTTCCGTGGCTGTTCTTTGCGGGCTATTTCGCCGACGCCGATCGGCTCGCGTTTGGAGACGCTCTGTTCGGGAGTCCGCTCATGACCGGCTTCGTGTTCGACCTGTCGATCAGCATCATCGTTTGGCTGATCTGGTCATATCGCGATGCGCAGCAGCTCGGTATCCGCACCTGGTGGTTGGTACCCGCTGCGAGCCTCACGGTAGGACTGTCGCTGGCTCTGCCGCTTTATCTCTATCTCCGTCACGATCAAACAAATGCAGGTGCCACGCTCGTCGGCCCCGGATCTACCACCGACAGCTGATTGAAACTACGGCAGGCGCTTCTGCTGCATGTTGCCGTAGAGCACGATGCCACCGGCGGCGACCGCAACCTGGATGATGTGCTTGATCCAATCGATGCCGCTTGTGTTGTCGAGACCGACTGCCTGGGCGATCAATCCACCTACCAGCGCTCCGGCGAAACCGATTCCGATAGTGAGCCCCATCGAGAGGTTTTGCTCACCGGGCAGAACCAGTCTTGCAAGTGAGCCAATAATCGCGCCTGCGATGATGGCACCTATCAACGTGCTGATCATGTGTTCTCCCTTGTGAGTAGGGAGCCATCTTGGTACAAAGCCGGCCCGTCCGCCAATGGCTTGTGTTGTTTCAGACGAAGTCGGCGATGATGCCGGCAGTGGCAGACGGGTCTTCCATGGGAAAAAGGTGGCCGACATCGGGGATGACGCTCCAGCTGGCGTTGGTAAAGCGCTCCGCCTGAGCCTCGAGAAACGCAACATCGTGCGTATCTGAATGTTGTCCCGCCACGAGCCTCACCGGAACCGAGATTTCCTCGAGGCGCTCCCACGCCTCGTGGAGTCCGGCGCTGCGGTAGTAGTTGGCTTCTATCGCTGGTGCGCACCGCAGGTACGATCGTCCATTCACATCGACCAGCGCTCCGTCGACGTAGGCATGCAAGGCTCGCTTGTCCCACGAACGGAACGCACCCCGATCGCTCAGATGCGCAAAGGCGTCGTCTCGCGAGGCGAATTCATTGCGACGCGCCATCGTTGCTGCGTATAAACCTTCCTCGTACGGAAGGTACGGCGGGGGGAAGATGATCGGCTCGAATAACAACAGCGCCGCAAACGTTCCCGGTTGCAGAATCTCAGCCATGGCGAGCGCTGCTCCCCCGCTCGAATGCCCGATCCCGATGACGGGCTCACCTCTACCGCCCAACACTGCAAGCGAGGCCGAGGCGGAATCCCACCAATCGACCGGTTCCGGGCCTGGCGGAGACTCGCCATGACCTGGTTGATCCCAAAGCACGATATCGTGCTCGACTCCCATACCCCGCAGATCCTCCACGACCGGATTCCACGTTTCCTTGCAGAAACCGGTTGCATGCAGCAATGCCAGCGTTCCCACTGGCATCCCTGAAAACGTCACATATTCGAGCATGGCCGTGTGCATGGCTATCGAATCCCGGGCATGTTGTGACGCGATGGGATGTAATAGGGATTGGCCGCGGCGACCCGGACGCGCGCATCCACCGTCCTCACACCCTGGCCGGGTTCGAGCACCTTTACCGGATTGAGATCCATTTCGGCTATCGCCGGATGATCCTCGATCATGGCTCCGACCCGAAGCAGAGCCTCTTTGGTTGCTGCAACATCGCCGGGCGCACCGCCCCGATACCCGTCGAGGATGGGAGCTGATTTCAGCTCCGCCATCATCTCGCCGGCGTCCACGTCCGTGATCGGATGAATGCGAAACGACACATCTTTCATGAGCTCGACCGTCACGCCACCCATGCCGAAGGCGACAATGGGACCAAAGGACGGATCGTCCGACATGCCGATGATCACTTCGTGTCCGTCGCCAACGTACTCCTGCACCAGTACCCCGGTTATGCCGGGCACCGACGCCATCATTGCAGTGAATTCTGTCGCCACATCGTCGGGCTCGATATCGAGCTTCACTCCCCCGACGTCGGATTTGTGAACGACACCGATTGCTTTGAGGACGACATTGCGGCCCAGTTCGGCGGCAAACGCTGCGGCGTCATCGGCCGATTCTGCGACCTTCGAGGCAGGCAATGTGAGTCCGTAGGCCTCCAGGACCCGCTCAACTTCTTCGGGAGTCAGCCACCCACCTTCGGGGCCCATTCGAGTGAGTGCCGCATCAATTGTCGCGGCCGCGGCCCGCGAATCCACATCGTCGAAGAAGGGCAGCTCGCCCTCAGGCCGACGTAGCCACTCCCCATACCGCACTGCTCTGGCGAGCGCCTGTGCTGCTTCCTCGGGAAACGTATACGTCGGGAGCTTCAGTTGATCGTCGACCCGTCGGTTCCTATGTGCGGTCATGTACACGGCGAGCGTCGTGACAGCCGTGTTGGATACGGCTGCGTCTTGAACGCTATTCCAGATCTCCTCGTGACCCTCGCTCGTCGTCGGTATGTATATCGTGATGAGCGAGTCGCATTCTCCCGAATCCATGATTGCGCGGATCGTCCGGCTGTAAGCATCTGCACCGGCGCTCGCAACCATGTCAACCGGGTTCGTGATCGAAGCTTCGGCGGACAGTATCGACCGCAGCTGGACTTGCAGGTCGCTCGAGAACTCAACCAGGTCGAGTTCGTTGGCTGCGATGGCATCGGCCGCGAGAATTCCGGGACCGCCGGCGTTGGTGACGATGGCCACCCTGGGACCCGAAGGAACCGGCTGATTCGCAAGCAGCGATGTGACGTTGAAGAGTCCGTTGAGCGTGCGGGTCCTTATCACTCCGGTTTCCCGGAACAACGCCTCAACCGCGACTTCGCTGGACGCCATCGCCCCTGTATGACTCCCCGCGGCGCGGCGACCAGCATGAGTGCGGCCCGACTTGACGGCGACAATTGGTTTCTTGCGAGCGACTCGCCTCGCTATTCGGCTGAAGCGTCGCGGATTGCCGAAAGACTCGAGATAGAGAACGATCACGTCGGTGGACGGGTCTCCTTCCCAGTGCAGCAGCAGGTCGGCGCCGGTCACGTCTGCCTTGTTGCCGATCGAAACAAACGACGAGACACCGATGTCGAGTCGCTTGGCGAAGTCGAGAAGCGCGATACCCAGCGCGCCGCTCTGGCTGGACATACCAACATTTCCTCGCGGTGGATACACAGGCGCAAAGGTGCCGTTGAGGTTCACGGCCGGATCGGTGTTCAACAGCCCCATGCAGTTCGGCCCGACCATCCGCATGCCGCCTTTGCGGACCAGATCGACCAGAGCCTCTTCGGCGGTTTCCTCCCCGATCTCGCTGAAGCCCGCGCTGATGACTACCACGCCGCGTACGCCCTTTTCCACGCAATCAGCGACGGCTTCATATACGTGCTCCTGCGGTACCACGATGAATGCCAGATCGACCGAGTCCGGAATGGCCATCACACTGGAATACGCTCGCACAGACGACACGACCGGCGCCCATGGATTGACGGGATAGACGGCCCCGGAAAACCCGACGCGCAGAAGGTTATCGAACAACCTGCCCCCGATCGACGCCTTGTTCCGACTCGCACCGATGACGGCAATCGAGTTTGGATAGAACAGCGGGAGCAGCGAGGCAATGACAGCACTCCGTTCCCGATCGGACTCTCGCTCTCTGGCTATCTCGGTATACGCCGTTGGAAAATCGACCTCGTACACGCCATCTTCGAGGTGTCTGGCAAGCTGGTATCCGCTGTTACGGAACACGCGCATCATCCCATAGTTGTCAGCAAGCACGAGCGCTCGAAAACCGCCGATGTAATTGTCACGGGCGTGTTCGGTGAGAAGCTGGAGGAGCAAGGTGCCTACTCCCCGCCCCTGGTACTCGTCTTCCACGACGAACGCCACCTCGGCGACCGGTTCATTCGGCAATTTGTCGTACCGTCCAACTGCGATCAATCGCTCGTCCATCAACACGAGAAATGCCATGCGTTGCTCATAATCGACATGGGTGAAGTACTCGAGCTCCTTTTCGCTGAGCCGGGTTTTGGTTTGAAAGAAGCGGCTATATACCGTTTCAGCGCTCAGACGACTGAAGAGATCCTCGAGCAGGTTGGAATCGCCTTGTCGGACAGGGCGCACCTTCGCCGGGGCGCCGTCCTTGAGCACCACATCGAGTTCGAGTTCGGTGGGATAATTGGCCACGGCGAGATTCTGGCAGGTGGAAGTGGATCGGCCGAATCTCGACATGACAAAGGACAGGAATGCGCACTGAAGGACCACCCATGTCACCAAACGGTGCGTCGTCATTCCATGCGTGGTGGGAACCTCCACCGACGGGATTGGTCGCCGTATCCGCGGTTCTGGAAGTGCAAAACCTGCCGTCCGTCACCAGCCTCTATTTCTGGGCGATGCAGGTTGATTTCGTATCAGCAGACGGCACCCAATTTGGCGGTGGTCACATAGGCCTCCAGTGGAACAAGGCTCACCCGGCCAGTCGCGCCGTGAATTGGGGAGGGTACGCGTCCCAATACCTGGGCGGCCATGTGTTGACGGGTTCCGAATCGGAGTTACCGAGCGCCAATCAGGATCCAAACACGCGGGACTACATGTGGTATCCCAACCGGGCCTATCAACTGGTCGTCGCCAGAGGCAGCCAACCGAACTCATGGCGGGGCGTGATTGCCGATCTGGAGACACATGACATTGTCACAATCCGGGAAATCTCGTGCGAGGGCGACTATCTGGCCGCCGCAACGGTCTGGACGGAGTCCTTTGCCGATTGCGATGCCCCGTCAGTCACGGTGAGCTGGTCGGATCTACGCGGAAGGCTGGTCGATGGTCGTGAGGTCGGCCCACCCCAGGTGCTCGCTTCCTTCCAACCCTCGGATCGCGGTGGCTGTGACAACACGAATACCGTGGTAGACCACGGCCACATCTTCCAGACCACCAACACCGAGCGGACGACGGCGCCCGATTCCACGCTGAAGCTGGCTGAAATCTAGAACTGGAGAAATACCGGTACCAGGCCGATACCTGAGGATGGGTTTGAAACCGTTGCAGCGCCTCAGAAAAAGTCGTCTCGCCTACGGACAGTCGGCTTTGCTGGAAAGTTCTCTCACGCTTGCCATCATCGGAACGCTGCTACTTTCGCTCGCCATGATCACAGCCTCGACTCCGGCGATCGTCCTCGGGCTCGGTTACCTGACATTCGGGGTGCTCGGTGTCATCATCGGCTACGTTCGCCTCCGCAAACGACTCCCTGCACCGGCGGCCGAGGCCGTCAACCGCGACGGCTACTGGCACCGTTACTCACTGAGGTAACAGCGAAACGATCTGGTCCGAACGCGCCACCGGCCCGCCCTTGCGGCCGGACCGGTGAGCGGTTCGTGTGAGCTTGCTGCCTAACTCACTGGCTTGAGCTGGTTTTGCTCCTTGAAGTTCCCTTTGCCGGGTACTCCGTTCAATGTCTCGGTGTTCATCGCAAACGTCAGGATCGTGAACGCAGCTGCATCCGACATCTGGTCAAGAGCCTCCAGGCTGATGTTGTCGAACGTATCGCAGGCCAGGTGATAGCACGGGTCGTATTGCTCGCCGGCCGTGCCGCCATAGACCTCCACCTGCTCAGGCGTCTTGATTCCCTCGGCGCCGGTAAAGAGGCCGCCGCACGGAATACCTGATACGCAGAACGCGAAGTGGTCCGAGCGTTGGCCGATCACGGTTGCCTCGGTTTCAAGTCCCTGACTGTCGAAGTAGTCGAGTACAAGCTGTTCGATAACTGCCGAGTCTGGCGGTACCGCAATCGTCGGCGCGATGTCGGAGCCGTCACCGTCGTACACAAACCGGACGAAGTTCGGCGAACCGATCATGTCCAGGTTGAAGTACATGGCGATGTCTTCGAGCTCTTCCTGCGTCAAGTTGACGACGTAGTCGATGGAGCCGTTGAGGCCACCTTCTTCTGCGCCCCACCAGGCGAACCGCACCTGGTTGACCGGCTTCACCTTCGCCATCTGCTCAGCGATCTCGATGAGCGTCCCCGTGCCGGACCCGTTGTCCTGAATGCCCGGCCCTTCGGGTACCGAGTCGAGGTGGCCGCCTGCCATGATGACATTGTTCGGGTCGCCATGGGTCGACTCAGCGATCACGTTGACCGTGCTCCGGACTTCAGACACTGTTGTAGCGTCGATCGAACCTGTAGCTCCGGCCGCGAGATCGCTCCCTATGGCGAATGACGTGCTGACCGCAGGAATTCCGAACCCGGGGCCGCCGAGAGTACCAAAAAAGAGATCAAGACGACCGGGCGTGCCCTGGTTGAAGACAACAGCCCCGACGGCGCCTGCGGCCTCAGCATTGGCCACTTTCACCGAAAAGAAGCACGTGCCTCGCTGCATCAGTGCGATGTTGCCAGCGACAGCAGCCGGAAAGTCTGCTGCCTCGCAACCGCTGGACGACATCGAGGGATTTCCGAGGTTGAGATCGACAGGAACGAAATCAACCGTACCCGTCGCTCCCGAACCCGAGAAGGTCATGACGTCGAAGTCGGTTCCATCAACATACGACGTCGCTATCGGCGTCGCCTGCTCGAAGCTCGAGGCACCCACCACTTCAAAGAAGTTGAAATCGAACGGGATGACTTCGACGTTGTAGCCTGCTGCCTCCATGCGCTCGACGACGTAGTCGGCTGAAGCGTCGTATCCGGGTGTGCCGGAGGTGCGGATTCCGCCGTTGGCGTCGGCCGCTGCCTGGAAGGCCGCCTGGTGCTCACGGATACCTTCTACCGTGACGCACTCGAGCAGTTTCTCGATCGTGTTGTTGACCCTGGTGTCGCACGAGGGCGACGAATCCTTCTTCGATGAATTAGCGCCTGCTGCGGCTGGCAACAGCGTTACCACCATCATGGCGGCGAGCATGATTGCCAGCGCCCGTTTCCGAACCGGTTTCTTGTGA
>JBFGAX010000096.1:0-7317 GCA_041567895.1 Acidimicrobiia bacterium
ACCCTATTCGGTGGCAATTATCGAAGTCGATAGAGCCTCAGTCAGCCTGTCCCAGCTCGGCTGCCCGGTCTCTTGCAGCCACGAGCGCCTGTTCGATGATCTCCAGGAAACTCGCGTCCAGCATGACGTCTACGGCAGCGGCCGTCGTGCCTCCCGGTGAGGTGACCTGCTGTCTCAACGCCTGCGCGTCGGCTATGCCTTCAACCAGCATCGCTCCCGCCCCGGCGATGGTGTGCGCCGACAGAGTCGTGGCCACATCATCGTCGAGTCCAAGTGCCCGTCCTGCAGATTGGTGTGCCTCGGCGAGAAGGAAAACGTAGGCGGGGCCCGATCCCGATAGAGCCGTGACTGCGTTGAGTTGATCCTCGGTGACCTGGACCGCGATTCCAACCGTCTCGAGAACGCGGCGAACCGTCTCGATGTCACTCCTGGTCGCAAGGCTTCCGGCCGCGAATCCGGTCGCACCCTTTCCGAGGCCGGCCGGTGTGTTAGGCATCGCCCGGAACAGTGGATTGTTCGGTAAGGCTGCCTCCATGGTTGCGATCTCGATTCCGGCCGCTACCGACAGGACAATCTGTTCGGCAGTGATGTGATCCCTGATCGCACTTAGCAACGCTCCGATGTCTTTTGGCTTGGTCGAAAGGACGATGATGTCGGCGTCGGCTATGGCCGCGATGGGATCGGTGGTTGCGGAGTAGCCGAATGCGGTCAGCTCTTCCACTCGCTCGGGTCGCCGTGCGCACATGACGAGCGAATCGCGCGACCAACCCGATCGCACGAGACCGTCGGCGATCATCGTGCCCATCGCTCCGGCTCCGAGAATCGCGGCACGGGACATGGCGGGAGTGTAGAGCCGGCTGCCAAAGTTCTATCCTGTGGCCCGTGACCAGAAAGATTCTCCTCACTCTTGCTGTCGTCTCGCTCTTCTGGGCGGGTGCGATGCCTGCCATCGCACAATCGGATCCCGAGTCCGACCTGCGGAATCAGGGTTATTTCATCGAGCCCGGTATCACCCCCGACGCGGGATCAATCGGCAGAACCGTCCAGGCGATGCGCGATGCCGGATTTGATTTCTATTCGATTTCGATCGCTTCACCAGAACAGGACACTCAACTCGTCGCTGACCAGGTGGTCTCGTTCTTCGGAAGTGGAACCGTCATTGCGATGGGCCCGGATTCGATTGGAGCGACCTCGACCGAGTTCTCTGATGCCGATCTCGATGCGGCTCTGGAGGCGATCCCCAACGACGCCACCGACGCCGAGGTTGTCGCGAGTTTCGCACAATCGCTGGCTCCTCAAGTATTCGACGGCGCAACCACGAACTCAGGCAGCACATCGACCTCGGGGGGTGTGCCGTGGGGATTCATCGGGCTAGTTGGTCTGGCAGTTGGTGGCGTCTATCTACTCGTTCGCAGCGGATCCAAACGTGAAGAGAAGGCGCGGGAGGCCGACATTTCTGAGGCGCGCGAGGAAATTCAGGCGCAGCTCGATGTCATCGCCAATGAAATTCTGGAAGATACCGACGCTGTGACCCTGTCAGACAACCCCGAGGTGCGCACCTACTTCGAGCGCGCTTCGGCCACGTATGCGACGGCCTCGGATGAACTGGCCGCTGCAGATTCCCTGAACGAACTGGCCGAGATCACCGATCGGCTGGATGAGGCGAGGTGGCAACTCGCCGCAGCTGATGCGTTGAGAGACGGAAAGCCGGTCCCACCGAAACCGCAGCGAGAACGAGCGACCTGCTTTTTCGATCCAACCCACGAACCTGCCACTCAGAAGGCGACACTCCGTACCAAGGCCGGTGACAAAGAGGTGATGGTCTGTGACGAGGATGCAGAACGCCTTCGCAGGGGCGAGGAACCCAGACCCCGCATGATCAACGTCGGAGGCAGGCCAACGCCTGCTCCCATGGCTCCCCGCTCCTATGGAGGAGGGGGCTTTGGCGGATTGGATGTCTTTCAGATCTTGTTGGGAGGTCTGGCGCGGTCGGGCGGCTTCGGCGATTTTCTCGGCGGGCGCCCACGTTCTACTCGCAATCGGGCTTCCAATTCGGGACGGACGAGTCCCTGGAATACCGTGACGCCCAGGTATTCGCGACCCACCGTCACTCGTTCACCCCGCACCCGATCCTCGGCGGGACGTTCCCGCGCTTCGAGATCGCGATCACCCGGCGCTCGTTCGTCGCGCTCGCGGTCCTTCAGCTCGCGCAGCAGGAGCAGCGGAAGCAGAAGCAGGTCGAGTTCACGGCGTTAGCATGCCCGTCTGCGGCAATCTCTATGATGGGGAGTCGAATGGCGTCCCCATATGTTCGGGTCGCACAGAACAGGACTGAAAAGGGAAGGAACCAATGGGTTTTCTGAAGCGCCTCTGGGGATACATCGCCCAGTTGTTCAAGACCACGGCTGAGCGGGCAATGGATCCGGAGATCGAGATCGAGCAAGCGATCAGCGAGGCTCGCAAGCGTGATCAGGAACTCCGGAACCAGGCCGCCAAGGTCGTAGCCCATCGGGTTCAGCTCGAGAGCAAGATAGAAAAAGCCGCTGAAAACGTTGGCGAAGCCCGCGAGATGGCCAAAAAGGCCATTTTGAAGGCAGAAGAGGCAACGCAGGCCGGTGACGCAGAAGCTGCCGAGAAGTGGACACGCACGGCCCAGTCGTTGGCGATGAAACTCCAGGCTTCGGAGTCGAACCTCGATTCGCTGAAAGGTCAGTATCAGACGTCGATGGAGCAGGCCGAGAAGGCCAAGTCCGCGGTGTCGCAAAATGCCCTGCGAGTTCAAGAGTTGGCAGCTCGTCGTCTCGAGCTGCTCGGAACCCTGGAACAGGCCAAGATGCAGGAATCGGTCAACAAAGCTGTCGCCTCGATGTCAGCCACCCTCGAGGATGAGGTTCCGAGTTTGGAGCGAGTCGAGGAAAAGATCGCGGCTCGCAAGGCGAGCGCCATGGCTCACGCCGAGCTACGAGAAGCAACCCCGGAAGGTGCAGAATCAGAGCTCAGGGAAGCCGTGTCGTTGGCCAAGGCCGATGACAAACTCGCCGAGTTGAAGGCGGAACTCGGTCTGGCTTGATCGGATGTCGGTAGCGGCGGTCGGCGGATGCCCCGCCTTTGCGGAAGCACGCCGTCGTCAGACCACTATCCCGTCCTCTGGTTCCGACCAGGTGTTGACGTCCGCCAGGTCTCGCTAATAGGGGACCACGTAGTTGTATACGAGGGCGAAGTGGACTGCGCTGCCGGCTACGACGAGGACGTGGAAAACCTCGTGCGAGGAAAAGACTCTCGGAAACAACCTTGGCCAGCGAGTTGCGTAGATGACCATGCCGATGGTGTACAGGACGCCGCCGACGAACAGAAGAATGATGGCACCCTGTGACATACGCTGAATGATCTGAGGTAGCGGTACAACTGCAAACCAGCCCATGGTCGTCGCAAGTGCAACGGTGAACCACTGGCGTACGCTCGGAAAGAGAATCTTTTGCACAATGCCGATCAACGCCAGGCCCCAGACGACAGTCATGGTGAAGATTCGCCAGCTCCCATCGAGTACGTTCATGGCGATGGGCGTCCACGATCCGGCAACGAGGACGAGGATCATCGAATGGTCGACTCTTTGGATCCGTCGTTCCCACTCTTCTCGCCACGGGAACGAGTGATATAGCGAACTTGTCGTGTAGAGCGCCACGAGGCTCACTCCGAAAATGACGACGGACCACATCCGTACAGCGTCAGATGAGGTCTGGACAGTCAGGACAATCAGGCCGATCAGGGAAGCGACGGCTGCCGAGCCATGCAGGATACCGCGAACCGGATTTTGCATTTTTCCAAGGGTGACGCGGTCCATCGCTCTATAACTTACTGCGGTTTCGGATTTGTTCAGATCTCATATGCCAACACGCGAGTATCGACAGCCGTGAACCGAACTTGATCCCCAACTGAGAATGGTTCGCGGGTTGCGAGATCGAATGCAGCCTCTCCGGCGGCAACCCGGATGTTGTAGCCAATGCCATTGAACGCCACGAAAGCGGCGGTCCCGGCGAGGTTCCCAGATGGATTCACCTCGAGGGAGTCAGGCGGAAACACCATTCGCATGGTCCCGTCCGCGGCATCCGTGCCCACGGGACCGAACGGGGTCAACGCAACGCCGTTCGTCACCGCAGCTTCGATCTGGTTTGCGTAGCCGATGAAGCTCGCCACGAAAGGCGACGCCGGATGGGCCCAGATCTCCTCGGGGGTGTCGTGCTGGAGCAGGCGTCCCTCAGCCATGATGGCGATGGCGTCTGCCAGCGCCATCGCCTCTTCCTGGTCGTGGGTCACGTACAACACCGGCACCTCTAACGCCTCGAACAGCTCCCCGAGTTCAAACGCCAATTGTTTTCGCAATTGCTGGTCAAGTGATCCCAACGGCTCATCGAGCATGAGGAGGCGAGGGTCGGACGCGAGGGTTCTCGCAAGGGCGACCCTCTGTGCCTCGCCCCCCGACAGTTGATCTGGCATCCGGTTGGCGAACGCTTCCAGTCTCACCATCTCCAGGGCCTCAGAAATCCTTTCTCGCTGAAGCTCGGGCTTCAGGTCGGCCAGCCCGAATCTCACGTTGGATGCAACGTTCATGTGAGGAAAAAGTGCGTTGTCCTGAAACATCAGTCCGAAATCGCGCTCATGCGTCGGCTCAAGAACGGGTACGCCGTCCCAGAGAATGTCACCCTCATCCGGCTGTTCGAGGCCTGCAATCAAACGAAGTAGTGTCGATTTTCCGCTCCCACTCGGACCGAGAACGACTGTCACCGAGCCCTTGGGAACAGTGAGAGAAACGTCGTCGACGGCCGGAGTCGTTCCATAGAACTTGGAGATCGATCTGACCTGGAGCATCAGAACTCCCCAACCTTTGCGATGCGGAACCGGTCGATTGCCAGGATCGCCGTTCCCGTGACCACCATGAGGATCACACTCATCGCCATTGCGGAGCCAAAGTTGGCCTCGCCAGGGCGCGACAGGAATCGAAAGATCATTGTGGGCATCGTTGTGGTGGCGGGCCGGGCTATGAAGCTCGTTGCTCCAAATTCACCGAGCGAGATCGCGAAGGCGAAGCCGGCTGCGACCAGCCACGAGCGCCAGACGATCGGCAGATCAATACGGGTCCACACACGAGCTGGCGAGGCACCGAGCGTGGCTGCGGCTTCGCGCAGCCGATTGGGAATCCCTGCCATGACGGGGGCGACCGTCCGCACCACCAGTGGGAGCGCAACCAGGCTGTGCGACAGCGGAACCAGCAACCACCAGGTTCGGAGATCAATCGGTTGATCCAGTGCGACGAGGAAACCGAAACCAATCGTTACTGCGCTCGTGCCAAGTGGAAGCATGAGGAGCGAATCGAAGAGGCGGGCTGCACGGAGTCCCCGGCCATAGGCAACCACTGCCGCAGCGAGAGCTCCAATGGTGACTGCGATCGCGAGGGCTATCACCGAGAATCCCAGCGAGTTCTGTATTGCTTCGACAGGTGATCCGATCGGTCCTGCATCAGTCAGCGATCGGTAGTGATCGAGCCCGTACCGATCACCGATTCTCAGAGAACGCTCGACCAGGGCGGCGAGGGGAAGGACCAGGAGAAGAACAATCACCAACAGGTTGCAGGCTGCGAACGAGAACGTGTCCCGGCTGATTCTCCTGCGCCGCGCAGCTCGCAGAGAGCTCTGGGATGATCGCAGGCGGCTATAAGCCAGAAGCGTCACAGTGATGAAGGCCAGCTGCACTATCGCCAGCGCCGCGGCCAGTGGCAGATTGAGAAGTTGGACTGTCTGAAGGTAGGTCTCGACCTCGAGGGTGCGGAGCCTGCCCTCGCCAACGATCAGCACGACACCGAATGACGTGAATGTGAACAAGAAAACGATCGCGGCAGCCGCGGTAATCGATCCGCGAAGACGGGGAAGCGTCACAGATCTCATGACGCGAGCTGGACTGGCCCCGAGTACCGCCGCCGCCTGCTCCACCGACGGATCGAGGCGAGACCAGGCGGCCGATACGGTCCGGACGACTACGGCGTAGTTGAAGAACGCATGGGCCGCGATGACTGTTGGGACGGGAGCGTCGATGTCGAACCACCCCTTTGTCAAAGCAAGAAATGCGCTTGCTACGACGACGGTCGGAAGCACGAAGGGAATGGTGATCAGGCTGAGCATGAGGCGCCGCCCGGGGAACTCGTAGCGACCGAAGAGATACGCGGCCGGCAGTCCGAGCGCGAGTGTCACTGCGGTGGAGACAACGGCCTGCCAGAGAGTGAACCAGGCGGCGCGGCGAATGCTCGATCTCGAGAGAAGGTCTACGAAGGCACCGAGGCTGATTCCAGCTTCGACTGTGAGTCCGGTCCAGATGATGGTCGCAACCGGATAGACGAACAGCGCCAGCAGAAACGCCGTCGGAATAACCGCGAGCGCCACGAGCAGTCGATGGGATATCGGCATTATCTATGCAACAAACAATTCGTTCCAGGCTTCGAGCCACGCTTCGCGGTTGGCCTCGACCTCATCGGGGGACATGATGCTTGGCGATTCCGGAAGTTGCGTGTACTCGACGAACGCCGCGGGCAGTTCCGCCTCGACGTTTGCCGGGAATACGAACATGTTGAGGGGGATGTCCTCCTGGAAGATCCTAGAAACCATGAAATCGATGAGCTGACGCGCCTCACGCGGGTGGTCGGTTCCGGCGAGCACCCCGGCATATTCGATCTGGCGATAACAGCCTGCCGTGACCACGCCGGTCGGTGCGGTTGTCGTTGGCGTCTCGGAAAATAGCACCTCCGCAGGAGGCGACGAGGCGTAGGACACGACGATGGGCCGTTCTCCTGTTGCAAACGGGCCGTTGTATGCCTCATCCCACCCCGACGTCACGGCGACGTCATTGTCGAATAGTCCTCGCCAATAATCCTGCCAGCCTTCTTCTCCATACGTGTCGATCGTCGCCAGCAGAAAAGCCAAACCCGGGCTCGAAGTGAGCGGATTCTGGACCACGAGGGTTCCGGCGTATTCGGGGAGGAGGAGGTCGTCGAGATTGGCGGGCGGCTCGAGCCCTCGCTCTTCCAATGCGGTGATCCGGTAGTTGAGGCACACGTCACCGAAATCGATGGGCGTCACGCCGTCGGCCAGGAGCTCCGATCGAAGGGGGGCGGCATCGGATGTGTAAGGATCAAAGATTCCCGCATCTCGCGCCCGACTCAAGAACGTGTTGTCGACTCCGTACAACACGTCTGCCAGCGGGTTGTCTGCGGTCAGAATTGCCTGGTTGACGACAGCTCCGGCGTCTCCGGCCTGGAGTACCTCCACCTCG
>JBFGAX010000097.1:0-6902 GCA_041567895.1 Acidimicrobiia bacterium
CCACCACCTACATGCAACGCATCAAACTCGACGTCGACTACGCCCTCCACCGCACCCTCACCACCGACATCAACATCCTCTTCAAAACCATCCGAGCCGTCATCAACCCCGAACCCGACGAATCCCGATGAGCATCCACGCATTCGTCACCGACAGTTCGGCTGCCACCAATGGCTCGCGATCGGACTCGTTTGCCAGACCGCAACGACGAATCGTCCACATTTGTACGAGATTCGCCAAAGGTGGTTCCGAACAGCGACTGAAAGACATGATCGCAGCGCTCCCCCACGATGAACACATCGTCATCATTGGACGCGACTCCGACCTCGACGATGCAATCGACAAACTGCCGCAAGCCCGTGTTCTCATCGAGCCTGCACTGCTTCGCTCGATTCATCCGGTGCGGGACCCACTTGCTCTATTGCATTTGCGGCGAAGTATCAAAGATCTCAAAAGCGATATCGTCGTCACCCATCAATCGAAGGCCGGGGTGCTCGGCAGAATTGCTGCGAAGGCCGCCGGTGCCCCACCGGTTGTCCATTCCCTGTCGATGGCCGATTTCGGGCCTGGGTACGGTGTCATCGAATCCAGACTCTTCCGTTTGCTCGAACGAACCCTGGCACGGTGGACTTCTGCATATGCCGTAGTCGGCTCGGACCTGGCAAGCCGTTTCGGACAGATCGGGGTGCCCCGGGACCGAATGACCGTCATTCGGTCGGCAGCGAGACTTCCCCGGGCGGGAACCAGTCGCTCGGAATTGCGAAAGAACGTCGCTACCAAGTATGGCCTTTCTCCTGAACGGCCATGGATCCTCTATGTAGGGAGCCTCGATCAGCGAAAAAACGTTCTCGACCTTCCCATCCTGCTGCAACAGGTCCTGCAGCTGAGCACCGGCTCGGCTCCACTGCTCATCGTTGCGGGCGCCGGACCGCAGGAGAACGAATTTCGGGCTCTTATCGAAAAGATCGGCGTGCACGATGACTGCCGAATGCTCGGTTACGTTTCCGACCCCGGGGACCTCTTCCTGACAACCGACGTCGTTGTGCTTCTGAGTAGAGCAGAAGGGCTTCCCCAGGTTCTCGTGCAGGCTGCAGCTGCTGGAACGCCTTTTGTGAGCACGGATATCGACGGGGCTGACGAACTCCTCGAGCTGGGAGCTACCGGCACCGTCGTCGAAATGGGTGATGTGGTCGGCGCAGCTAGAGCCCTCCTTCCGTACCTTCGGTGGCCGGTGAAGAAGAACGGTGCCAAGATCGACCTCTCATCGTGGAATCCGGTGCGGGTTCGGGCCGACTATCGCGAGCTCTTCACAGCGGTCCTCAATCCCCCGAAACCGGAAAAGAATCACGGATTTGTGGTAGCCATTATTGGCCCTCACGGCGCTGGGAAATCAACGTTGGCCAATGCAATCGCCGACAACCGGCAGCGCTTTGGGGGAACACCTGTGATTCGGATGTCTCTCTGCCGAGGAAACGCTCCGTTGTCTCTCGCGGAAAGACCGATGAAGTGGGCAAAACAGACGGTCATGCCCGAGGCCATCCTCAAAGTCCTTCGGAGCAACGTCCGGAAGAACAAGCCAGACGCACCGAGGGCTGGAGACGCCCAGCACCCGGTGAACCTTCTCCACATGTCGCTCATAAAGACGGCATCGGCCCTTGCGCTCGCGCGTAAAACGCGTTCACAGCTGCGACGGATGCAGCGTGCGAGAGCTGATGGTGCATTGGTGATCAGTGATCAGTTTCCACAGGTTCAGTATCCGGGCACCGTCGATGGTCCTCTTCTGGATGCGTGGACCGCCAGCGAAGATCGATGGCGACGATCCCTATCTCGATGGGAGCGCCATCCGTATGAACTCGCAGACGCATTTCAACCGGATCTCGTGATCCGATTGCGGATTTCGCAGGAAACCGCCAACGCCCGCCGACCTCAGCACGATGCGCAACAACTCATGGCAAACGGCACGATCGTCGAAGAACTCGCATTCGAACGCTCCCGGTTCGGGATCGTCGATCTGAATGCCGATCAATCCTTGGACGTCGTTGTCGAGGAGGCCCTGAGCGCCATCTTCGACCGTATGACCAACACAAAGTCCGTACCGGCATGATCGTTGAGTGTTGCGGCGCTCCTGGCGCCGGAAAAACAACGACTGCCCGTGAGCTCGTAGCGGCATTGCGCGAGGCCCGTATCCCGGCATTCTCAGCACTCGATGTTGTTTCAGTGCGCCGACCATTGGGAGCTCGACTGGGGAGCAAACTGCGATTGGCCGCAATAGAACTGGTGCGTCATCCCGGCTCTTCGACGAGAGCAGTGCGATTCGTGCTCGAGAGCCATCAGCGAACTATCCAGGATGTCATCGCTCGCTCACTCAACCTTCTCGTCCTGCGATCGGCCTTTCGGACGGCACGGACCACTGACGGAGTGCATATATTCGATCAGGGCATCGTTCAGGAACTCGCATCGATCGGCTACGCCGCGAAAAAGGTGCCCGACATTGCCATCGGCGATCCAGGTCCCGACTACCTGGCTCCGGATCTCATTCTGGCGATAGACGTGGATGCAGAAACAGCGAATACACGCCTGGTCGCCAGGCCAGGCCGGGAGAGCAGAGTCGAGGCAGCCGGCGTCAATCAACTGATCGAGATTTCCAAGCAACGAGAGCTCGTCGAATTGATGCTCGCGGCGTGGATCGAGCGGTATTCGGACATCTTGCCCTCGTCTGTCGTCCACATCGACAACCATGGCGATGCGCCTTCGCTCGACGGGCTCGTTGTCACCATCAGAGAGCTTCAGATGCATCAGCGGGAGAACGCATGACACCTATCGCCGATCTCGAACCCGGTGGCATCCACCGACGGACGTGTGCGGTGAGAAGTACACGCCCACATTGCGAGCACAACGACCGACCATCGTCGAGGAGGAACCCTGTATGGAATTGACCGAAGCAGCGAAGCGCATCTTCAGCCATTGGCGTCTGATTCTGACCATGAGCTTGATTGCACTCTTGATTCCGGTCGGCATGCACCTGATGCGCCAGGACATCTATGTCGCCTCTGCACGGCTGAGCATCGGCCACGACACGACCAACGCCTCACAGGCCGAAGCGCTCGTCGACACGGCGAAGGGCATCATCACCAGTCCTGGGCAAGTGATCGCAGCTCTCGACAAGGTCTCGGTTTTCAGAGATCCCAAACAACTCGCCAACGACCACATCGACGTCGAATCGGTTGGAACGTCCGGGGTTCTGGTTCTCACAGTATCCGACGAGGATCCTGAGGTGGCGACTGCGCTCGCGAACGTGCTCGCGGAGCAATTGCTGGCTGCCCGGCGTGCACAGGCCATCGATCCGCTCGTGACCCGGCTCGAGCAACTCGACGCAGATTTTGAGGCGGTCGGCGAAGACATCGCCGCGATCGAGGCCACTGCCCAGGCATCTGTCGCCTCAATCGACCTGCTGCGCCTGCAGCTGGACGAAGCACTCAGACGGCGCAGCGAGATTCGGGCCCAGCGCGAGGGTCTCAATCAGGCGCTGGCAGCCGCTCCCAAGCCGCTACTGATCGATGCAGCTTCAGTCCCTGGCAACCCCCAGGCTGTGAGCCTCGAAGCTGATCTCGTCGTTGCCGGCCTGCTTGGCCTCATAGTCGGAATCGCAATGGCAGCCATTGTTGAGGCATTCCGCCCTTCGATCGTAGGAAGCGATGCTCTGGCCCGCGTGCTCGGAGCCCCGGTTCTTGGTCGAATTCCCTATCCCGCGTTGCTCGATGCCGATGGCGGCGACCGTTGGCTCACCCAACACCTGGGACTGGCGGCCAGCAGCGCAGGCGTTGATGAGGTTCAACTCGCTGCCATAGGACCGGATATTGATCTCGAGCACCTCGCGTCACAGCTACGTCTATCCGCAGCACAGGTTCGGTTCTCATCGACCGCTGCCGCAGCGATGCCTCTCCTGGCGGTCGAGGTAGTCGGCTCGACCAGCGAGGACAATGTCTTGTCGCGAAAGCCCAAAAACTCGAAATCTCGAGACTCGGGCGTCGTCGTCGTTGCACCGGATGTGGTTGCACGCAACTCTCTTGGCGAACTCGAACACATTCTCGCCATCACCCGTTGGCCTCTACTCGGGATCATCTCGTATTCAAATCGTCGCGCGCGCCGACGCACGCCGACCGGGGGGACCGACGAGGCGGTCGAAGTCCAGGTCGAACTCGTGCCGGCACCTGAGCGGACCCTGGCGGCCGAACCCTGGGCATGAGGTCCCTCGAGGCGAAAAGCGGTTCCACGCAATCATCACGGCGCCTGGCGGCCGTGCCAACGGTCCCTTCGAAATACTCGCCGCATCCTGACCGGTTCCCAATCGTTGTGGTCGTCGCGGGCATTTCCTTGCTGCCGCTGTTGAATCCGAAGGGCCCTGCCAACACGGCCCCCGTCGACGTGATCATGATGCTGGCGATCATGGTTGTCGGCGTTTGGGTTGGTACCACCCTCACCCGCGTACATGTGCCGTACGTGTTGCCGGCTGCCGGCCTCGCATTTGCCGGACTGATTGCCGCTTTGGCAGGAAGCTCGCCGATGTCCGGGAGCATTGCGATTGTCCAAGAAGTGTTTCTGCTCGCCTGGTGCGCGGCCATCACGAGCCTCTGCCGCACACCTCGCTCGCTGAGAACGGTTGTGCGCGGCTGGTGCGTGAGTGCGATCGCCTGGGCCATCTTCCTCATACTGGTTGAGATGAGCGGACGTACCCGGCTTCCTGGTGGGACAGGGGGCGAGGGCGGACGGGCACGGCTCTGGTTCGACCATCCAAACCTCGCAGGCAACTACTTTGCGGTTGCGATATTCATCGTCCTCGCTGCCAAATATCCAAGGCATCCGTTTGCCCGATCCCTATCGGTCATAGCCCTGTTCGTCGCTGTTCTGCTAACTGGCTCGAACACTGCGCTGCTGACCCTTCCGGTGGGCGGCCTGATTATCGCCTTCGTGAAGATTCGAGCAAGTAGAGGAGCAGTTCACGCCATAGCGATCGTTCTCTCGATAACGCTTGCTGCGGGCTCATTTGTCTCCTTTGGTCTGGGTCCCATCATCGAATCAGCTCAAGAAAGCGACATACCTCTCATCAAATATTCGCTTGGGCGAGGATCCCGCAGTGCCTCGGCGCGGGAATCTTTGTTTCTGTCGCAGATAGACCTCTTCAGGAATGGCAATCTGATCGGAATCGGGCCGTCAGCGACACGCCATGTTCTCGCCGAAGTCGACGCTCCGACAGCGAAGGAGGCTCACAATGATTATCTCGCCACGTTGGTGGAACGTGGACCCCTCGGAGTTCTCTCATTGGTGACGTTGATCAGTGCCGTGACGGTCCGGACGATGAGCATTCACCGGCTGAAGCCGGAATGGTCTGCCGTGATCCCAAATCCTGCAGCCCTGTCTGCGGCCGCGGCCGGCTTCATCGTCACAGCTTTGACCCACGAGGTGCTTCATTATCGCAATCTCTGGACCCTCCTCGCCATCATCGCAGTTCTCTATCTACATGGCAGGGCCGACTGACCCATAAGGACTCAAACCCTCCTGGTTCATCTTCGAGTTTGGGTAGTCCTGATCGATATCAGCAAACGTCCGATAGCCAGGACCGATCTAAAACGACAACATATCGATGGGGGGCATGTGGTCGTGAGGTTTGGTTGGCCGGGGATCCGTCGGATCCGGCCACGGTGGACGACAACAGCCCGAACTCCAGTCCGAGGAGAAGGATCGGATTACACCGCGCAGCCAAAGCTTCCCCACGAAAGAGTGAGGAATCGTCCATGGCAAGCCAGCAACCACATCGCACGTTCGTCACGTTGAGTACCTTCTTCCTGGGTGCCGTGCTTCTCACGTTGCTCGTGGCTCAGCCCGCGGATGCTCAAACCAGCAGCCAGATCATTCTCCCCGCGTCCGCCGATGCGCGCGTCCTTCAGGACAATCCCGGCTTCAACTACGGCGCGAGCAGCAAGCTCGACGTTGACAGTCCTGATGAACAGAGCTTCATTCGCTTTGAAGTTGGTGGCCTGACAGGTCCTGTGGAAAGCGCTACGTTGCGAGTATTCGCGCGTAACGGATCAACAGATGGACCGGCGATTTATCCGACAACCAACGGTTGGACAGAAGCGACGATCACGTGGAACAACCGACCGGCAGCAACGGGCGGCGCCCTTGCCGATGTTGGTTCGGTACCGAGAAACACCTGGATCGAATATGACCTGTCCGATTACGTGACGACGAACGGCACGTTTGACTTCGTATTTCTGCCTGACAGCACAGACGGAGTTCGATACAACTCACGCGAGACGGCCTCACCTCCAGAACTGGTCGTGATGTTCACGGAAGGACCCATCAACCAGCCACCAAACGCCATCGACGACGTGGCGTCAACCGATGAAGACGTTGCGGTGACGATTCCAGTCACGTCCAACGACGTAGATCCCGACAGCAGTATCGACCAGAGTTCGACCAATACAGCCTGTGCGGGTTGCTCGAATCCGAACAACGGATCGATTCTCAATAACCAGGACGGAAGCTTCCTCTACACCCCGGATGCCGACTTCAACGGCCAGGATTCATTCGAGTATCAGGTGTGTGACGTGGAAGGTGCATGCGACACAGCCACGGTTGCAATAACGGTAACGGCCGTACCAGACGCTCCACGTGCGTCGGCCGACACCGCCACCACCATCGAAACCCAACCCGTCACCATCGACGTAGCAGCAAACGACACCGACCCCGACGGAGACCTGGACCCCACCACCACCAACACCACCTGCCCCACAGACTGCACCAACCCCACAAACGGCACCCTCACCAACCACGGCAACGGAACCTTCACCTACACCGCCAACCAAACCTTCACCGGCACCGACACCTTCATCTACCAAATC
>JBFGAX010000098.1:0-6850 GCA_041567895.1 Acidimicrobiia bacterium
ATCCAGGGAGGAATTCATTGCCACCGCCTCCCACGAATTGAGAACTCCACTCACCGGAATCATGGGTCTGGCCCACATGCTCGCCGAGGACCCTCTGATCGACGGGTCGAACACTGCCTCTGAGCTGCTGGACATGATCATCCTCGAGTCGGGTGATCTTGCCCGCATGGTGGAGGACCTACTAACCACGGCCCGCCTCGACGCTGGAGCCCTGCACTTCAGTTTCGAAGATGTCGATGCCTCGGATGTGGTCAGAGAGGTCGTCGACCCCCTCGCCAAGACAAACCGGCGAATCAAGTATGAGTGTGCGTCTGCTCACCTACGGGTCGACGAACTGCGCCTCCGCCAGGTCTTGCGAAATCTCCTGTCCAACGCTCGGAAGTACGGGGGCCCCAACATCGACATCGAGGGCTACGTCGAAGGCCGAACCTACGTCTTTTCGGTTCGAGACGACGGACCCGGGATTCCCAAGGAGATCGCAGACAACCTCTTCACCAGGTTCGTTCATCAGGACACCGGGTCAGCTCTGAAAGGCAGTGTCGGGCTCGGCCTATCCATCGTCCATGCCTTGACCCAGGGCATGGGGGGCAACGTCACCTACGCCCGAGTGGGCGGTAGCACCGAGTTCATGGTGAGACTCCCGCTCTCGGTCAACCAGTCTCATGCCGTGGAATGCGCCCAGGACTCCGAGACTGGGACTCAATTCTCGGAGTTCGATGTGAATTCCTCATTGAGAACGTCGCTGTCCGAGAGCTCGAGCGGAGAGCTGCCCTTGTAATGGGGGGAACGGTGGCCTGCGATACCCCGCGGTTCTCCTCTCTCATAGCCCGTCTCAGACGACTCCTCAGCCTCTCATTGGCGGTTGTCCTGATCGGCTCCCAAGTCGTTCTTGTCGCTCCGGTGGCAAGGGCCGCGCAATCGAGCGTCATATTCCAGCATGGTGCCAACGGCTATTCGGGAGCCGTTGACACATTTGTCAAACAGGACATGCCCGACCAGGACCAAGGAGCGAATCCAAGAATCGAAATGGATGCCTCCATCCTCGCACAGGGCTTGATCCGCTTCGACGGGATCGTTGGCCCCGGAGTGGGCCAGATCCCGCCCGGATCGACTGTGACCGGAGCAACGCTTTCATTGCAGAACACGTCCAATGCTTCCGTGGTTGGAGCGACGATGTCTGTGCACCGAATGCTGATGGCATGGACTGCATCGTCGACCTGGAACAGCACCGGCACCGGAATCCAGTTGAACGACGTCGAAGCGGCCTCGCGCCCTGACTCGACCACGACCGCCAACGTAGAGGTGAGCGGTGGGATTGTTGTTCTCTCTGGGCTCGAGAGCGCCGTTCAATCTTGGGTCGACGGCGGCCTCAACCATGGCTGGGTGGTTACCCTCGACAACTCTGACGGCTGGGATGGCCACTCTTCCGAGGCCACAACCGTGAATCTGCGTCCTCGTCTATCGGTTACCTATTCGATCAATACGCCACCGGTCGCCAACGATGATGCCGCTTCCACCGGCCAGAACAGCCCGGTCATCATCGACGTCCTGACCAACGACACCGACGGAGAAAACGACGCCTTGACAGTCGACTCCGTCACCCAACCCCCCGACGGAACGGTCGTCAACAACGGCAACAACGTGACCTACACGCCAGACCGCGGATTCGTCGGTACCAGCGTCTTCACGTACACCGCAAACGACGGCAACGGGGGCACCAGCACTGCCAATGTGACCGTCGCGGTCCTGAGTTCGATCGTGGTGGTCAACTCAACAGGCGATGCTCCTGATGTCTCACCCGGTGACGGCGTCTGTGATACCGGTGGAACCGCCTCGGACATGATGGCGGAGTGCACCATACGCGCCGCCATTCAGGAGTCCAACGCCTCTGCTTCGATCGACACGATCAATCTCGGCATCCCTGGATCCGATCCAGGCCACGCCTCCGGAATCTGGACGATTGCTCCCGGCTCGGCCCTCCCCCAGATCATCTCGACAGTCGATATCGACGCCTGGACGCAACCAGGCTGGACAGCCACTCCGGTGATACGCATCGACGGCACGGCCACGACAGGAGTGTCCGGGCTCTCGTTGGGTGCCTCGAGTGATGCCTCGAGGATCAGGGGTCTCATGATCACCGGTTTTGACGTGGACGGAATAGCCATCCTCAGTGGCGCCGACGGGGTGAGGGTCAAGTACAACTGGATCGGATCAGACGGCAGCGGTTCCAGCATCGCCGGAAACGGTGACGACGGAATCGACCTGCGAGGTGCCGGTGCTGTCATCGAGGGCAACGTCGTGAACCACAGCGGCGATGAGGGAGTCGACGTTCGTGCCTCCGGCGCCACCATCATCGGAAACATGATCGGGCTCGAGTCAGACGGATCGAGCGGGGCAGGAAACCACGATGTGGGAATTGCCCTATTCGCGAACAACACGACCATCGGAGGTCGGACCGCAGCCGAGCGCAACGTCATCTCAAACAACTGGGAGGCCATCGAGGTCAATACCTCAAACAACGTCATCCAGGGCAATTACATCGGAACGGATGCGACCGGCACGCTCGACCGGGGTAATCGCATCGGGGATGGCATCGAGGTCCAAGCCGGCACAGGCAACCTCATAGGGGGTATGGCCGCTGGAGAGGGCAACTTGATCGCGTACAACAAGATCAAGGGTGTAGATATCACCGGGGGAACCGACAACACCATCGTCGGCAACGAAATCCACTCCAACGGCGCTCTCGGCATCGACCTTGGCCCGACTGGTGTCTCCGCAAACGACGCTGGAGATGGAGATACCGGCGCCAACGACCTGCTCAACTTCCCCACGATCACGTCGGCGGTGGAGGTTGCCGGCACAATGTCAGTGGAATTCGACCTCGACGCTGCGGCCGGCAGCTACCGCATCGAGTTCTACACCAACTCGGCTGTCGACCCCTCTGGCCATGGCGAAGGCGAGTCATTCGTCGCCTCTTACACCATCGCCAATCACCCCGGAGGATCCGCCTCATACACCCACTCAACTACCGCTGGAGCTGCTGGCATTCTCACGGCCACAACCACCGAGTGCACGAACGGCGCCATCTGCTCGGCTCTCGGCTCTACCTCGGAGTTCTCAGCAGGCGTCCAAATCGTCCAGAGCAACGCCGCACCCAGCTTCGACCAAGACCTGGGGGACAGGACCGATCCTGAGGGCATACCCCCGATCTCAATCTCATCTGCTGCCAGCGACCCAGACGGCGACACATTGTCCTACTCGGCGACCGGTCTTCCCCTGGGGATCTCGATACATCCGACGACCGGGCTCATATCGGGAATCATCAATCACGCAGCCGCTGCTGGCGGGCCTTACTCCGTTGTGGTCACCGTCACAGACGGAAACGGTGGCTCGGACGCAGACGCGTTCACCTGGTCGGTGACCGATGTGCCGGCCACGCCTCCTTACTTGGTCGGCGGCGCCGGTGGCGGGAACGGAGGCGATGACCTGCTCACCACGGTCAATCCTGTGGACATAGATCCGGCAACCAACGAGGTTGACATCGGCACCGGGACAGGCACGGCAGCAATCGAGGCGATCGCCATCGAGCCCCTCACTCGCGTCGTTTACGCGATCGATGGCGGCCAGGTTGGCATTCTGGACACGGACTCAGGCGTCTTCACTCCTGTGGGAAGCCGGATCGGGACCGGCGACGGCCGTGATGGCAACATCGTTCTGGACAACATTCGAGGAATGACCTTTCACCCGTTGACCGGAGTCATCTGGGCGACACACCGGAGATCCGGAACGACGGACCTCCTGTTTCCGATCGATCCGGCCACCGGCCAACTGATCCGAGGCACCTTCTCAGCGGGCTGGGACTACATCGAGGTGAAACCACTCGGCGGCCTGCAGGACGTGACCGACATCGCCTTCGACCCGACCGACTGGGCCCTGTACGGAGTGATGACCGACAGTGCACCTCAGGGCGTGTTCGACCTGGTCACGATACGCGTGAGCAACGGGCGCAGTCACTCGATTGCGACCCTGGCTCGCCCTCTCATCGGTCTGAGCTTCAACCCCGTCGGCCAACTCTATGGGACGAGCCCTTCCACCCTGTTCTCAGTCAACAAGCTCGACGGAACCCTCGGAGTGGCACACCCGCTGGACAACGCTTCGAGCTACGGGGCTCTCGACTTCGGGTTGACCCCGCAATATCCCCCGGCACTCGAGGGAACGGTCTTCGAGGACATCACTGGCAATCTCTTGGCCGGTGGAGAGCTGATCGAAGACACCGCAAACCCGGGAGTCGGAGGAGTCACCGTCCATCTCTATCTGGACAACGGACCGGTGCCCGGTGAGCCCGATGCCGGCGACACCCTCTACGCAAGCAAGGTCACGGGGCCGACCGGTCACTACTACTTCTCGGAGCTGCCGCTCAACGACTACTGGATCATCGTCGACTCGAAGACCGTGACGCCCAGCGCGGGCGGTTCGGGGTGGGCCGAGCAGACGTACGGTCCGGCCGGCTCGGTGACCTTCGACGGCGTCACCTACTCGATGACCCCAAGCCCTGGTGCCGTCTATGGGGGCATGCAGCCGGGAGTCTCAGACGATGCCTCTGTTCTGCAGACGGCGCAGCATTCGGTATTCCACAGCTTCGTCCCCGGCGAGATTCTCGAGGCGGTTGATTTCGGCTTCACCTTCAACGCCATCACGACGACGAGAGACGACGACGACGACCCTGATCCACTGCGGTCGGTGCAGGGGTCGCTACGCCAGTTCATCGACAACTCGAACGCCATCCCAGGCGCACAGACTTCCACATTCCGTATCCCGGTCACCGACTCCGGGTATGCAGCATCACCCCTCAGCTACACGATCCGGCCAGTCACTCAGCTCCCGACGCTCAGCGATCAGGTGAGGCTCGACGCCTCGAATCAGCCCGGCTACTCGGGCCTGCCGATCGTCGTTCTCGACGGCTCGGGCCTAGGTCTGGTCGACGGCCTCGTGATTGCCGCCGACCAGTCGGAGGTGCGTGGGTTCGTCGTTCAGAACTTCGGAGATGACGGGATTCAGATCGACGGCAACCGGAATGTTGTGGCAGGCAACTACGTCGGCATCGATGTCACCGGTTCGACACCCGCAGGCAACGACGACGGAATTCTGGTCTTCGGCGACTCCAACGTAGTGGGTGGCCAGAACAGCTCTGACCGGAACGTCGCAGCCGGGAATGCCGATGATGGCATCAGTATCGACGGTGGGAACGACAACCGTGTGATTGGCAATCATGTCGGAGTCGACTTCTCCGGGGGTACGGCGATTGCCAACGGCGGGGATGGTGTCGCAGTTCAGTTTGGTGCCACCGGGAACATCATCGGTGGACAGAAGGGCAACGTTATATCTGGCAACTCACTGGCCGGAGTCAGGGTGCAGAGCACCGGCACCGTTGCCAACCAGATTCTCGGCAACTACATCGGAGTCGCCGCTTCAGGATCCGTTGCGGTCCCCAACGGCACCCATGGGATCCATATCACCAGCAACGCCCTGAACACCATTGTCGGCGGAAGTCTGGATTCGCAGCGGAATGTGGTATCCGGGAACGTCCTCGATGGCATTCTGATCGACCCAGGAGCCACCGGCAGCGTGATCCTGGGCAGCTATCTAGGTATCGATTCCACCGGAACAAGCGCTATCCCAAACGGAGGCTCCGGGATCTTCGTCGACGCCGCTGACACGGTCATTGGCGGAGTGGGCACAGGGGAAGGCAATGTCATTTCTGGCAACTCGGGAGACGGCATTCGCCTGGAGGCGCTTGATGCAACGGTCCAGGGCAATCTCATCGGGACCGACTCGACTGCCAACAATGCGCTGGGCAATGGGGGTGCGGGCATCGACATCGGCTCGGGAACGACAGGGTCGCTGATCGGAGGGACGGCTGCTGGTGCGGGCAATGTCATAGCCTTCAACACGGGCCAGGGCGTGGCCTTCAGGAATCTCTCTGGCCCCTTGGGAGCTGTGCTGGCGAATTCAATCCATTCGAACGGCGCGCTGGGACTCGACCTGGGAGTCGACGGTGTCACTCCCAACGATCCCGGCGACGGCGACTCTGGGCCAAACGATCTGCTGAACGCTCCCGTCATCACCTCGGCGTCCGAGGGGAGCGGCGTTGTTACGGTCGATTTCGACCTGGATGTCCCTGCTGGTGACTATCGCGTCGAGTTCTTCTCGAATCCATCGGGCGCGGATACCACCGGTTACGGGGAAGGAGAACTGCTCGTCTCCACGATCGATGTCGCTCATGCCGGGTCGGGCATCGAGATCTTCAGTCTCAGCTTCAGGGGCTCTGCAGGAGACGTCATCTCGGCGACTACCAGCAGATGCACCGCTGCTAATTGTGTCTCTTTTGATGCAACTTCGGAGTTCTCCAATTACCTGGTGGCCGTTGGTAACCGGGCTCCGGTCCTGGATCCGGTGGGGGACGTGACCGCGGCTGAACAGACTCTGATCTCGTTCACGGTCACCGCCACCGACCCCGACGGTGACGGTCTCACCTACACCATGACCGGTGCTCCCAGCGGAGCCGTCCTCGACCCCGCCACCGGTGAATTCACCTGGACACCCACCGAAAGTCAGGGACCAGCCGCCTACACGTTCACCATCACCGTCACCGACAACGGCACCCCCAACCTCACCGACTCACAGACCGTGACCATCACCGTCACCGAAACCAACACCAGACCCAGCATCACCAGTCCCGGCAACCAGACCAACAACGAATCCGACACCATCAGCCTCACGGTCACCGCCACCGACCCCGACATCCCAGCCAACACCCTCACCTGGACCGCCAGCGGACTCCCCCCAGGTC
>JBFGAX010000099.1:0-6791 GCA_041567895.1 Acidimicrobiia bacterium
ACGCGCTCGAAAAACTCGTGTCCTATTCGGTGCTGGCTGGAGAGAACATCTCCATTCCCTTCGTTCGTTCGACCGCATCTTCCGTGATCGATCTCGTTGTGCATCTCAAACGATCCGACCAGGGCCGACGCGTCGACGAAATCGTCTCCGTCAATCCCCAGATGGACGACCGGCTATTCACCGTCCAGACCCTTTTTGAGCACACCCGGGGCGACCTGCGATGGACGGGTATGCGGCCGAACGACGAGGATGACTATCGGAGCGCGGGCATGAGGTGGCCACAGTGAGAGGGCTGGCAGTTGTGCTCGCCGCGGCGGCGGGTTGGGTACTGGCGGGGGCCCCGCTGCCAAACAGTGCCGGTGCGACGAGGTCCAGGCTCCCGAACCCAGCGACCATCGCCACGGCGATGGTGGTCGGGGTTGTTGTCGGGCTGGTCACCCTTCTCCTTACCGGCGTCGTCGCCGTCGTCGCAGCAGCCGGTGTCCTTGCAGCTTCCTTGCCACTCGGATTGCGCGCCTCGAGGGAGCGGGCGAAAAGACAAGAGGTCATTGAAGCCTGGCCCGACTTCCTCTCTGGCGTGCGAGGATCCCTGTCAGCCGGGCGCTCGCTTCCCGAAGCTTTTGTCGAGGCGGGCAAGAGGACAGGGGGTGGGCTCGGGGAGCTCAGCGAAGAAGTACGACGCAGGACGTCCCAGGGTGCAGCGTTCGCCGAGGCTCTCGAGCACGCCCGAAGGTCTCTTGCGGATCCAACTACAGATCGCGCCATCACACTCATATCGGTCGCTCACCGCAGCGGTGGCGGACGGGTCGCCACCGTACTGGCCGATGCCGGCGCATCCATCGCCGACGAGGTGAGACTGCGAAAGGCCCACGAAGCTTCACTAACCCAGCAGCGAATGACGGCCATGGTCGCCCTGCTGGCTCCGTGGATTCTCCTGGTGATCACGGTTGCCACCAACGAGGCAGCAGCGGCGGCGTATCGAACTGAGAGGGGACAAAGCATCATCCTGTTCGGACTCGGGGCCACGGGCATCGGCTATCTTGCCGCTCGTTCTGCTGCCCGACTCAGCGAGCCTCGACGGATTCTCCGATGACGTTCTGGGTGCTTCCTGTGCTTACTGCGGTTGGGGTACTTCTGATTGTGGTACCCAAACCTGCGCCTTCGCTCAGTGAGCGGGTTGGGAGTTACCTGGAGCCTGCCAGGGTGCCCGCTAGGGATCGTCAACACGCAATTGCCTCCCGGCTCTCAAAGGCGGGCCTGGCGTGGACCTATGCGGAGTGGCGGTTGCGGAACATCATGGCAGCCGTGACCGGTGTGATGGTCGGGTTGTTGATCGCTCGTGGAGATGTGTTCATCGCAGGCCCTGAACGCTCGGCGCCTGGCCTCGCGCTGACCGGGGCATTTGCCGGCGTTCTCTTCTTTCGGATGTGGGTGACGCGGCGCACCGAGCGACGCAGTCAACAACTGAAGGAAGAGCTGCCGCTGCTGACCGACGCCTTGCTCATTCAGATCATGTCCGGCGAATCAATCATCCAGGCGATCGAGCGGATGGTCTCCATCGGAGCAGGTGTCGGAACAAGCGAGTTGGCAAGAGCCCTGTCCAGATACAGGAGCGGTGAGTCGATAGCGGAGAGTCTCGAACAAGCAGCAAACGACACCGCTCAGCCCGAAGCCCGGCGACTCTATGACCTCCTTGCGACAGGCCACCATACGGGCGGAAGATTGGCCGGTCACCTCATCGAGTTGTCGCGGGACTACCGGGCAACTCTGGAGCGCGAACTCATCACCGAGGGCGGAAAGCGCGCCGTCGCCGTGTACGCACCGATTCTCGCCCTCATGATTCCGGTCACACTCATTTTTCTGGTGTATCCGGCCCTGGCCGGTCTCCGTCAATTGGCTCAACAATGAGACCCCTGAGAAAGGAAGAAGGCAATGTTGAATGTTCGAGACGATCGAGGTGTGACCACGATCGAATGGGTTGGAATGGCGCTCCTCGTGGTGCTCGTGATCGCGGTCCTGGCTCCCGAGGTTCGGTCGACGGTTGGCGATATCTGGGCAAACGTCACCGGAGAACTCAGCGGAGTCGGCAGTTAGCCGACACCGGCTCGGCCATCATCGACGGCGCTATTGCATTATCCATCGCTTTCGTCATGCTGATAGTCATGGTGCAGAGTTCATTCGTCCTCGTCGTTCGGAACGAAACCAAAGCGATCGTGGATCAAGCGGCCAGATCGCTGACGCGAGAGAGTGCCGATCCGGCTGCGATCATCCAGGCGGCCCGCCAACGCTTGACCGCCGTTACCGGCGACGAAACAGTGGAGGTTGAGCACGTCCGGAGCGGTGCTACCGCTGTCGCCGCAACTTTCGATTGGGCGCCACCTGGTCCGTCGTGGGGGGCGATCGAACTGCGCGTCGAATCCAGCGCTTACCCGGTGATCGTGCCTTGAGGTTTGACAGGTGAGGCGACGACGTTTCAGCGCTTTGGCCAATGGCGGGATGCCTCGAAGAATTGTTATCACGTCAGAGCGAGGCATGGGCATGGTCGAGATTCTGGTACTCGGATCGATTGTGCTCGCCTTGAGTTTGCCGGTGATCAAGACCGTGTTGACCTACCAGGACGCAAACGAACGCGTCGTTGAAGCAGCATTCTCGGCGGCGCAGGCCGCGGGTCGCACGGGTGACGACCAGATCGCTGAAGATCTCGCGCGCTCGATCGTGTGTGGTGACGTGCCGTGTAACGCCACAGCGGAGGTGAACATCGGCACCTCCCGGGTGTCGGCCTACGTGGAACGAACCATCGATTTGCCACTGGTGGGGCCAGTGACCATCATCTCGACATCGCAGGCCGAGTTATCTCAATTTCGAAGCGGTCATCGTGGTTCTGCGTAAATCCGAATACGATGCGGGAAGTACGACTCCTGCAGTCGTCGTCATACTCATCGGTGCGGTGCTCACCGTTTCCCTCGCGATTGAAATTGGCCGGTTCTCGATTGCAGCCCGCCAGGCGGCATATGTCGCCGATCTATCCGCCGAGGCTGCGGCCACAGCTCTCGATCAGGAATCGCTCGCCGATGGTGACCTGATTCTCGACCGTCGTGACGCCACAAGGTTCGCCGAGTCCATGTCGGACGATCTGGTAGCTGTCGAGAATCGATCGCTCACCGTGTCGGTTACTTCCTCCGAAGTTTGTGTAGATGTCGTCCAGACGTATCGTCCGAGCTTGCTGCCGCTTCCCGGTGTTGCCATCAACGCCTCGGCTTGCGCATCTCCCATGCTGGGCTGAGTGCGCCGGGCTAGGCAGCTACAGCACCGCTCCTGGCGCAGATGCGGCAGGCACAGTCGACCACCTCGAAGGTGAAACCGGCCGCTTCGAGGTTTTCCATGGCTTCGGCTACATCGTCAGGGGCTGGATCACCTATCGAGCCAACCGTGTCGACTGCATCAACGCAGTCGCTGCGAGCCGAGGGCGACATGGATTGAGGAGGGGCAGTTGTTGTGTTCTTCATCATGATGTAACGGTATCAGGAGGGTGTGACAAAGAAGGCTGCCAGCGGGTACGTACTAGCTTCGCGCCATGGAAATGTTTGATCTTTCAGGGCGAACGGCCGTCGTCACGGGCGCAAACCGGGGCATTGGCCTCGGGTTTGCCAGAGGTCTCGCCAAAGCCGGTGCCAACGTCGCCATCTGGAGCAGAGACGAAGCGATGAACCGGACCGCAACGACCGAGCTCACCGGGCTAGGCGTGAGCTCTCTCGGGCTACCCGTGGACGTCACAGATCGGTCGGCCGTCGAGGCGGCGCTCGACGAGACGGAGCAAGCGCTCGGCAACGTCTCGATCTTGTTCGCCAATGCGGGAACCACCGCCAGTCTCGAATACACCGACATGGACGACGAAGAATGGCGCCGGCTGATGAGCGTCAATGTCGATGGTGTTCACCACTGCACCCAATCTGTCATCAAGCGGCTCGTCGCTCGCGAGCAACCGGGTTCTATCGTCATCACCGCCAGCCTTGCCGCACACCTCGGCCTCCCGTTGGCCCCTCACTACTCGGCCAGCAAAGGAGCTGTCCTCCAGCTGGCGAGAGCACTTGCGGTGAGGTACGGTCGGAAAGGGATAAGGGTGAACGTCGTCTCACCTGGCTGGGTTGAAACCGACATGACAGAAGGCGTCCAGGCAGACGAAAAAGCCAACCGCTTCTTCATGACCCGAACACCGCTGCGTCGATGGGGACAACCGAACGATTTTGAGTCGATTGCTGTGTTCCTTGCCGCGGATGGATCGTCATTCGTCACGGGTGCAGAATTCCTGGTCGATGGCGGGTTCTCGGCCTCGTAGCTCGTGAAAGTCTTGCTGGTTGAGCCGTGGTGGGGCGGTTCGCATCGGCAATGGGCTGAGGGCTATCGCACCCACAGCTCGCATGAGGTACGTGTCATCTCACGCCCTGGCACACACTGGCGTCGGCGCATGAAGACCGCGGGCGAAGAATTGGCCGCTGAAGCAAACCGGATCGTCACCGGGGGTTGGATTCCGGACGCGATCCTCGCTACGGACATGATGGATCTCGCAACGTTTCGGGCACGTCTCGACATCAGGCTTCCGACCATCCTTTACATGCACGAGAACCAGCTCACTTACGGCGCGACGGTCGACATCAACTACGGCCGCATCAATGCGCGAAGTGTGGCGGCCGCCGACCTCACCGTGTTCAACAGTCAGTACCACTGGTCGTCGTTCGGTGAGGCGCTCATGGCCCTCGACCACCCTGCAGCGCTGGCAGCATGGCAAGGGGCCACCGTTGTTCCGGTTGGCATCGACCTCTCAAACATCCACCTTCACGACCTCCCCGATGGCTCGCCGATCGTGCTCTGGAACCATCGATGGGAAACCGACAAGCGGCCGGATCGGTTCGCCGAAGCACTCGAACAGATCGAGGACCTCGATTGGAGACTGCTGCTACTCGGCGAACGCGATAAGTCCGTTGCACACCATCGAATTCGAGCGAGGTTTCCGGACCGCCTGGTTCATGACGGCTGGGCCGAGCCTGATGACTACCGCGACCTCCTGGCCCTCGCAAACATCGTCGTGTCGACTGCCGATCAAGAGTTCTTTGGCGTTTCCATTGCAGAAGCCGTGGCATCGGGTTCCTTTCCCGTGTTACCCAACCGCCTGGCGTATCCCGAGTTACTTGGTTCCCCGGTGATCGAGAGCTCGCTGTACGACGGGGAACTCGCTCCCCACCTCGCCAAGGTCATCGAACATTCCAAGGAAAGACTGTCGTTGCGTGAGGAACTCGCCACTCGCATGCGACGGTATGACTGGTCAATAGTCGCTCCCATGATGGACCACGCGCTGACGTCCCTCTGACACCATCCTTTCTTCTGTCGTAGCGGCGGGTCTCGGCTCGAGTCACGAGAGGACCAAGGGAAAGCGATGGAGGCCATGCTTTCGGTGTGGACCAAACCGGAAGTGTCAAAGTAGAGCTCTGAAACGGAAATGCGGCCTCTGCGACCGGATAATTGCCAGCCTGGAACGCGCCCGAAATGGGGATTTGCCGGCCGTCGGCGGTGTGGCGCCTACATCAGGTCCTGGCTCCGACAAACCAATCGAGGACGTTGGCCTCTATCGCCAACCAAACGCCTGGAGCATCTTTAAAGCACAGCTAGGTAGTCGACCGATGGGAGTTTGGCATGCTGACTGCTGACCAGATCATCGATCTCGCCTCACTGCCTGAGGTAGTTCAGAGCTTCCGACCCCGTTGCCCGGGGTGCACGGTGTCGAGTCTGACGGCGCCGGGGGCCAGGCCGTGCAGCCACTACGACTGCCCCGGCTTGCCTTCGGAGCTACAGGTGACCTGCAATACCTGCATGTACGACTTCGCCGCTGACGATGGTCAGATGAAATGTGATCACGCCACGTGCGAGACCGCACATCGATTGAAGGGCAACGTCGAAACGTATCGGGCCTGGATTGACATCGTCAGGCAAGAAGCCGCCAGTTAGTTCGAGGCTCGGTCGGAACTGAAATGAGTGCGTGGCCGCCCTGGCGAGGTCGCTTCATACACACGGCTCAGTGAAGTAGCTTGGGCACTTTCCGCGATTTGAGTCGAAACATGCAGAGAGCTATCGTCGCGGAGTTCATGTACAGGTTGGTTGTTGTGGGGTGCGCTGGGCGGAGATCACTGCATCGAGTCCATAACGCCGTCGACACGTCTTCGAGTGCCGAGACGAACGCGCAACTCCGATGTCATCCAGAGATCACCTGGGCATCGAATACAACACAACTCGCCAATCTCAAGGAGGACCCTTTTGAATCCCACCACCACCTCTTCAAATCTACTTTCGAGGCTTTCCCAATTCCACCGCGTGAAGCTCATCTTCATGTTCGGAGCTTTCGTTTCCTTCGTCCTTTCCGTGACGCTCTGGTTCCTCGTCGATCGTGAGGTCGGCCTGTTCGTTGGGCTGTGGGTGCCTGCCATCCACTCTCTCGGAGTTCTGGTGCTGGTCGGAGAGGACACAACACGATGAACGATGCGGTCCTCTTCGCCATTGGTTCAGCACTCTTCATCATGCTGTCGTGGGCGACGATGTCGTTCCTGCTCCTCCAATTCAGTGCCCTCTATCGAAGTGAACAGATGGACGACGCAGCGGCGAATGCTCCCCAACCGGAAGCCGGCTGATCTCAGCAGATCTTTTCTCGGTTCCGTCATCCGGATTGCAGCTGGCTACGTTCGGCCACGATGGCAAATGGTGACGACATCAGCATCGAGATCGAAGATGGCAAGGTTGTCATC